>JAZRPB010000007.1:0-11317 GCA_045649025.1 Clostridia bacterium | reverse complement strand
GGCCCAACCGCTTCCCCCGGCTTGCATCACCTTGTTTATGAAATAGTGGATAACTCCATAGACGAGGCTCTTGCAGGCTTCTGTACCGAGATATTGGTGGACATCAATCCCGACAATTCAGTAACAGTAACCGATAACGGTCGTGGTATACCCGTTGGTATTCATCCACAGCAGGGAATACCCACAGTTGAGGTTGTTTTAACTATTCTGCACGCAGGCGGTAAATTCGGCGGTGGCGGCTACAAGGTATCGGGCGGTTTGCACGGCGTTGGTTCATCTGTTGTTAATGCACTTTCAGAACGTCTTGAGGTTGAGGTTTCCGACGGTGAGCATATTCATTATCAAAGCTATGAAAGAGGTGTGCCCACCTGTAAGCTTAAGGTTATAGGCGACACCGATAAAACAGGAACAAAAATTACATTTAAGCCCGACGGCGAGATATTTGAAACTCTTGAATTTGATTATGATATACTGCTTAACAGATTAAGAGAACAGGCATTTTTAAACAGAGGCGTTAAAATAATATTTACCGACAAGCGTGATTTGGAGAAAGAACCCAAAGTGCTTCACGCAGAGGGCGGTATTAAGGAGTTTGTTCAGTACCTCAACAGAAATAAGGATGCAATACACGATGATATTGTATACTTTGAAGCACAAAAAAATGATATGATGGTTGAGGTTGCAATGCAATACACCACATCGTATGCTGAAAATATTTTGAGCTTTGCAAATAACATCCGCACAACAGATGGCGGTACCCACGAAACGGGCTTTAAATCAGGTTTAACAAGAGTTATTAACGACTACGCAAGAAAGAACGGTCTTTTAAAGGAAAAAGATGCAAATCTTTCAGGCGAGGACACAAGAGAAGGTCTTACATCTGTTATAAGCGTTAAGGTTATGGAGGCTCAATTTGAAGGTCAAACCAAAACAAAGCTTGGAAACAGTGAGGCACGTGCTCTTGTTGAAGGTGCTCTAAACGACAAGCTTGCAGCCTTTTTAGAGGAAAATCCAAAAGTTGCAAGAATTATAATAGAAAAAACTCTTGCAGCATCACGCGCAAGAGAAGCAGCAAAAAAAGCAAGAGAAGCTTCAAGACGTGACTCAAATGGCGTTAACTCATCACTTTTAGGTAAACTTGCACGTTGTCAGGACGAGGGCGAGGATTACGCAGAGTTGTTTATAGTTGAGGGTGATAGTGCGGGCGGCAGTGCAAAGCAAGGCAGAAACAGAAAGTATCAGGCAATTCTTCCGCTTTGGGGTAAAATGCTTAATGTTGAAAAGGCAAATAGTGCACAGGTTTTAAATAACCAAAAGCTGCTCCCTGTTATTCAGGCACTTGGTACAGGAATAGGCAGTGAGTTTGATATAAATAACCTTCGCTATGGTAAGGTAATTATTATGGCGGATGCCGATGTCGACGGTGCACACATAAGAACACTGCTTTTAACATTCTTCTTCAGACATATGCGTCAGCTTGTGGAGAATGGTAATATCTATATTGCTCAACCACCGCTATATAAGGTATTCAAGGGCAAGAACAAAAATCTTGTTGAAAAATTCGCATATAATGAAGACGAAAGAGATGCACTTATTGCAGAAATGGGTAATGGTTGTAAGGTGCAAAGATATAAGGGTCTTGGTGAGATGGACCCCGAAGAGCTTATGGAAACAACAATGGACCCTGCAAAGCGTACAATACTTCAGGTAACACTTGAGGATGCAGCAATGGCAGACGAAACGTTTACAATACTTATGGGCGACAAGGTTGAGCCTCGTAGAGAATTTATAAAAGCTAATGCTAAAAATGTTTCAAATCTTGACTATTAATTGACTAAAACACCCCCGATTTTCATATAATAAAAATCAGGGGTGTTTTTATGGATAATTTTAAAAATTCTTTTATAAATAAGTTTATTTTATTTTCGCTCGGTGGTATATCGTACCTCTTAATAGAGCTTATGTGGCGAGGTCACAGCCATTGGAGTATGTTTTTACTTGGCGGAATATGCTTTGTTTTAATTGGTATGCTAAACGAACATTTTACATTTGAGTTTCCGCTTATTTTGCAAATGTTTTTTGGTGCATTTATGATTACTGTACTCGAGTTTGTGTTTGGATGTGTTTTGAATTTATGGCTTAGCTTGAATGTGTGGGATTATAGCAATTTACCATATAATATTTTAGGACAGATATGCCTTCCCTATTCATTTCTGTGGCTTATAATGAGCCTTGTTTGTATAATCGCAGATGATTATTTTAGATATTATCTGTTTGGAGAAGAAAAGCCACAATACAGAATTGTATAAAAAAAGAGATATGGTATAATTCTATATCATATCTCTTATGCTATTCAATTTTTCTGCATTTACTTACAGAGCATTACAACGTTCCGAATGCTAATTCACCATCTATTATTGTTGCATCAACGTCATAATTTTCATTTAGAATAACCAAGTCTGCAACCTTTCCAACTGCTATACTTCCAATTTCATTTTCAGCGTTAAGTCTTATAGCAGGATTATATGATGCCATTTTAGATACATCCTCTACGGGTATTCCCATATTAATTAAATTCTTTACGCCATCTGCCATTGTTTTGGAGCTTCCTGCAATTGTTCCGTCTGCAAGAGTAACTACACCGTCCTTGATATATAGTATTCTTTCATCACATTCGATTACAGATGCATTAATTCCTGCTGCACTTCCTGAATCACTTATGATTACCATTTTATCTCTACCCTTTAGCTTATGTATCATTTCTATTACAGCTTTATGTACGTGTATAAAATCACATATAACCTCGCAGAAAACCCTATCATCATTTAACGCCGCAACTAACACACCTGGCTCTCTATGATGTATTGAACGCGAGGCATTAAATGTGTGTGTCATTGCATTTGCACCCGCTTCAATGCCTTTCATTGCCTCGTCATAAGTGGCAATTGTGTGTCCCATAGAAATCTGTACACCCTTTGATGTTGCATACTTTATTAACTCATCCGCACCATCAATTTCAGGTGCAACGGTCATAATCTTGAGCATTCCCTTTGTGATAGCGCATATTTCATCAAATAATTTTATATCAGCATCAAGAAGATTTTTCTCAAGCATAGCACCTTTTTTGTTTGCATTCAAAAACGGGCCTTCAAAATGTATTCCCATTATTTTTGTACAATGCGGAATTTTAGGAATTTCGGTTATTGCTGCAACTTGTCCCATTAATTTATCTATATTTGCAGTTGGAGACGGTGTAATTGCAATTGATGTAACACCCTGCGTTACCTCAAACCTCAAAGTCTTTTCATATTCAAAATTATCATCACTTATTCTTGTTCCATATGCTCCGTGAATATGTGTATCAACAAATCCTGGCAACAGATATTTACCGTTAAGGTCAACTCTGTTATCGCCTTTTAAATTTTCACCAATCTTTACTATTTTGCCGTTTTCAATTTCCACATCGCATTTTTTTAGTGTGAAGTTTTCATCCACAACTAATCCATTACATAAAATCATTTTATTTCCTCCATTTTTTATTACTCACAAAAGTCTTGCTCGGGGTCTTCGAGTGTTATATTACCAATTTTTGAGCCACGAAGCTCATCTATAACCATATTGGCTCCACGCTCCATATCTACCTCCCCTCCACTAACAATAAAACCGCGTTTTTTTGAGATTTTTTCTAAAATTTCAAACCCTTGCAGATTTTCTACTGTATCTATTTTATACCTTGCACAAAGCAAATCGGGATATCTTTCCCCAAGCAATGTACATAGTTCGTATGCTAGAAGCTCGGTATTCATTATCTCGTCTTTTATTGCACCTGTAAATGCCAAACGTTTTGCAACCTCCTGGTCTTCAAATTTTGGTGCTAAAATACCAGGAGTATCTAAAAGTTCAACATTACCCTTTAAACGTATCCACTGCTTACCTCTTGTTACACCGGGCTTGTCCCCTGTTTTGGTGCTTGCTTTACCAACAAGACGATTTATAAGACTTGATTTACCAACATTGGGTATACCCACCATCATAATTTTTAGTGTTCTTGTTCTGCCCTTTTCCTTATCCTTGTCAATTTTATCCTGAATAAGTGATTGTGCTTCACTAATAACCCTGTTAATTCCCGCACCTGTGGTACAGCTTATTGGTATAACCTTAAGTCCTTTATTTTTATACCAATTAATCCATCTTTCTGTGAGGCTTTTATCTGCAAGGTCGGATTTATTCATAACCAATAATCTGGGTTTATTTTTTATAATATCGTTAAAATACGGATTTCTGCCCGAATATGGAATACGTGCGTCTAATATCTCAACAACAACGTCTATCATTTTGAGATTTTCCTCAATTAAACGTCTTGTTTTTGCCATATGACCCGGATACCATTGCAAATTTTGCATACCGTCTTCCTTTCTGCCATGCTAAATATAATTAATCAGCACAAAATATTTTGCATTCTTTTTTGATTTTATACTATTTAATTTAGATTATCTTGTCACACCCACTGCGTTAAGAGGCCAAATTCTAAATTGTGACTGACCTAACAATGCTTCATATGGAACAAGACCTAAATCTGCTGAACGACTGTCTTTACTTCTTGGTCGGTTATCTCCCATAACAAATACAGTATCCTCCTCTACTGTTATGGGAAATTGCATATTTGAATCAATCGGATAGGTTACACCGTCATAATATTCTTCATCTAAAAGCACATCATCTATGTATACCTTACCGTCTCTTAAATCAACGGTCTGTCCGGGCATACCTATAACTCTCTTTACATAGTAGCGTTTTTTTAAATGTTGCGGAAGCTTTGCTGTAAGCTTGCCAATAAAACCAAGTTCTTCTTTTCCGTCACCCTCTGCAACGCTCTTGTAGTATTGCTGTCTGTCTTTATATGTGCTGTCTAAAATAACTATATCGCCATATTCAGGCTCGTAGCCCAGGCGCGACACAATCAGTCTGTCGCCGTCAATTAATGTAGGATACATACTTGAGCCGTCTACCTTTACAATATCAAATAAAAAGTTCTTAATAAGCAGTGCAATTGCAATTGCTATTGCTATTGTGTATACCCATTCCCATATTTCTTTTAACCAATTCACTTTCTTCTTCTCTGAATTTTCCATTATATAGTCGCTTCCCTTCACATCATAAATATCTAAACGTCATTAATATACTACTATATATAATATACCATTTTCTTGAAAAAATCAATATAATTTAAAATATTTTTAAAAAATAAAAGAGGACACAGACCTGTCCTCTTTTAAATAATTAAGGTTATATTCTTTCCTTAACCTTTGCAGCCTTACCCACTCTGTCGCGAAGATAGAATAGTCTTGCTCTTCTAACCTTACCTTTTCTTGAAACCTCAATCTTTTCAATGTTAGGTGAGTTAACAGGCCAGGTTTTTTCTACGCCAACACCGTAAGAAATACGTCTTGCAGTGAATGTTTTGGCGATACCGCCGCCTTGAACCTTTATGATTGTTCCTTCAAACATTTGAGTTCTTGTACGGTTACCTTCCACAATCTTTTGGTAAACCTTTACAGTGTCACCAACTTTTAGGTCAGGTAAATCTGTTCTTATTTGGTCTTTTGTTAAAGCGTTAATGATTTCTTGTGTGTTCATCATTAATTCCTCCTTATAATCTGAGACGTTCGTGCCGACCATGGCAGAGGACCATCCGTAATAACCATAGCATTATATCATAGTTTTTTTAAAAAAGCAAGTGTTTTTTTAAAAAAATGTTAATTTTTTTATCTTTGCACTCTTCCGCTGCCGTCGCCGCCTGCAAGGTTTTCAACATCTGCTCTTGATACAAGGTTAAAGTCGCCAGGGATTGTGTGCTTTAATGCAGATGCTGCAACACCAAACTCCAACGCATCCTTAAAGTTCTTACCATCAAGGAAGCCACAGATTGTTCCGCCCGCAAAGCTGTCGCCGCCGCCTACACGGTCAACAATTGGGTGAACTCTGTATTCCTTTGAGTGATAAAATTCCTTTGTATCTCTTGAATAGATGCAAGCTGACCAGCCGTTATCTGATGCTGATTTTGAAACTCTTAATGATGAAATTACATATTCAAAGTTAAACTTTTCAACCATCTGCTTGAAGATATCCTCATAACCTGCAAGCTTTAGATCACCGCTTGTTACGTCTGTATCACCAGGCTTGAAGCCAAGTACCTTTTCTGCGTCCTCTTCATTACCGATACATACATCAACGTATTGCATAAGATTTGTCATAACCTTTTGTGCTTTTTCAGATGACCATAGCTTCTTTCTGAAGTTAAGGTCAACAGATACCTTTACACCGTGAGCCTTTGCAGCCTTTAGCGCAACCTCTGTAAGCTCTGCAGCCGCATCTGAAACTGCAGGTGTGATACCTGTGAAGTGGAACCAGTCAGCACCCTCAAAAATTGCATCAAAATCAAAATCTGCTGCTGTTGCAGTTGAAATTGAAGAATGAGCTCTGTCGTATACAACATTTGAAGCTCTCATTGATGCACCAGTTTCAAGGAAGTATATTCCAAGTCTTTCGCCGCCTACTGCAATGTTCTTTGTGCCAACATTCATTTTTCTTAAAGCAGCAACTGCACACTCACCAATCGGGTTTGCAGGAACCTTTGTAACAAATTCTGCATCGTGACCATAGTTTGCCAATGATACTGCAACATTAGCCTCACCACCGCCGTAGCATACATCAAATTCGTCTGCCTGTATAAATTTTTCATTATTTGGAGTAGATAATCTTAACATTATCTCGCCCATTGTAACAACCTTTGCCATTTTATTTAATTCCTCTCTTTATATAAACTGTCCATCTCGCTATTTTTCGCTCGGGGCGGTATAAACATACAGCACCACTCGCTGCAAAACAGCAATCTGAACAGTTTTTTTATTTTTTATTGTATCCATCTCGCCATTTTTCGGATGGAGCAAGCCCCATCCCTACAATACTTTGTAAATCTACAATTTTAAATGCAATATGTAGGGACAGGCGTCCTCGACTGTCCGCCAAAATTATATTTCGCAAATTTTATGGTATGAATAAAAAATTTGTGATAAACCTTTATTTTCCTCTTGCTTCCTTAATCTTTGCAATAAATTCCTTTGCAGTCTTTGTAATGTCTGCATAGTCGCCTGTTTTAGCGCCCTTTGTAAGAGATGAGCCTGCACCTACTGCAACAGCACCTGCTTTAATCCATTTATCTACATTAGATACGTCTACACCACCTGTTGGCATAAGCTTTGCCTGTGGCAAAGGACCTTTAATATCTTTAATAATTGTTGGACCAAACAGGTCTGCCGGGAATATTTTACAAACATCGGCACCCGCCTCCATAGCTGTAAGTACCTCTGTTATTGTCATACATCCTGGCATATATGGTACACGATAGCGTCCGCATAGCTTTGCAGCTTCTGCATTAAAGCCGGGGCTTACTATGTAGTTTGCACCCGAAAGGATAGCAATTCTTGCTGTTTCACTGTCGAGCACTGTGCCCGCACCAAGCATCATTTCACCATTACTGTATTTTTGTGCCAAGGCTTCTATAACCTTGTGTGCACCAGGCACTGTAAATGTAAGCTCAATACCTGTACAGCCGCCCTCTAAACAAGCATCAGAAATTCTTATTGCTTCCTCGGCATTATTTGCACGAACAACAGCCACAAGACCGCAATCGGTTAATTTTTTTAAAACTTGTTCTTTTTCCATTGTATTATACCTCCCCATAAAAAAATAGCTATCATATATTATATCACATAAAAAATTTTTTTCAATAGTTTTTTGCCAAAAAATGCATTTTTTCCAATTAAATTTGTGTTAAAAAAATATTATAATTATTTTTAAAAAAGTATTGACAAAACTCAAAAAGTGTGGTAAAATGTTTTAGTTGAAATCCGTAGACAGTAGGCAGTCGTAAGACATTAAGTCCAACCGAGGGTGCAAATTAGTAACGATTACTATGGCTCTTTGTGTCTACGACAAAGAGCCTTTTCTATTTATTAAGTTGAAAAGGCACATTCCAACATAATAAAATTTTGGAGGTGAAACAAAAAATGCCAAGTGCAAAAGTTTTAGAAGCAAAGCAAGCACAAGTTGCAGAAGTTGTTGAAATCCTAAAAACAGCACAAACAGGTGTTGTTGTTGACTACAGAGGTCTTAACGTTGAAGAAGATACTCAACTTAGAAATAAGTTAAGAGAAGCTAATGTTAAGTATTTTGTTATCAAAAACACACTACTTTTCCGTGCTGCTAAAGAATTAGGACTTGACGCATTGGAAAGCGCACTTCACGGTCCAACAGCATTAGCTGTTTCAAGTGAGGACGCAGTTGCTCCTGCAAAGGTATTGGCTGACTATGCAAAAGAAAACGAAAAGCTTGAACTTAAGGCAGGTTTTATGGATGGTACAGTTATGACTCTTGACGAAATCAAGAAGTTGGCAGCTACTCCAAACAGAGAAACATTGCTTGCTAAGATGTTGGGCAGCATTAATGCTCCTATTTCAAATCTTGCTCGTACATTACAAGCTATCGTTGACGGCGGCGTAGAAATAAGCGACCTTATGGCTAAGGAAAGCACAACCGAAGAGGCTCCCGCTGCAGAAGCTGTAGTTGAGGAAGCTCCTGCTGAAGAAGCAGCTCCCGCCCAGGAGGCTGTGGCAGAGGAAACTCCCGCAGAGGAGGCTGTAGCAGAGGAAGCTCCTGCTGCAGAACAAACAGATGCTGAATAATTTTCAGTAAAAAGAAAAAAACAAAAAAATTTAAATTAATTTAGGAGGAAAATAAAATGGCAGATTTAAATGCAATTCTTGATTCAATCAAGGAATTAAAATTATTAGAAGTTGCAGAATTAGTAAAAATGATGGAAGATGAGTTTGGCGTAAGCGCTGCTGCTCCTGTTATGGTAGCTGCTGCTGGCGGCGAAGCTGGTGCTGCTGCTGACGAAAAGTCAGAGTTTGACGTAGTTCTTGCAGATGCAGGTGCATCAAAGCTTAACGTAATCAAAGTTGTTAGAGGCATCACAGGTCTTGGTCTTAAGGAAGCAAAAGAGCTTGTTGACGGTGCTCCAAGCACAATCAAGGAAGCTGTAGCTAAGGAAGAGGCTGAAAAGATGAAGGCTGAGCTTGAAGAAGCAGGCGCTAAAATAGAATTAAAGTAATTATACTCTTGATTAACAGTATATAAGACAACCTTGGAGTGTGATATTATGATTATTGATGTATCATCTATTTTAAAGGTGCTTGGCGGCAAAATTTCGCTTGATTGCGAATTAGCGCTGACCAATGCCGAATTTTTGGGCGGTTTATATGAATTTACTGTGCCCATTAAGGTTGTCGGCAGCGTTTCCAACAACGGTCAATCGCTGATTTTAAGAGCTACTTGCAGCGGTACTATGCGTACACAATGTGCAAGGTGCTTATGTGATATTGATGTTCCCTTCAGTTTCGACATTGAAGAACAGCTTATCCAGAACGACGGCGGAGAGGTTGCCTCTGATACAGACATCATTCTCTTTGACGGATACACATTTGAGATAGACGAAATAGTTTATGATAACTTTCTAATGAATATCAACGGCAGTTATCTTTGTAGCGAGGATTGCAACGGACTATGTCCTACCTGCGGCAAGAATCTAAACGAAGGCAGCTGTGATTGTGATAACACAGACGTCGACCCCAGATGGGCATCATTGTTGGAAATTATGAAAAAGGACGAAAATTAGAGTAATTATTTTATGGAGGTGTAGAAAATGGCAGTACCTAAGGGTAAAGTATCAAAAGCCAGAAGAAACAAGAGACGTGCTAATTGGAAGCTTTCAGCTCCTACATTGGTTGAATGCCCACAATGCCACGAATTGACAGTGCCTCATAAAGTTTGTAAATCTTGCGGATATTATAAGGGCAAGGAAGTTATAAAGGTTGAGGCTTAAGGCTCACGAATAATAAAAAAGCAGAGATTTTCATCTCTGCTTTTTCTGTTTTATATTTTAAATTATATTAACTCAGAAGCCTTTTCCATTATATCCCATATTTGTGGAAATTTCTTTTTTAAATTTACAGGTTTAAGGTCCCTGTCGGTAAATGCATGACCTGTCATACCCTCGGTGCATAAAATCATTTCAGGAAGCTTATATACCTTATATGAAAATTCACATCTTACCACACTTAACTTTGTAACACGGCACTCAACCAGAACCTCATCCTCATAGGTGAGTCCCTGCATATACTTTGCACCTGTTTGAGTAAGCGGAAGATACATTCCCATCTTTTCCATTTCGGAATATGACATTCCACATTCCTTTATGAAATTGGTGCGTGCAACCTCAAACCACGGATAATATCTTGAATGATGCACAATTCCCATCATATCCGTTTCTGCATATCGCACAGTTAAATATGTCTTTCCAACCATAAGCCACTACCTCTTTAAATTAATATCTCTCACTCTTTATAAGTGTACCAATACCTGTTTTTGTAAATATTTCAAGCAACAGGCAGTGCGGAATACGTCCGTCTATTATATGCACACCCGTTACGCCTGCATCAAGTGCTTCTATACATCCCAAAACCTTTGGAATCATTCCGCCGCTTATAACACCGCTATCTATCATTTCATTAATCTCATCAACAGTAGCTTCATATACAATTTCGCCGTTTTCGTCCTTTAATCCTTCCACATCCGTAAGAAGAATTAACTTTTCAGCACCTAATGCAGCTGCAACTGCCGATGCAACAGTATCTGCATTTATATTATAACGGTTACCATCCTTGTCTGTTCCTATTGGTGCTATAACGGGTATGTATTGATCCTCTGCCAGATGGTCTATAAGATGTGGCTTAACACTTATAATATCACCCACATATCCTAAATCAACCTCTTTATCATCAACAACTGTTGTCTGCTTTTGGCATTCTATAAATGAACCGTCTATGCCCGATACACCAACTGCAGTACCGCCCTTTGTGTTTAACAGTGCAACAATCTCTTTATTTGTTTTTCCTATCAGTACCTGCTGTGCCACGTCTATGGTTTCGATATCGGTATATCTTAAACCGTTTATAAATTTACTTTCTATTCCCTTTTCGCTCAATGCCTTTGATATATCAGGTCCGCCGCCATGAACAACAATTGGGTTAAGACCTATATATTTTAACAGAGTTATATCCTCCATAACGGAGTTTTTAAGCTCTTCATTTATCATGGCATTTCCGCCATATTTAACATCAACAGTTTTGCCTGCTAATTTTTGAATTTATGGCTGGGCTTCTTTTAGTATGCCCGCTTTTTTTATTAGTCCTTCCAT
>JAZRPB010000006.1:0-227126 GCA_045649025.1 Clostridia bacterium | reverse complement strand
GCAACAACCGTTACTGCATCATACACCGCTGCCACAGATGAGGCACCGGCTATAATTACACTTGCAAATGTTCCCACAAGAACAGGCACAGATGATGCAACATTGCTTGTGTTGAATGAAGATGTATTTGCAGATTTCGATTCAGGTGCATCACAAACAGTATCAATTGCACCAACACAGATTGAAAACATCAACCAATCGGCAAACACAACAGATTTTGCAAGCATTCCCATTAACGCATTGGAAGAAGGCGAAACTGTTTATGTGAGAATGCAGATTGATGGTCAAATTTACACTGCAGAGTATACATTGCCGGTATCAACACCGAGCTATAAATTGGGTGATGTTAATGCGGACACAAACATAAATCTAGTTGATGCTTCAGCGATTTTGGATCATGTCATGGAAATTAAGCTTATTACCGATCAGAGTGCAAAGGCTGCAGCCGACGTTAATGCGGATACAAACATAAATCTAGTTGATGCTTCAGCGATTTTGGATCATGTTATGGAAATTAAGCTTATTCAACAATGAAAAACAATATAAAAGGAGTATAGTTATGAAAATGAAGAAATTACTATCTATTGCGTGTGCAGTGGCTATGTTAGCTTCTACTTTTGTAGCAACTACAGTTAGTGCTTCATTAGGTGGAAAACCTACCGCTACTGCAACATTTGGAGGTTATGAGCTTTTGGAGCTTGATGGTGAAAGCTATTATATAGCAACAGTTAATTTTGAAATAGATGTAACAGCAGCTGAGACTTTGGCTGCATACGTTAAATCGGGTAATGCTATTAAAGGTTATACCGTTGTAGGTAATGGTGTTAAAGCCGTAAGTGCATCTTTGGAAATTCCTGCTGGTTTTGAATATTTCGATACAGCAGATGCTGGAATATTAACCATAAATGCTACCGGAAATAAATGTACCTACTTGAACACTGGCGCTGTAGATACATATTTAACAGATAATAAGTACAGTTGGTCGCTTCAATATTATACAGCTGATGCTGATGCAACAGGTAAATTTAACTTTACAAAAGACGCAACAAGCGTTTCAGGTACTGACTCAACGGTAACAGTAGCAACTAAAAATCCAACTGCAACACCGTGGGATTATGACTACTTTAATGATACGATGGAGGCAACAGGTTGCACAATCCCATCATACAACGAATGGGCAAATCCAACACCAGCAGGCGGCAGCGTTGATGCTACACAATCAGGTTCAACATTCACAGATGCTGCAAATGCTCAAGCAGTAGCATATGTTGCTGAATTAGATTCAAGTGCTTCAGGTCAAACAGGTCGTTGGTATGCAACAATCGGTGGTACACCTATGAAGACAGTAAAAACATTTACACTACCAAACTTTTCAGCTGAAAAGGTTAAGCTTGGTCTTGTTTACAAGGGTGCTGAAAAAGTTGAAGATGTTGCATTCAAGTGGGAATAATTTTAGAGGAGGAGAAATATTATGAAAAATTTTGAAATGCCAAAAATGAATATATCTATCTTCTCTGAAGAGAATATAGTAACAGATTCAGCAGCAACACAAGCAGCTAATTACCTAATGGATAATGCAGGTGTTAGCGAAGACCACGTAACAGTTACAAAATTTGATGACTGGACAGAAGCGTAATTAAATTCAAAAACAAGGGCGATGCAAAAGCATCGCCTTTTTTTGTGCAACCAAACATCGTAGGGTTCGGCGGTTTCCGACGAACCGCAATCGTAGGGGAAAGGTGAATAACAATCCCTCCACCACCTTCGGTGGTCCCCCCTCCCTTTACACAAGGGAGGCTTTTCGGAGTGATTGTGTAATGTTTTTGAGTGCATCTATTGACAAAATGTGCAATTTAATGTAAAATAGAGGTATAGTATTAAATACATTTATAAATGAAAGGGATTACATTATGAAAAAGTTGATTTCTTTAATTACGGCAATATTAATTTTAACATACACAGGTGCAATGGCGGCAGAAAACCCAACAGTATCGGTAAACGGCAGTGATATTATGTTTGCCGACCAAAACCCTGTTATAAAGGACGACAGAACACTTGTTCCCGCAAGAGGTGTTTTTGAGGCTATGGGTGCAAAGGTACAGTGGGAAGGCGAGGCACAGCGTGTACAAATAGACAGTGCCGACAACTTCACAAGAGTATTTATGACAATTGGCACACCAAATTTGAGAATTTACAAATTCAAGGACATTTATTCTGCAGACAGATACATACAGGAAATTGACGTTGCACCGCAAATTATAAACGACAGAACAATGCTTCCTTTAAGAGCTGTTGCAGATGCGTTTGGCTGCGACGTACAATGGGACGGCGATGCAAGACACGTTACAATCACCACAAAGGAGGGTGCTCCTGCAGTTGGCAAAGAAAATCCATATGTATACTTAAGCACACAAGCAAACGACGTTAAAGAGGGCGAAACCTTTGATGTGTATGTGAATATGAAGAACTTTAATAAGGACACTGCAATATCCAGTGGCTCTGTTGCTATAAAGTATGATGCCGATGCATTTGAATATGTTAGCTCTGCAATGTATGATAAAGCGGGCGAGAGTGCAATGATGGCGGCCAATCCTGATTTTGATGACGATACACTAATTATTGCATTTGCAAAAGCAGGCTACGACCTTAAGGTGACAGACGGCGCTTACATAAAAATAACATTTAAAGCACTAAACAACAACGGCGGTGCAATGCACCTTTCAAAATTCTTTGAAACAAGCAGAGGTTATATGACAAATATAGGCTTGGTTGATTCGGAAAAAAATATTAAGTATTCCTACACTGCATTGAATATGGGAGTGGATACGGCAGAGATTACATTGAAGTAACACAAACAAAAAGCGATGAGCATTTATTGCTCATCGCTTTTTTTTGTTGTGGAACACAACAAGGTTTCCGGGCACCCAACAGCAATCTTTGATTGCGTTGTTGGGTGGGGTTCTTATTACTATATTTGTGTTGCCAAAGACATTGGAATCATATTTTCTATGCTGTCCCACAAGAACACCTTAAGTGTACAATCGGGATTGTTCTTTGTTGAAAGCACAAAGCCTTCAACAGTGTTTGAGCCTGCTTTAATTTCTTCAACTGTTTTATATGAGATATCCACAAGCTTATTTGTGGTACTGTTGTGAAGTGCAACCACAACTGTACCCGATTCAGTTTGTGTGGTATTATTTATAACCTTAAGCTTAAGGTCGGTTATTTGTCCCGATGCTGAAATTGTATAGGTTGCATTGGGCGAAATCTCTATCTTTTGGGTGTTTTCTTCTATTGTTAAATCTTTATAATTTGCAACAACCTCATCACCGTTTGCAGTAAAGAGCTGTGCACTCTGATATTGCACTTGCTGATTAACATAATCCTGTGAAACAAGGTCGAAGGTGACAGTACAAAGTAAGCCGTTAGCTGTTACATTTGTATCGTTACAGGAAAGGAGTGATATATTTGAAAGGTTATCAAGATTTGCCGACGGTTGTGTTACATTCGACATAACATCACTCTCAAACAGCTTTCCGTTGGTTATTGCAACAGGCTTCATAACCTCGTTATTATATAACAATGATATGTTATATGCACTAAAGCCATAATTTTCATCAACAAACACATTCACATTCACAGTATCGTTATCAACCTTTTCATACTTTAATGAAAGCTCTGTTTCGGTGTATACTGTTGATTTTCGGCTTACTGTATATAAGCCACGGTTAAGCTGTGAGGTGGTTTTCTCATTTACTGTTGCCGAGCCGTCATCGAATACAATATCCACATCTTCAAAAAGGTGATTTATGATGCCGTTTTGCCTTAAAACAAGGTCGGTTGTGTCGCCAACTTTTGTATCCTCGTTTGCCTTAAAGGTTATATTAAATATTGTATCATCTGCATAGGTACTGTTACTACCAAGCCACGTTAGTGACACTGTCTTATCGGAATTTGAATTTTCCTTGCCAATGTTTGTTACAAATATTCCGCCCCAGTTATTTTTGGCTGATATTGGTGTTAAAACAGTGTTATCGTATTCAACTGAAATTGAATATGCAGATATACCAGGATTATTCTTTACAGAAACAGGGATTGTGATTTCTTCGCCTGATTTAACCTTCACATCAGGTATTGATATAAGCTGCATAAGGTCGGATGCAACGTTTATAAGCTCGGAATTTACATACGAATCCTTCATATCCTTATGAATTGCAATTGCTTTTACAATTGTATTCTTTGTAAGCTTAAAGGGTTCTGTATATTTTATTCCGTTTTCACTTGTTGGGTCATCGTTATTTAAGGTGTAGTAAATATCCGCATCTGCCGTTTCACAGTTAATTTCAACAACTGCTCCGCTTGCGGTGTCGGTCTTGTTAAAGGTTGGTGTTGCCGCTTGCTTTATGGTGTATGTAAGCTCTGCAACATCACTTGATACATATCCCTCCAACACTGCAAATGCTTTTATTTTTGTATCATCATTTAGTTGAATGGGGCTCTCATAAAGAGTGCTATTTACAGTTGGTGTGGTATCGTCGATTGTGTAGTAAATTCTTGCTTTGTCGGCAGTTGAGTTCGACAATATAACATATGTGCCCTTATTAACTGTTGAGGTGGTTGGATTTGCCACGGGCACTGCAAGCTTTTTAACGGTTATGTCTTGTGTTACTGTGTCTGCAGTCACACAGCTTGCTGTATCAACATACGCTCTGACCTTTGTATTTTTATCTACAAACACAGGCTCGGTTTTAACATCGCCTTCACTTGTTTCAAAAATCTTTACTGCCTGATTGTTTTCAGCCATAGGGTCGCTTCCATCGGTGGTGTAGAATATGGTATAGGGTATGTCTGTTTTTTCAAGCTCTTTTGACATTGTGTTGTCATCATCACGAATAATGGCATCAATATCAAAGGTTTTTCCGCCAATAACGTTCTTTACGGTAATATCTGCCTCTGCACGAAGAACTGACACATAAAGTGAAAGCGGGTAGCTTCTGCTATACTCGTCGTATGCCTTTGTGTGAGCGTATATGGTCATATCCTTGGTAACTGTTATTGTAACGCTCTTTCCGTCCTCTGAAGGCACTGCAACCTCGTCGGCATCGGCATGTATAATACTATAATCTATCTCACCGTCGGAGGTTAGCGTTATTGTTTCACCCTCCTGCATTGCAATATTTTTTTCATAGTTGCTGTTTTCTGTGAGGTTTTTCTCCAGATAAGTGCCTGAAATGTAATATCTTGGAACAGCGGCAGGATGTGAATCTGCCCGCCACGACCTGCGTACAGGCTTGCAATTGTGTGCTGTGGAGTATACACTTAATGTGCAGTCTTCTACAATTTCAAACGGACCTGTATACAGTGTGCTTGTTTCGTCTGCCTGTGTGCCGTCGGTGGTGTAGTAGAATTTTGTGTTAAGGCTGTGGTCTGTTGGGTGTATGGAAATCATAGCACCTTTATTTGTAAGGTAATAGAAAACATCGTGATCTGCCTTTTTTATTGTGAAGTAGGTGGTTTGTATATTACTGTTTGCATATCCAACACCCTCGGCATAATATTTGAAAGTAAAATCATCCTCACACACCAGTGTGCCCGATTCAAACACAGGGCTTTGTGTGGTTGGGGTTGTATCGTCAACTGTGTAGTAAACGGTTACACCTTTGGGGATTTGGGCATAAATTGGCTGACCAATTTTTACATTTTTATCAGTAGTAATATACATTCCTGCAACAGGAACATCCATTTTCTTTTCCGTAACGGCACTGTTTTTGCAACCATCTACAACTGCAATTGCCTTTATGATTTGGCTTTTGTCTATTACAAATCCACCTGTAAAAGCACGTGAATATATTGTTGGGTCGCTTCCGTTGGTGGTGTAGTATATTTTTGCATCCGCATCCTCGCAGGATATTTCAACTGTTTTTCCGCCAAGAACATCATCTCCCCAGCTTATTACAGGGTTTTTAACAACTCTTATTTTGTATTCATAGGTTGCAATATCACTATCAAGATATTCGTCTAAAACTGCAAATGCCTTAACTGTTGCATCTGATGAAATTGTAAAGGGTTCAGTATAAACTGTGCTTTGTGTGGTTGGGTCGCTTCCATCGGTGGTATAATAAATTGTTGCACCCGTATCACCTGTGAGTGTTATTTTATCGGTTGTTTTTATTTCGCCGCTTTCAAAGTTTGCTTTTGGAGTTGCTGTGTGTTTTACAAACACAGTAGTTTCCAGAATTTCAGAGTCTTTTCTGTTTGGTGACACTGCATACACCTTAAAAGAGGTGTCCTTTTCAATCATAAACGGTGTTGTATACACTGTTGAGTATATGCTTGGGTCAGCACCGTTTGTGGTGTAGTAAATTGTTGCATCGGGTGTTTCCGATTTAAATTCTATTTTTACATAGTTACCAACAACAGTTTTTACAATGGTTGGCTTTGCAGTTTGATATACCTTATAGGTTTTTTCGTTTACAGCACTGTTTTGCCAGCCCTGTGCCATTGCATATACCCTGATGGTTGCATCGTTATCTATTGTAAACGGAGCAGTATATTCCTTTCTTGTGGCATTGTCGCCGCTGATTGTTGGGTCACTTCCGTCGGTGGTGTAATACACCTTAACAAAATCCTGTGCAACAAAGGAAATTTGTGTGTTAAGATATATTGTATCATCCGTTACAACAAATCTGGGCATATCCACCGCACCAATTTCAACAGTATGCTTCGACACGCTACTGTCGAGATACTTGTTGGCAGCTGCATATGCACGAACAACACTGCCGCTTGTTGAAACAATAAATGGTGTTTTATACAATGCCCACACAGGTGTTGAGTTTTCATCACCCACGTAGTAGTACATTAATGCATCAGGTGTTGTGGTGGAAAGTGAAATTTCCTTACCGCCATATACCGCCTTTTCGTTGATGGTTGGTGAGGCGGCAGTACGGATTGTGTATTTAAGCTCAACCACTTCGCTGACTGCACCGCCCATTGAATATGCAACTGCTTTTATTGTAACAGGTGCGTTAATTTCAATGCCGTTGGTGTAGAGAAGTCGTGTTGCACCTTCTCCTGTAAGTCTGGGGTCGGAGTTGTCGAGCGTGTAGTAAATTTGAGTTTCTCTGCCCGAATTGTTTGATTCCAATGTTATTTTTGTGCCCTTAAACACTGCTCCCGATGCATAGTTTGGAGTAGGCTTCATTGTGGAGGGCATTGTAACATCATATTCTAAAATATCACTGTTTTCGTGATTTTCCTCTGTTGCATATGCATAAACTTTAGCAAGGTCGTTAAATTCCAGTGGCTTTGTGTATTCCTGATATGTTTTACCATCAGTGCTGTAGTATATTTTTGCAGTTTCCTTTTCGGAATTTATCTGCAATTTTTTGCCGCCCATAATTGCAGTTTCTGCAAAGGTTGGCTTTTCGGTTTTCTTAAGCTTATAGTTATATGTAACCTCCTGTGAGCTTGCAATACCCATACCTATTGCATACACTGTTACACTAAAATCCTTATCAATAATAAGCGGAGTTGTATATTTAGTGTATTCTGATGTTACATCGCCTACGGTTGTTTTATAGTAGATATCCAAACCACTGTCAGCGCTGAAGGAAACCTCCTGCTTTGTATAATCACCGCTTTCAAGAGAAGCTGTTGGCGCTAATGCCTGTGAAACCTTAACGTCGATTGTTTTGGTTGCACTTTTTCTGCCATCTGACATACAATAAGCATATATTGTTGAGTAGTAGTCTGCAAATATCGGCTCTGTGTATTTTACGTAGTTTATGTCATTAAGGCTGTAATAAATATCATAGTCATGTTTGCTTGTTATGGTTATACTTTTTCCGCCAAGCACATCAAAGGGGTCATTTATGGTTGGGGGAGCAATCAGCGTTTCACCAACTGTTCTTGAGGTTACCTCGCTTTGAGTGCCAATTTCCCCCACATAAGTATAAGCATAAATTGTGATTGGCTCATAGAACGTAAATACTCCGTTATATGGCTCGAAGTGTTCGCCGTCAAATGAGTAGTAAATCACAACATCTGAATAAGAAGATGTGTTTATTAAATCTACTGTTACAGCGGTATCTTCACCTACATATGTTTCCTGAATATCGGGAGGTGTTACCTCGTCTTGCGGGGGTTCTACATACACATAATGAGATACCCACATACTTTCACCCATCGGTGTCCATATATATGCCCATACGGTTGTTGTTTCATAAACAATAAACGGTCCACAATACGGCTCAAAGGTACAGCCATCGTCTAATGAATAGTATATTGTTCTTTCCGCATAGCCCCAACCGTCGTTTATTTCTATCAGTTCCGAGCCATCCTCCAAATAATAACTCGTAAAATCCGGAGGATGGATCTCATCAACAGGCGGCCATGGATCAGGGTCGGGTCCGGGGTCGGGTCCAGGATCGGGTCCGGGGTCGGGACCAGGATTGCCGCCTACATCAAACCAGATGTACATAAGTCCTGATACGGCATTTTCAACCACAGCATATGCATATACCATTTGCGAATAATGAATCCGAAAAGAGCTATAGTTTCCATATTCATAGAATTCACCGTTATCGTATTTTACATATAGTCTTGCGGATGGGTCACCGTAGTATTCTATGTATAGCTCGGTAAAATCCATTTCAAACCAAACAGGGTTTATGATTGGCGCTTCAACATAAACTGTATCAACAGGTGTTTTTGTTAAACAAACGTGAAATGAGCCCGTCAGATAGTCTTCAACAAAGCCTGCCCCAAAGTAGTAGGTTTCTCCTGCTTCAAGGATGTGGGTTATTTCAAAGTGGTTCACGTCTTCATACAAGCTGTTATCATCATAGTCTATTTGATTTCCTTCGCTATTGAGCAGAATTGCATGAGTGTCCTCGTATGTATCATCTGCATTATAAAAATAATATGTTGCAGTTTCCTCGGGAGTGAATTGGAAAAATGTGTATTTGTTTCCATCCTCCCAATATTCATAATCATAGCCATTAATAACAACACTGCCATAGCTTTCGGAGGTGATGAAGTTGTATATCTCGGGAGATGATGCACTTGCAACAACAGGTATAAAACCAACCACCATAGATATTGTCATTATAAGGCTTAATATTTTATTTCTCATAATATAAATTCCTTTCTGCCTCCATTATTCACCAAGCACCACATTTGTCCAGCCTGCTAAATACTGTGCTAATTTCAAAACATCCTTTATGTTAAAGTATGTATCGTTATTAACGTCCATTGCGGCAAGTGCATTGTTTGATAATGTAATATCGTGGTTGTTTATGCGTTGCATCATAAGCACCAAATCCTCCAGAGTAACATCGCCGTCACTGTTGGCATCGCCAATAACTATTCCGTTCTTCCATATTGCATATAGAGTTACATCCTTGTTTTCGGTATAAAAACCGCCAGGGAACACATCTGCAAGCACTCCCTCGGGGTGCGATGACCAACCCCTGAAGGTATAGCCGTCACGATGAGGTTGTAAATCTGTTATTTGAAGGTTTGTTGAATGTCTTTTTGTTTGAGGAGGAATTGTTCCTTCTCCGCCGTTTGCATCAAATGTAACGGTGTAGGTTTTTTCCTTCCATATTGCATACAGGGTTAAGTTTTCGTTTTTGGTTACGGTATCCGCGGGCATATATGATGCAACTAACGATGAGTGCGCTGTGGCATAGCCCAAAAATTCGTAACCTTCTCTTGTTGGGGTTATATCACTTAATTTAATATCCTCCCAGTATAATTTCTTTTGAGGTTCTATTGTTTGCTCTGCACCGTTTAAAACATAGCAGATGTCGTACTCCTTCATTTTCCACGACACTGTAATAGTTTTGTGATTATCTATTGATATTTTATCACCCTCGCTGTATGTTTGTGTGTCCAACACAAAGCCAAGACAATCATAGCCCTCTTTAGCGGCAGGTAATGGCGGGAATGTGAATTCATATCCGTATTCATATTCATTTGATGATATTACCTCATCATCCGAAATTATATCAACTTTGCATACAACAGTATAGTTATATGGTTGGGTTGAAAAGAACAACACAGCAGGTGAATTATAATATACATTTATATTTATATCTTCCGAGCAGTCCATAAACATATCTTCGCCGAAAATTTGAGCATTTGCAGGAATAGTTACATTATTAAGCAACGAACAGCCCTCAAACACACTGTCGCTCATTTCCTCAAGATTTTTTGGTAATTTAACTGTTTCGAGCGACTCACAGTTTGAAAATACCTTGTCTTCAAGATATAAAATATCATCGGGAAGAAGAATCTCCGTCAATGCTTTACAGCCATAAAACGCACGTTTTCCCAACGCGGTTAAGCTTTGGGGGAAAACGACATCGTTTAGGGATGAACAGCCGTTAAAAGCATAGTCGCCTATTTCCTCCAGGCTTTCGGGAAGCGATATTGAAGTAAGAGTTGATACACCATAAAACGCTCTGTTGCCTATGGATGTAACACCCTCCTTCACCTCAACAGTTTTTATTTTGCTTTTTTGTGAATACCACGGCATAGAGGTTGAGTTTGAGTAATTATTCATTTCCCCCTCACCGCTTATGGTTAGTATTCCTGTTGTATCATCAAGCACATAGCTTACGTTGCTTCCGCAGCTTCCGCTGTATTGTTGTGCATATGCAATTGATGAAAACAGAAGTGATACAAGCACAACTCCTGTTATGAGCATAAATTTCTTTACTACATTTGATTTCATTAAATTTACCTCCTAAATCACATTCCTTCATACAGAATTAAGTATATCATATTTGGCAATGTTTTACAAGTGGCATTTTAACAAATAAAAGCACAAATATTTAGTTGGTTTTTTTATGCATATATTTTAAGTTATTGAATAAAAGAAAGGGGGATGTTGCATTAAGCAACACCCCGCCATTTCATTCTTTTACAAATGCGTCTTTACCCAATCCGCACACAGGACACACCCAATCTGAAGGAACATCCTCCCATGATGTGCCTGGTGCAACACCATTTTCGGGATCGCCATCTTTGGGGTCATAAACATATCCGCAGGGACATACATATTTTTCCATAGTCCTCCTCCTTTCTTTATAATATGTTATTTTATCATTATTTTATCTTTTAGGAAATTACTACTTTTATGTTGTAATTTCCTAAATTACAAAAAAGTCTACTTATGGAAGTGAGCTGAGAAAGCGACAGTTACGATAGTGACTTTTTTATTAATGATTTTATTGTTTTTATTAACTGTATGAGTGCAAACGTACCTATTGATAAACCATATACCGCAATTGCTTCTGTAAAGCTTAATGGCTCAACAGAGAAAATCGGTTGCAGTATTGGTACAAATAATACCACATTCAATAAAACAAGTCCTATTGCAAATGCACCCAATAAGCTTTTGTTATTAAACATTGCTTTTTTAAACCATACGCACTTATCCGACTTGCAGTTAAAGCCGTGAATTAACCTTGAAAGACAAAGCGTTGCAAACGCCATTGTGCTTGCCGTATTATCACTGTTTTTTAAACCGATTGTGTATGCAATAATGGTTGCAATTGCAATTATAAGTCCTTCTAGGCCAATTGCAGTGAGTATCTTTTTAGTTAATATAGACTGGTTTTTGTTGCGTGGCTTTTCCTTCATAATATCGGGGTCGTGTGCCTCCATACCCAACGCAATTGCAGGAAGGCTGTCGGTTAATAGATTTATAAACAACAGGTGTACCGCCTTAAACGGAACGGGAAGTGCCAGAAGTGATGCATATAAAACAGATATAATACCTGCAGCATTGCCTGAAAGCAGGAACTGTATTGTCTTTTGAATATTGTTATATATGTTTCTTCCATTTTCTACCGCCTTAACTATTGTTGCAAAGTTATCGTCGGTTAAAACCATTGAGGCGGCATCCTTTGCAACCTCACTGCCTGTTATACCCATTGCAACACCAACATCTGCTTGCTTTAGGGCAGGAGCATCGTTTACGCCGTCGCCCGTCATTGAAACAATATAGCCTTTTCTTTGCCATGCATTCACAATTCTGATTTTATGCTCGGGCGAAACTCTTGCATACACTGCCACATCACTCACAAATTTGTCAAGCTCATCATCGCTTAAAGCTTCTATTTGTGCTCCCTCAACACCTCTGTAGCCATCTTCAAGTATGCCAATGCTTTTGGCAATTGCACTTGCCGTAACAAGATGGTCGCCTGTAATCATTATAGGACGTATGCCTGCCATTTTACATTTTGCAACTGCACCCACAGACTCTTCACGCGGTGGGTCCTGCATTGCTATAAGTCCAAGCAGAATGTAGTTATTTTCATCATCAAAATCGACATCAACAGATTTAACATCCTTTTCGCACACACAAAGCACTCTTAATCCGCTTTGAGAAAACTCCATATTTGCTCTCATAAGGTTTTGTGCGTCTGCCTCGGTAAACTCACGCTTGCCGAGTGCCGTTTTCATTTCGTTAATTCTTGGCAGCAACACATCTGTTGCACCCTTTGTAAGCATTTTATAGTTATCGCCTATTTTGTGAACAGTGCTCATAAGCTTTCTGTCGGAATCAAACGGTATCTCACCAAGTCTTGGGTATTTGTCACGCACCTCATCGTAAGGAAGTCCGTGCTTGTCGGAAAATTCTATAAGTGCAATTTCTGTTGGGTCGCCGATTTTTTGACCGTTACGTGATGATGCATCGTTACACAAAGCACCGTCTATTATAAGCTGTGCCTCACGGCCTGTAAGGTCGTCGTCCTTGTCTTTTATATTTCCATCAAAATAGATTTTTTGAACGGTCATTTTGTTTTGGGTAAGAGTGCCTGTTTTATCGGAGCATATTATAGATACACTTCCCAAGCCCTCAACTGCCTGCAGCTTTCTTATGATTGCATTTTCTCTTGCAAGCTTTTGTGTTCCCACACTTAAAACTATGGTTACAATTGAGCTTAACGCCTCGGGAATTGCCGCCACTGCCAGAGCAACGGCAAACACAAACGCACTTTGTACTGCCTCGCCGCGAATTATGGCAAGTATAAACACAAGAATACATACACCAATAATCACAAATGACAGCTTTTTACCAAATGAATCCAACGACTCCTGAAGAGGTGTTTTCTTTTCCTTGGTGTTTTTTAAAAGTGTGGCAATTTTTCCTATTTCAGTGTTCATACCCGTTGCCGTAACAACCATTTTTGCACGTCCATAGGTTGAAAAGCTGCCCGAATAAAGCATATTTTTTCTATCGCCAAGGGGTTTTTCTTCACTTATTTCAATATCCTCTTTTTCAACAGGTACACTTTCACCCGTAAGGGCACTTTCATCTGATTTTAAGCCTGCATTTTCAATTATTCTGCCGTCGGCACAGATGTAGTCGCCTGCTTCCACCACAACAACGTCACCAACCACAACCTCGTTGCCGTTTATAACCACAACCTTGCCGTCTCTCATAACCTTTGCCGTTGGTGCGGACATTGCCTTTAGTCCCTTTAGAGAGGCTTCGGCTTTTAGCTCCTGAATTGTGCCCAAAATAGCATTTATTGTAATAACAACAAGTATTACAATTGAGCTTTCAATATCTTTTAAAATCATTGATATTATGGCTGCAATTATAAGTATTATAACCAAAAAGTCTTTATATTGACTTAAAAAGATTATAAATGGACTTCGCTCATTTTCCTCGGCAAGCTCATTTTTTCCGTATTTTTGCAATCGCAAGAGTGCCTCTTTTTGAGAAAGCCCTTCATCATTTGAAGATACATCTTCAAATGCTTGCTGTTTTGTGAGTTTATAGTGTTCCATTTAGATCCCCTTTCATACGCTAGGTAAGGATTTTCACTTATATTTTCCTCTGAATTTGCATTATATATACAAAAAAAGCGATAACCCTCATTGCACCAAAACAAATGCAATAAAAGTCTCGCCTCTAACAATTCGTGCCGGAATGCAAAAGCACTCGTACTGACGACAACGAACCACGCTATTGTGCGCAAGCTACTCCCTTTTATTTCCTGTTAAGTATAATATCATATTTTGTTTTTTATGTCAATATTTTTTAAAATTTTTTATTTTTACAATGGTATGAAGGTGTTGACAAATGGGCGAAAATATAATAAAATATATGTATATATACAATTTATTGGGAGGATTGTTATGAGCTACGCTGATGAAATTTTTAAGCAAAATTGCAGAGATATAATAGACCATGGGTTTAGTGATGAAGGGCTTGATGTTCGTCCGAAATGGGAGGACGGAGTGAGTGCTCACACAGTAAAAAGATTTGGTATAGTTAACCGCTACGATTTATCAAAGGAGTTTCCAATCCTCACATTAAGACGTACATATTTAAAAAGTGCAATTGATGAGGTTTTATGGATATGGCAAAAGAAATCCAACAACGTAAATGACCTTAACAGTCACATCTGGGATCAATGGGCAGATGCGGATGGCTCAATAGGCAAGGCATATGGCTACCAGATGGGCGTTAAGCACAAATACAGCGACGGCGAGTTCGATCAGGTCGACAGAATTTTACACGACCTCAAATACAACAAGGCATCGAGAAGAATTATATCTAATATATATGTACATAGTGATTTAAAGGATATGAATTTATATCCTTGTGCATACTCTATGACATTTAATGTTACAGGCAACAAGCTCAATGCAATTTTAAATCAAAGATCACAGGATATGCTTGCAGCAAACAACTGGAATGTGTGTCAATATGCGGCACTTACGCATATGTTTGCAATGGTAAGCGGTCTTGAGGTGGGTGAATTTGTGCACGTTATTGCTGATGCACATATTTATGACAGACATTTACCAATAATAGAGGATATAATAAGCCGCGACGGATTTGATGCTCCAACATTAAAAATCAACAAAGTTGATGATTTCTACAAATTTACAACCAAGGATTTTGAATTGGTAAATTACAAATACCACGAATTGAATATGCATATTCCGATTGCAGAATAATATACTAAAAAAGGATTAAAAAATGAGTGTAGATTTTGAGTTGTCGCAACTCCTAGAAAGAGCAAAAAACGATTTAATACTACGTGATGAGTTGCTTAAAACACGTAAAGAAAAAGAGCCTGTGAGTGCATTTTGCACAAAATGCGCCGAGCTTGGCTATACACACATAACACCATACGAGCTTATGACGGCGGGCGAAGCCTTTTGTGCAACAATGCTTCGCAGTGTGAATGGCGGCGGAGTGGAAGCGCCAGATAATTGGGACGATTTCTACGAAATGTTTTTCGACGAATTGGAAATGTATGCTGTTTAAGTGAGGAGAAAATTATGATTACAGTAGGTTGTCATTTGAGTGCATCGAAGGGTTATTTGCATATGGGTAAAGAGGCAGTGGCTCTTGGTGCAAATTCATTTCAGTTTTTTACAAGAAACCCACGCGGAGGAAGTGCAAAGGCAATTGATGAAAATGATGTTAAGGCGTTTTTGGAGTATGCAGCCCAAAACGGCATAGAAAAAATACTTGCACACGCACCATATACGCTAAATCCCTGTTCGGACAAGGAGCAAACAAGAGAGTTTGCATATATAACAATGAAGGATGATTTGGAAAGAATGGAATACACACCAAATCAGTTATACAACTTCCACCCTGGCTCACACGTGGGACAGGGAGTGGATGCGGGAATAGAAATGATTGCATCTTTGTTAAATAATGTGCTTACTCCGTCTATGACCACAACAGTGCTTTTGGAAACAATGTCGGGTAAGGGCAGTGAAATCGGCTCATCATTTGAGGAATTAAGGGAAATAATAGACCGTGTGGAGCTTAACGAAAAAATAGGTGTATGTCTCGACACTTGTCACGTTTATGATGCAGGATATGACATTGTTGAGGATTTAGACGGTGTTTTAGAGCATTTTGACAAATGTGTAGGTCTTAACAGACTAAAGGCAATACACATAAACGACAGTAAAAACCCATTTGCATCACACAAGGACCGTCACGAGAAGTTGGGGCAGGGTAGTATAGGAGAGGCTGCTTTTGAGAGAATTATAAACCATAAGTCGCTTTGTAATTTGCCGTTTTTACTTGAAACACCAAACGATAACCAAGGCTATAAAGAGGAAATTGAATTAATTAAGAAAATTAGTAGGGGACGATGAGCACATCGTCCTGAAAAGTGTCGTTCTGAACGGATGTGAAGAATCTCAAACAAACGCTTCTTCACAAAGTGAAAAATTCTTGACTTTTTACTAAAAAATGGTAAAATGAGGATTACACTAAAATAAAAATCAAAATAGAAGGAAGAGGTTATTTATGGGAGCATTCGAAAAATATTCACCATATGCAGTGCTTATATGTGCAGTAATTGCAATTATATTTTCAATTTATCAGTTCTATTCGGTAAAGGGTAAGGACGAGGGAACTGACACTATGAAGGAAATCGGTAACAAAATCCGCAAGGGTGCTATGGCATACCTAAAACGTCAATACAAAACAGTGGGAATTTTCTTTGCTGTTATGTTTGTATTGCTTTTGGTTTTAAGTATATTGGGATATTTAACGCCGTTTGTTCCGTTTGCATTTCTTTCGGGCGGAATATTTAGCGGTTTAAGCGGATATGTTGGTATGAAGATTGCAACCTATGCCAACACAAGAACAGCCAACGGTGCAAGAGAAAGTCTTAACAAAGGACTTCGTATTGCATTTTCATCGGGCTCCGTTATGGGACTTACAGTTGTTGGTCTTGGCCTGTTGGATATAAGTCTTTGGTTTATACTTTTAAAATTCGTATTTAATCTTGAAATAAACGAAATAATGTCTGCAATGCTTACATTTGGTATGGGTGCATCATCTATGGCTCTTTTTGCAAGAGTTGGCGGCGGTATTTTCACAAAGGCGGCAGACGTTGGAGCAGACCTTGTTGGTAAGGTTGAGGCTGGTATCCCCGAGGATGACCCGCGTAACCCTGCTTGTATTGCCGATAACGTTGGCGATAATGTTGGTGACGTTGCTGGTATGGGTGCTGACCTTTACGAATCATATGTTGGCTCAATAATTTCGTGCGGTGCTCTTGCGGCAGCTGCAGGATTGGGCTTTAAGGGCGTTATTGTACCAATGCTTATTGCAGCAGTTGGTATAATTGCCTCAATTATAGGCACATTCTTTGTTTCAACAAAAGAGGGTGCAGACCAAAAAGCACTTTTAGGCTCGTTAAGACGTGGCACATATGCAAGCTCAATAATAAGTGCAGTTGTGTCGGGTGCGTTGATATACACACTTCTACCCCAAAACACAAACGTGTTCTGGGCAGTTATTTCAGGACTTGTAGCAGGTGTGCTAATCGGCTTTTTCACAGAGTATTACACATCTGATTCATACAACCCCACAAAGAAGCTTGCAAAATCTTCCGAAACAGGAAGTGCAACAATAATAATAGACGGTATTGCTCTTGGTATGCAATCAACTGCAATCCCTGTTATAATAATTGGTGTATCGGTAATAATTTCATACTTCACAGCAGGCGGTGTGGGCGACTTTGCAAAAGGTCTTTACGGAGTTGGTCTTTCTGCGGTGGGTATGCTTTCAACCCTTGGTATTACACTTGCAACAGATGCGTATGGCCCTGTTGCTGACAATGCTGGCGGTATTGCTGAAATGTCGGGACTTGACAGTGTTGTTCGTGAAAGAACAGACGCACTTGATTCGCTTGGTAACACAACAGCTGCAACAGGTAAAGGCTTTGCAATAGGCTCGGCTGCTCTTACAGCTCTTGCACTTATTGTTTCATATACTGATGAGGTTAAAGCTATGGGCGGTTCGCTCAACCTTGAAATAACAAACCCGTCAGTTTTAATAGGTCTGTTTGTGGGTGCAATGCTGCCGTTCCTGTTTAGTGCACTTACAATGAAGGCAGTGGGCAGAGCTGCACAAAAGATAGTTGTTGAGGTAAGACGTCAGTTTAAGGAAATTGCAGGTCTTATGGATGGCAAAGCCGAGGCCGATTATGAAACCTGTGTTGATATTTGCACAAGGTCATCACTTAAAGAGATGATACTTCCTGCGGCACTTGGTATAATATCGCCTATAATTGCAGGGTTGGTGCTTGGTGTTAACGGCGTTGTTGGTATGCTTGCCGGAGCACTTGTTAGTGGTTTTGTACTTGCAATAATGATGGCAAATTCAGGCGGCTCGTGGGATAATGCTAAAAAATACATCGAGGCAGGCAACTACAACGGCAAGGGCAGTGAAAATCATAAGGGTGCAGTTGTTGGCGACACAGTTGGCGACCCGTTTAAAGATACATCAGGTCCGTCGGTTAACATTCTTATAAAGCTACTGTCGATGGTTTCAATCGTGTTTGCATCATTGGTGGTACAATTTGGCGGAATGGGATTATTCTAAATAATATTTGGGAGGGAGGCCTCAATGCTTCTCTCCTGTTTTTGATTACAGAAAGGAAAAATAATGGAGCTTACATCACCAAAGGTAATAAGAGAAATCCAAAACAAATTCGGATTTAATTTTAAAAAAGGACTGGGACAAAACTTCCTCACGTCAAAATCGGTGTTGGAGGATATTTGTGATGTCGCAAAGCCGCAAGAGGGTGTGTTGGAAATAGGACCTGGCTTTGGCGTTTTAACACAGGAGCTTTCAAGACATTCTAAAAAGGTTGTGAGTATAGAAATTGATAATAGTCTTATTGATGTGTTAGGCTACACCTTATCGGAGTGTGATAATGTTAAAATAGTGCAGGGGGATGTGCTAAAGATTGATTTAAGAAAGCTTATTGAAGAGGAGTTTGGCAATACTAAAATAAGTATTGCAGCAAATTTACCATACTATATAACCACACCCATAATAACAAAGGTTTTAGAGGAAAAACTGCCAATAAACAATATGGTGGTTATGGTGCAAAAAGAAGTTGCCCAGCGTTTGTGTGCAAAGCCTGCAACAAAGGATTACGGTGCAATCACGCTTTTGTGTCAGTATTATTGTGAGCCTCAAATAACCACAATTGTTCCTTCAGGGCTGTTTGTTCCGCCCCCGAAGGTTGACAGTGCAGTGCTAACCTTGCATATGCTTGAAAAACCGCGTGTTGATGTTAAGGACGAAAAAATGTTCTTTAAAACAGTTAAATCGGCATTCTCGCAAAGAAGAAAAACACTTGCAAATTGCCTTAATGCAACCTTTGGAATATCAAAGGACATTCTTTCGGATATGCTTATGTCGCTTGGTATCGACCCAAAACGCAGAGGTGAAACATTATCTATTGATGAATTTAAGCTTGTGGCTGATAAATTAACAGATATAATAATTTAAAGATGTTGTAAAAACAAAAATTTAACAAAAAATTTATAAAAAACGGTGGTAATTTTTAAATATCTATGATATACTATATATAATGTGGTATTATATGCAAAATCAGACGAGGTGAAAAAATGGGTTTATTTGATAAAATATTCGGTACGTATTCGGATAGAGAGCTTAAAAAGGTAACGCCTATTGCCGACAAGGTTATGACTTATGAGGACGAAATGGCAAAGCTTACCGACGATGAGCTTAAGGCGAAAACTCCCGAATTTAAGGAACGATTAAACAACGGTGAAACATTAGACGATCTTCTTCCTGAAGCATTTGCCGTAATGCGTGAAGCAAGCTGGCGTGTTTTGGGTATGAAGCATTTTTATGTTCAGGTTATAGGCGGTGTTATTCTGCATCAGGGCAGAATTGCTGAAATGAAAACAGGTGAGGGTAAAACACTTGTTTCTACTTTGCCTGCATATCTTAACGCTTTAACAGGTAACGGTGTACATATCGTTACTGTAAATGATTATCTTGCAAAGCGTGACAGTGAGTGGATGGGTAAGGTATACAGATTTTTGGGCTTAACCTGCGGTCTTATTATTCACGACCTTGATTCTGACCAAAGACGTGAGGCATATAACTGCGACATCACCTATGGCACAAACAATGAGCTTGGCTTTGATTATCTTCGTGACAATATGGTGGTTCACAAAGAGGAAATGGTGCAAAGACCTCATAACTACGCAATAGTGGACGAGGTTGACTCAATCCTTATAGATGAGGCACGTACACCGCTTATTATTTCGGGACAAGGCTCGGAAGCAAATGATTTATATCGTGTTGCTGATATGTTTGCAAAACGTCTTAAGAAGCTTGTGGTTACAGAGCACGACGATAAATCTCTTGATACAGAGGTGGATGCAGACTATATTGTAGACGAAAAGGCAAAAACTGCCACACTTACCGAACGTGGTGTTAAAAAGGCTGAACAGGGCTTTGGTGTGGAAAATCTTACCGACCCTGAAAATATGAAGCTTATGCATCATATAAATCAGGCCCTGCACGCAAACGGTATTATGCACCGTGACCAACAGTACGTTGTAAAAGACGGCGAGGTTATGATCGTTGATGAATTTACAGGCCGTATTATGCCAGGCAGACGTTATAGCGACGGCTTGCATCAGGCAATTGAGGCAAAAGAGGGAGTAAAGGTGGAGGCAGAGTCGAGAACTCTTGCAACAATTACCTTCCAAAACTTCTTCCGTTTATATAAAAAGCTTTCGGGTATGACAGGTACTGCTCTTACCGAGGAGGAGGAATTTCAGCACATCTACAAGCTCGACTGTGTTGCTGTTCCAACAAATAAGCCTGTTGTAAGAAAGGATATGCAGGATTCTGTGTATAAAACAGAGCTTGGCAAGTATATGGCGGTTATTAAGCAGATAAAGGAATGTAACCAAACAGGTCAGCCTGTTTTGGTTGGTACTGTTAATGTTGACAAATCAGAGATTTTAAGCCGTATGCTTAAGCAACAGGGCATTAAGCACGAGGTGTTAAATGCCAAATATCACGAAAAGGAAGCTGAAATTGTTGCACAGGCAGGTAAAAAGGGTGCAGTAACAATTGCAACCAATATGGCGGGCCGTGGTACAGATATTATGCTTGGCGGTAATGCGGAGTATATGGCAAAGCACGAAATGGCAAAGCAAGGTATATCCGAGGAATTAATTGTGGAAGCAACAGGCTTTGCAGATACTGATAACGAGGAAATAATAAACGCAAGAAAGCTCTATCAGGAGTTATATAACAAATACAAGGAACAGATTGCTCCCGAACAGGAGGAGGTTAAGAGCCTTGGCGGTTTGTTTATAATAGGTACAGAGCGTCACGAGTCAAGACGTATAGACAATCAGCTTCGTGGACGTGCCGGCAGACAGGGCGACCCTGGCTCGTCAAAGTTCTTCTTGTCGCTTGATGATGATTTAATGAGAATTTTTGGCTCGCAAAGAGTAAAGGCTATGGTTGAGGCAATGGGACTTGCGGAAGACGAGGCTATTGAGGCAAAAATGCTCACCAATGCAATAGAAAATGCACAAAAGAATTTAGAAAGCAGAAACTTTGATTCACGTAAACACGTTCTTCAATACGACGAGGTTATGAACGAGCAACGTAAGATTATATATGCTCAACGTCAGAGTGTTCTTAACGGCGAGGATATTTCACATACCATTAAGAGTATGATAGAAAGCTCAATAGACAGTGCTATTGATGATTATATTGGTATTTCCGAAATCCCCGAGGAGTGGAATCTGCACGCACTTTCAGAGTTTGCAAACATTAATTTGAGGGCAGACGGTAAGTTTAAGGTTAATCCTGAAGATATGGAAACAATCACCCGTGGCGATATAAAGGATAGCCTGATGGATATTGCATTTGCAAGATATGCCGAGCAGGAAGAAACATTTGGCTCTAATATGCGTGAGCTTGAAAGAGTTATTATGTTGAGAGTTGTTGATACTCTATGGATGGAGCATCTCGACGAAATGGAGCACGTTAAACGTGAAATTGGCTTAAGAGCATATGGTCAGCACGACCCTGTTGTAGAATACAGAGAAACGGGCACGGAGTTGTATGAAGGAATGCTCGATGCAATAAAGCGTGACGTTGTAAAATACGTGTTATCAGCAGTGCCGAGAGTTAAGATTGAACGTGAACAGGTTGCCAAGCCGCTCGATACAGGCGGTGATGGCTCACTAAAGCGTAAGGGCGTTGTTGCTAAAAAGGAGCCTGGCAGAAATGAGCCGTGTCCTTGCGGCAGCGGTAAAAAGTATAAGCATTGCTGTGGAAAAAGATAAATAATACTGTTAGATGCGTGGTATTCCTTGGGATACTACGCATTTTTTATCTTTTAGGAAATTATTACTTTTAAGTTGCAATTTCCTAAATTACAAAAAAGTGTACCTATGGAAGTGAGCTATGGCAACCACGGTCACGATAGTGACTTTTTATTATGGCATCTATTGACAAAATGTGTAAATTGATATAAAATATAAGTATAGAATAAGGTCTAATAAAAGATTAAATTATTTACAGGCCACAAAAGCAGTTAGGAGCGATAAAATGCGTAGTTTTAAAGGCAAAGTAATAACAATTCCAAATATATTATCAATGTTTCGTATAGTACTTATACCTATAATAGTATGGTTGTATGTACATAATTATAACGGCTGTGCAGTGATGGTATTGTTGTTGTCGGGCTTAACAGATGCTATTGACGGTTTTGTGGCAAGGCATTTTAATATGATAAGCGATTTTGGAAAAATTCTTGACCCGATTGCCGACAAGCTCACACAATTTGTTACATTAATTTGTTTAGTATCAAAATATAAGTTAATGCTTATACCGCTTTTGTTGCTTGTGGTTAAAGAAATATTTTTAGGTGTTCAAGGTCTGTTTGTGGTGAAAAAGACAAAGGTAGTAAAAAGTGCAAACTGGCACGGTAAAGTAACCACCTTCCTTCTCTATTTTATGATGGTAATACATATCATATGGATAAATATCCCCTCATCCATTTCCAATATGACCATAGGAGCCTGTCTGGCGTTTATGGCACTTTCATTTGTGTTATATATAATGCGAAACATAGAACAATTACACGAGCAGGTTTGAATAAAATTGTCCATCTTACCATTTTTTCGTTTGGGGCGGTATACCCGATACAGCACCCAAACAAAAAAACAGCAATCTGAACAATTTTCTTTCAAACCTGAAAACAAGGAAGTAAAATTGTCCATCTCGTCGCTTTTTGCTCGGGGTGGTATACCCGATACAGCACCCAAACAAAAAAACAGCAATCCGAACAATTTTCTTTCAAACCTGAAAACAAGGAAATAAAATTGCCCATCTCGTCGCTTTTTGCTTGGGGCGGTGTGTTTGATTTATACAAGGAGTAAACAATGTCAAAAAAGAATTCAAGAAATACAAAAGGAAAAATTATTGTGGCGGCATGGAAGCTGTTTTATGAGCAGGGCTATGATGATACCACAATTGAAGAAATTATAGAAGAATCGGGCACATCAAAAGGCTCGTTCTATCACTATTTTACAGGCAAGGATGCACTGTTATCGTCGCTCTCATATATGTTTGATGAAAAATACGAGGAATTGATGAACGAAATGGACGAGGATATGTCATCATTTGATAAGCTTGTATACCTTAACAGAGAGCTTTTTATGATGGTTGAAAACAGTATTTCACTTGATTTGTTGGCTAAACTGTTATCGTCGCAGCTTGTTACAAAGGGTGAGAAGCATTTGCTCGACCACAACAGAACATACTACAAGCTGCTGCGTAAAATTATTTCTTCAGGTCAGCAAAGCGGTGAATTTACGCGGGATAAGACAGTAAATGATATGGTTAAGGTGTATGCACTTTGCGAAAGAGCACTGCTTTATGACTGGTGTCTTTCCGACGGCAACTATTCGCTTTGCAGATATTGTGAGGAATTATTCCCTGCGTTTTTATCGGGTTTTAAAAAATAAATATTTTTGTTATTAATAATAGTACAGTTATTTTGCTCGAATATAAGTGAATAATTGTGCTTTTATTTTTATAAAAGTATAGAATTTAGTCTATACTTTATTCTGTATTGCGTTCTAATAAAAAGTATGGTACAATAAGTGTAATATTTTTATTTGGAGGTAGAAAAATGTTTAATATGGAAGTTTTAGCATTTATTCTTTATTTTGTGGTTGTTTTGGTAATAGGTATCTATTTCTTTGCAACCTCAAGGAGTGGCGGTGAAAAGGAGTATTTTCTTGGCGGTCGTTCAATGGGACCGTGGGTTACAGCTCTTTCAGCACAGGCATCTGATATGAGTGCATGGCTTTTAATGGGACTTCCCGGAAGTATTCTTGCATTTGGTTTTGGTCAGGCGTGGATTGGTATAGGTCTTGCATTGGGAACAGCACTTAACTGGATATTTGTTGCAAAGAGGTTAAGACGTTTCTCATCTGCTGCAGGCGACTCAATCACAGTTCCGCAATATCTTTCAAACAGATTTGCTTCAAAGAGCCCTGTGTTGCAGATTGCTTCGGCAATAATCTTTCTTGTGTTCTTCACAGTCTATGTTGCATCGAGCTTTGTTGCGGGCACATCGGTATTCACAACTGTATTTGAGGGATTAAATGAGAAAACAGCAATGCTTATATTTGCGGCAATCATTCTTATTTACACATTCCTTGGCGGTTTTAAGGCAGTTTGCTGGACAGACTTTTTCCAGGGATTACTAATGCTTGTTGCATTGATATCTGTTCCGATTGTGGTTGCACTGTTTGTAGATTTGGACAAGAGTGCACTTTCACAGGTGTTTGCTTACACCGATGCAAGCGGTGATGTGGTTGAATGTGCATTCACATCAAACTTCTTCTCTGCAGATTGGAAGGAAATTGTATCGGGACTTGCATGGGGTTTAGGTTACTTTGGTATGCCTCATATACTTGTACGTTTTATGTCTATTAAAGATGCCAAAATGGTTAAAAAGAGTGCTTTAATAGCTATTGTATGGGTTGTTATTGCATTGGTTTCAGTTATAGTAATGGCATACTTTGGCAGAATGATGGTTGGTGAGGAGCTGCTTACACAGGGCAAGCAATCGCTTATATTTATAGTTCTTGCAAGAAAGCTGTTCCCTGCATTTATAGCAGGCTTATTGATGGCGGCAATAATTGCGGCGTCAATGTCAACGGCAGACTCACAGCTTCTTGTTGCATCATCATCCTTCACAAGCGATATATATAAGCCGGTTTTCAGAAAGAATGCTTCTGAAAAAGAGATTATGTGGATGGGCAGACTTGTTGTTTTAATAGTTGCAATAGTTGCATACTTTATTGCAAGCAGTGAAGGCAAGGGTGCACAGGCAATAATGAATATGGTTGAGAATGCATGGGCAGGCTTTGGCTCGGCATTTGGTCCTGTAATTATATTGTCGCTATTCTGGAAGCGTTTTACATACAAGGGTGCAGTTGCGGGTGTTATAGGCGGTGCTGTTACAGACGTTTTATGGCTGATGTTTATGAGTCACACAGGTATTTATGAAATAATCCCCGGCTTTATAGTTGGTGCTGTTCTTGCAGTGGTTGTTACATTAATAGACAAAAAACCATCCGAAGAGGTTTGTGCAATCTATGATGTTGCAACAGCAAAGGAAAATTAAAAATTTGTTATTAAAAAAGCCTTACGATTTTATCGTAAGGCTTTTTTGCGGTATTTTTAACGCGAAAGTAAATAATATTTACCATATTTCAATAAGTGATTTGCAATAATCCTCAAACACTGTTGTAAACACATAGTTTATTACAAGCACATCTGTTATGTTGTCTTCCTTAATTATGTCTTCTACACTGCCCTTAAAAAATCTGGGGTCAATCATAATCACATTTTCGTAGTTATTAACAAGCCATGGTGCAAAGGCATTTGCGTAGGAGTCCTTTAAAATAAGAATACTCTTTCCATTTGCCACAGTGTTATTATGTATTTTTGCGTATTGGTGGTCGGATACAAAGAAGAAGGTGTAGTCTGTTGAGTTAAAATTAAACATTGTGCCGTTGTAGCGGATAAAGCCGCCATCATCCTCGTAGCCCTTAAAATCATAGCTTAAGCTGTATTGCTCATTAACATTATACCATTCAATATTATCTTTATGCTCTTTTAGATTTGCATCTTCAACCTGATTATATAAATATCCCAAAAAGCCCTCTTCTATGGTGTTTTTGGTAAAGTCAAGAATGCTTCTTGCCTCAATTTGTGCTGTGTGTGCAAAAGCCTCGTAGCCGCGGTATGCACCAAGCATTGTCCAGTGATGGTCTGTTCTAAAATATAAGTATTCATCAATGTGGTTTTCTATATTTGTGTATGCGTCAACACACTTTATGCGACTGTCAAGATTTTTGTATACGAAGTCAATTGCTTCTTTTTGGTCGGATTGAATGTTTTTGTATATAGGCATCTGGAATTGCAGCTGTGTGGGCACTATCATAGAATACATATTTATATTGCTATCAAGATTTTTGGCATATGTATTAAGTGCATTTGCATACAAAAGCTCGTTTTTTCTGTTGGAGGAAAATACCTCCATAACCTTGTCCTTTAACAGCAACAGACAAGCCTTATTAACAGTTTCGGTGCCAATATCCTTATTTGTGTAAACAACTCTGCCCTCGGGCGGAGTTAAGCCAAAATAACCTTTTGCCATTGTTGATAGATTTGTAAAGCACGAACGAAAACCAACAGTGTCGTTAACATAGCTTTCAAAATCTGTCATAAACTTACCGCTTTTAAGAGTGGTTGAGGTCATCTGCGGTAAAGGTGCGGGTTTTCTGTTTTCCTTTTCAAAGCTTTTTGTGTCGGCAGGTAAAATCCAAACAACAAAGGACGCTGCCATAAGCAACACAAATATAAAGGATATAATTTTATTTTTCATAGATATATCGGTCAATCCTTTCAATAATAGTATACGGTTGAAATTTATATATTTGCTATCCTTTTTTAAAATCTAAAATACAGGAACGGATTATATGATTGTCCCACAAGCATTGCAAAGCATACAACGAAGCCTGCAACCATCATAAGCGGCTCTAAAACATAGCCAAACGGTTTAAAGCAACAAAGGAAGTCGTATATAATTTTGGGGATTGGTGTGCAAGCTAAAATACATACACCAATCAGGAATGCGTTTTCGTATAATACCGATACGGTTGTTAAATCATACAAGCCGCAACCAAAGCCGAATGCGTGTTTTAAAAATGCCAAAAGCTCGGCAGTGTTGGTAAAATAGAAAATACCCCAGCTTATCATAACAATAAACATTGTGTATATATTTCCCAAACCCCAGGGTAGCTTGCCTAAAAATTTCATCACATATTTTTCTATAAGCAATATCAAACCAAAGTATAAGCCCCAAATAATAAAGTTCCAGCTTGCACCGTGCCACAGACCTGTTAAGCCCCACACAATAAGTATGTTTAAAACGGCTCTTTTTCTGTTTCCGCCAAGCGGTATGTACACATAATCACGGAAGAATGAGCTTAAAGAAATATGCCATCTTCTCCAGAATTGAGTCACGCTTTTTGCAATGTAGGGGTAGTTGAAGTTTTCATTAAAGTCAAAACCAAGCATTTTACCCAAACCAATTGCCATATCGGAATATCCCGAAAAATCGAAGTAAATCTGGAAAGTGTACATCAATACCCCAAGCCATGTTGAGCCAACAGTGGGTATTGCGGTAGACAATAGCATTGTTGCCACCTCACCTGTGTTATTAGCAAGCAACACCTTTTTGCAAAGACCTGCCGTAAAGCGTTTTGCACCCTGTGTGAATTTTTGAGAGCCAACACTTCTTTTACGCAGCTGCTTTGCAATATCAACATATCTTACAATGGGACCTGCAACAAGCTGGGGAAACATAGACACGTAGTTCATAAAAGAAAGCAATGACTTTTGTACTTTTGTTTCGCCTCTGTACATATCAATGGTATATGAAAGAGTTTGGAAGGTATAAAATGAAATACCCAAAGGCAGTGAGAATTTTGGTACGGTAAATGCTGTGTTAAAAAGTGAGTTTACGTTTTGAATGAAAAATCCCGAATATTTAAACACTGCCAAAAATCCTAAATTAATCACAATAGAGGAAGCGAGTGCAATTTTTGCACCAATTCTGCCTCTGAATTTATCTATCAAAAGACCGTGTATGTAGTCCGATATTCCGCTTATTAAAAGCAATACAACCCATATTGGCTCGCCCCACGCATAGAATATAAGCGATACAATAAGAAGTATTATGTTTTTATATGTTATATTTGGTGATAAATTATATACAAGCAATACAACGGGCAAAAAGATGCACAAAAACATTAAGCTTGAAAATACCAAAATAAAACCCCCTTATGAAATATGTATTATGAAATTGATAATTTTTTCCGTTAACGGTTTATATATTTAAAATATAAACTAAAAATCCATCATACAGTATATCACATTAAATATATTAATGCAAGTTTTGGAGTTGAAATGTAATAAATCGGAAAGGATTGCCACAAATATGAAATATATGTTACCTGTAATTATTACGCTTATTATTTGTATATCTTGCGTTAAAAGAAAAAACACATACTCCGATTTTACCGAGGGAGCAGCCGACGGACTAAAAATAGTTATTGGTATTTTTCCGCCCATACTTGCAATAAGCGTGGCAGCTGCAATGTTAAGAGCCTCGGGTGCATTTGATATGCTTTTAAAGGTAATATCACCAATAACTCAAAGGCTTTTGATACCCAACGAGGTTATACCTCTTGCCCTTATGCGTCCTGTTTCGGGAAGCGGCTCAACAGCTATTCTTATGGATACACTCAATACATACGGTGCAGACGGGCGGATTGGCAGACTTGCTTCAATAATAATGGGCTCAACCGAAACAACCTTTTACTGTATGGGTGTGTATTTTTCAAAAACAGGAATAAAAAACACAATAAAAGCACTGCCGTATGCAGTGCTTGGTGATTTGTTATCCATTGCTCTTGCCTGTGTGGGAGAGAGGATTTTTTTATAGAAAATTATTCCTCATCGACTGAAGGCTCTTCGGTTGGTGCGGGAGTTTCGCTTGCTTGTGGCTCCTCACTTGCTTGTGGCTCCTCGCTTACTTGTGGTTCTTCACTCGCTTGTGGTTCTTCACTTACCTGTGGTTCTTCACTTACCTGTGGTTCTTCGCTTGCCTGTGGCTCCTCACTCGCTTGTGGCTCCTCGCCTAAAGCAGGGGTTGCCTCGGGAAGCGGTGTTGTGGGTGCAGTATCGGAAATTATAACTGTTCTTGTTGCATCATTCCAGTCGATGTATGTGCCAAAGCACTCAACAACTGCTCTTAAGGGAATGTACGAATTATCATTTATGATAACGGGCTGAACGTCTTTTATATCAACTTCTTGCCAGCTATCACCCTCAAATCTTTTCATTTTCCACGAGCCGAAGTTATTAAAGCTTTTGTTGTATCTGCTTATAGACACCTCCACACCGTCTTTTTTTGCAAGTATTTCGTGTGTTTGAATATCCTCAACCTTTGTATCGTTCCAAATTACCTCAACACCAAGTGCTTCAAAAACACCCCTTAACGGCACATAGGTACGATCCTTTAATATAAAAGGCTTTAGCTCACAGTCTATTGGTGCGTTATTCACATGTATATTAACGTTGTAGTTGTAGGGTGATTTTTGTGAGTCAAAGTCTGCTGCGGTTGATTTAAACAGACCGCTATACAGTGTTATATTCGTTGACGACACAATAGAAAAATCTATCATATCTTTTTTTAATTCTATTGTGCATTTACCTGTGGGGAACCAGCTGTTTGAACTGCTTACAGTATAAAAAGAAGAGGTTGCTTTGGTATCGTCTATTGCACATTGATAAATATCATATGCACGCTCAACCTCTCCGTCTTTTATGGTTTCAAAACGGCATTTTATTCTCGTATCATCGCAGTAATCTATGTAAAGATATGCATTTTCTCTCCAGTCTGTTCCGTAGGCAACCCATTTACCTATAAAAGATGAATTCTCATACGTTGTTGCACTCACACTTACAGCCGTTGCAAAAATCATCGAAATTATAGCCAATAAGCTTATTATTTTTTTCATATTGTAAAACACCAGCCTTTATTTTATAAAATTCCATATATGCTAATTGTAACATAAAATTTTTATTTTATCAATAACCATAACGAAAAAAATAAAGGATATTTTTGCCTGTATTTTGTGCAGTTTATTTTACATAACAACAATATATGACAAAAAATATGAAAAAATTTCAAAAAATTTAAAATACCTCTTTATTTTTTTTAAAACATAGAGTATAATATATAATGTAGTATTGTGTCTGAACAGGTTATGATATGAAAGGGGAGAAATAATCTCTATGAATAAGGTAACACTAACAATAAATTCGCGTCAGTATACGGTTATTGCAGAGGAAAGTGAAGAATATATAAAAGCACTTGGAGAACATATAAACGAAAAGATTAATACAGTTCTTGAAAGCGGTGCCAATATTTTGGGTGAAAGACCGCTTATTCTTGCGGCTTTAAATATTTGTGATGAGTATTTTAAGGTGTATGAGGCAGGTAATCTGTTGAATGAACAAATGGAAAGATGCACTAAAAAGCTTGATGAACAAATAGAAGAAAATCAAAGACTTATAAACGAAAATCGACAAATGCGTGAACGTATAGAAAATATGCGAAGAAATCAATCGGGATACAACAATCAAAGAGGGCAAAATGGCAGATATTGAGCTTTTAGCACCTGCAGGCGGTATGAGCAGGTTAAAAGCCGCAATCCAGTCGGGTGCTGATGCGGTATATCTTGGCGGACCATGCTTTGGTGCTCGGCATAGTGCCGATAACTTTAGCGAGGACGAGCTTAAAGAGGCGGTGGAGTATGCTCATCTCTACGGTGTTGATGTTCACGTTACGGTAAACACGCTTATAAAGGAAAAGGAGCTGCAGCGTCTTGAGGAATATATAAAATTTCTTGCAGTGGCGGGCGTTGATGCAATTCTTGTTCAGGATATGGGTGTGGCACGAATTGTTAAAAAGGTGTGTCCGCAAATGCCGCTTCACGCAAGCACACAAATGACCGTAACGAGCCTTGAGGGAGTTAAATACCTCGAGGATAACGGTTTTTCAAGAGTGGTGCTTGCAAGAGAGCTTTCCTACGATGAAATCAAACATATCTGCGAGGGTGCAAAGGCGCAAATAGAGGTTTTTGTGCATGGTGCTATTTGTATGTCGTATAGCGGTCAGTGCCTTATGTCGAGCATAATCGGAGGAAGAAGCGGTAACAGAGGCAGATGTGCCCAACCGTGCCGTTTGCCATATACTTTATGCTCTGATGGTAAGAAGGATTTGAGTGCACACATTTTAAGCCCAAAGGATATGGCTTTAATAAACGAAATAGATAAGCTTAAAAAAATAGGCGTTAAGTCCTTAAAAATTGAAGGACGTTTAAAAAGAGCCGAATATGTAAGTGCCGTAACAGGAATTTACAGAAAATATATTGATAATACAAAGCCTGTGGAAAAATCGGACATAAAAGAATTGCAGGACGCATTCTCACGCGGCTTTACCGACGGATACTTTAAAAACAAGCTCGGTAAGGATATGATGAGCCATAACAACCCGTCTAATGCCGATAAAAACTTCTTTTCAAAAGAGGCACTTGCACGTGCAAACGGCGAAACATTCATAAGAAAAATACCTGTGTATATAAATGCAAGTATGAGTGTTGGTGAAAGCTTATGCGTAACAATGTATGACGACGATAATAACTATGTGAGTGCATTTTCAAAGGAGATAGCAGGGGAGGCAATAAAGGATAACAGCCATCGTATACGTGAGCAGCTTTCAAAGCTCGGACAAACTCCGTTTGAGGCAATGAGCGTTGAATTATATGCAGACGGTGCAAGTATGAGCATTGGTGCAATAAACCAAACACGCAGAGAGGCAGCCCAACTTTTAATAAAGGAAAGAGCCAAAAGAGAAGAAAAACAGATTTTTGATTACGAGTATATAACTAAAGCAAGAGAAAAGTGTAAAACAGATATAAGCGTACAAATAAGAACAAAAGTGCAGTTAAGAGCAGCTGTTGAGTGCGGTGTAAACAGGATTATTTTAAGCGGCAATCTTGTAAAAGAGGCTCATAAAATAGGCTATAAAGGAAAGCTTATACAAAAAACGGCGGATATTTTTAAAAAGGAAGAACTGCTATGTGATGATATTGAGGTATCAAATACGGGTGCGTTGTATGAATATCCAAACGCAAGAAAACACGGCTCTGTAAGGCTTAATATATATAACTCACAAGCAATAGAGCATTATTCGTGTCTTAACGGCTTTGTTATATCACCCGAGCTTAATATTGGTGAAATAAAAGACGTTTTGCAAAACACAGATGCATGTGTTGAGGTTGTTGCATATGGCAACATTCCGTTGATGATTATGAAAAACTGCCCCATAAAAGCGATGGGACAATGTGCAAATAAGCAATCGGGCTATTATTTAAAGGACAGAAGAAACCAAAGGTTTCCGCTAATGTGTCTTGATGATTGCCGCTGCGAGCTTTTAAACTCAAAGCCGATGTTTGCGGCAGATAAAATAGAGGATATTAAAAATACAGGTGCATCATTTGTAAGGCTTATGTTTACAAACGAAGGCTACGATGAGTGTAAAAAAATAATAAATATATACCAAAGCGCCTTAAATGGCGAAAAAATAACAAATCCGTTTGGAGAAAACGAATTTACAAGAGGACATTTATACAGAGGAGTTGAATAGTTTAATGAAGCTTGTACTTGCTTCGGGCTCGCCGCGAAGAAAAGAGCTGTTAGAAACATTAGGATTAAAATTTGATGTTTTAATAACCGACACCGACGAGGACGCTATAACCTCACAAGGCATAGGTGTGGATTTATATGTTCAGGAGCTTGCTTTAATGAAAGCGGCAGCGGCGGCAAAGCTTTTAATAAAAAACAAGAATGTGATTATTATAGCTGCCGACACCGTGGTGGCACTTAATGGTGAAATTCTGGGTAAGCCAAAGGACAAGATAGATGCGTTTAATATGTTAAAAAAGCTTTCTAACAAGAAACACGAGGTCTGCACAGGAATTTGTGTTATGCGTGTAAGCGACGGAAAAACATATTGTGCTCCAATGTGTACCAATGTTAAGTTTAAAGAGCTTGCCGATGAAAAGATAGCCGCATATATTGCAACGGGAGAGCCTTTAGATAAAGCGGGTGCATACGGCATACAGGGAAAGGGTGCGGCTTTGGTTGAATATATAAACGGCGATTATAATAACGTTGTGGGTATAAGCACAAGTCTGCTTGCCGATATTTTGGAAAATGAATTTGATTATAAGGTATTATAAATTTTAAGGAGAAAAGATAATGAGGATTTTTTCACGTGATATAGGAATTGATTTAGGAACTGCAAACACACTTATATATGTTAAGGGCAGGGGCATTGTGGTAAGAGAGCCATCGGTTGTTGCACTCGACAAATACACAGGCAAGGTTGTTGCGGTTGGTCTTGAAGCAAGTGAAATGATGGGCAGAGTACCCGAAAATATAGTTGTTGTACGTCCGTTAAAGGACGGTGTTATTGCAGATTTCGACATAACACAGGCAATGATAAGACATTTTATGAAAAATTCCGATATAAGCTCTGTTTTTAAGCCAAGAGTTGTTGTTTGCATACCATCGGGTATAACCGAGGTTGAAAGACGTGCAGTTGAAGAGGCAATTATGCAGGCAGGTGCAAAAGAGGTTGTGCTAATTGAAGAGCCTATGGCGGCGGCAATTGGTGCGGGCTTGCCCGTTATGAGTGCAACAGGCACAATGGTGGTGGATATTGGCGGTGGAACAACAGAGGTTGCAGTGCTCTCGCTTGGCGGAATTGTGGCAGCAAAGTCGATAAGAATAGCAGGTGACGCACTAAACAGTGCAATAGTTAATTACTTAAAAAGAGAGCACGGCATAAATATTGGCGACAGAATGGCAGAGGAAATAAAGGTAACAATTGGCTCGGCATTTGAAGATGACGAGGAGAGTGTGTTTGAGGTAAAGGGCAGAGATGTATCAACAGGTCTTCCCAAAACTGCGAGCATAAAGGAATCTGAAATAAGAGAGGCAATGAGTGAAAATCTTGCCGAAATGCTTGAGGCTATAAAGATTACACTTGAAAATACACCTCCCGAATTAGCGGCAGATATAATGGACAGAGGCATTATTCTAACAGGCGGCGGTGCTATGATAAAGGGACTTGACCGATTTATAACTGCCGAAACGGGAATTAATGCATTTGTGGGTGAATATCCGCTTGATTGCGTTGTTGTGGGTGCAGGAAAACTACTTGACCGTATGCGTGAACTAATAGAGGATAAGAACAGATAAGCTGTATACATTTGGTGAAAGGAATTAAATTTTATTATTATGAGGTTTTTTAAAACTAAAGCAGGGAAGACAATAAGTGCAGTTGTTGTTTTTGCACTTGTTATGACCATAATAACGCGTGTTGGCGGCGAAAACCCTGTTTCAAATGCAGTAAGGACCATTTTTACACCGTTCCAGACAGGAGTTTCATATATTGTAAATAAAATAGACTCCACAATTGAGTTTATTTATGAAATGAACGGTTACAGGGAAGAAAATGAAAGACTTATTGCCGAAAATGCGGCTCTTAAGAAAAAATCACGCGATGAAGAGCACTATCACAGTGAAATTGAGGAGCTTCGCTCAATGCTCGATTTAAAAAATTCACTTGTTGGTTACAACACAGTTGCGGCAAGCATTATAGGCTACGGTGCAAACAGCTACTACGATAAAATAGAAATAAACAAGGGGAGTATACACGGCATTACTTTGGGCGATGTGGTAATGAGTGCCAATGGTCTTGTTGGTCTAATAAGCGAGGTTGGCATAAATCACGCAATTATAACAACAATTATAGCCGATAAGAATGCGATTGGTGTAAGAATATCACGTACAGGTGATATTGGTGTTGTTGAGGGTGATAGTGAGTTGAGTGCCAACTCTCAATGTAAGCTCACCTTTGTGGATAAAAATGTAAATATTATAGAGGGCGATATTTTAGAAACATCAGGCTCGGGCGGAATATATCCCGAGGGCATTTCTTTGGGTATAATCCGTGATATAAATATGGATAACCTCGGAATGTTAAATTTCGCAATAGTGGAGCCGTCGGCAAATTTTAAAAATATGCACGAGGTGCTTGTTATTAAGAAATAAGTTTTAAAAGGATATTTAAATATGCTAAAAAAGAAAAGTGTAAGGCTCATTTTGTGGTTTTTTGCAGCAATACTTTTTGATATGTGCGTTGCTCCCAAATTAGCCGTTATGAATACAAAGGCTACAACTGTTTTTTTACTTATACTTTCAGTTGCACTAATTGAAAGAGATTTTGTATATATGCTTGCAACAACGGTTATTGCATCGGTTGTGTATGCAGTGATGGGTGCACAAAGCTTTGGACTGGAATTAATACTATGCGTGTGCATTGCTTTGGGTGTGTATTATTTACGCAGCTTCCCAAGATATATGAATACAAAGGTAAGAATGTGTATTTTTACTGCTATTGCAATAGCAGTGCACGTGGTGGCACTGCACCTGTATAACTACGCAATAATAAGCCCGTCTGTTTTACTTAAGGTGGTTTTAGTGTCGGTTGTATATAATGTGGTGATTGCACCGTTTTTGTTTTCGATATTCCAAAAAAGTGTGTACAGAGAAGAATTAAAAAAGGAGTCTGCATTCGGATATGCCAAACAGTAAAGCAAGATTTGCTATATTAAATATAATAATTTTAATAATGATATGTGCTATAGGATACCGTCTGTATGATTTGCAGATTGTTAAGGGTGATATGTATATGGAGGTTGCAGAGGAAAGACTAACCTCTAATATTATTAAAAAAGCACCCAGAGGCGAAATATTTGACCGATACGGCGAGGCTTTTGTTTCCAATAAGGTAGCATACGATTTAGTTTTGCAAAGAGCAGGTCAAAGTAACGAAGAGCTTAATAATACAATTAAGAGAGTTCTTGAAATACTCGATGCAGAGGGTATTGAAGTGGAGGATACACTTCCAATAAGCTTTGCACCGTATTATTTCACCTTTGAAGAAAATGACATCACCGAAAAGGAATGGTTTGAAAATAACACATATATTGATGATGAAATTCTCTATGGTATGCGTGCTAATGAGGTTATGGAGGCGTATAAGGAAATATACGAAATACCAAACACATATACACAAACCGAAATAAGACGTATAGTTGGTATACGCTACGAGGCACAGCTTCGCGGCTTTTCGCAGATTTCGCCATATTGTATGGTACAAAATCTCACTCCCGAGGCAGTTGCAAAAATAAAAGAGGCGGGACACACCCTAAAAGGTGTATCTGTTTCCAATACCTATATAAGAGAATATAATAAACCTGGTGTTGCCACACATCTAATAGGCAGAACGGGCAGAATAAACGCCGAGGAATATGAAAAATATCGCTTTGACGGCTATGGTATGAATGATACCATAGGTAAAGACGGCATAGAGAAGCGGGCAGAAAGCTTTTTAAGAGGTACCGACGGCACCACAGGCTCTATAAAGCATATAAATAACAAAGAGGTAAGCCTTATTGATGACGTTGAGCCTGTGCCAGGAAACAGTGTAACACTCACCATAGACTCACATCTGCAAGAAGAAGTTGAAAAGATACTTGCAAATAATATAAAAAGAATACAGGCAACTGCAGGCATAGGCGAAAAGAACGGTAAGGACTGTAATGCGGGTGCGGTTGCACTGCTTGATGTAAAAACAGGTGATACGTTGGCACTTGCATCATATCCAAGCTATGATATGTCACGCTTTGATGAGGATTACGAGGAGCTTTCCCAAAACAGTGCAAATCCATTCTACAACAGAAGTGTGAGCGGATTATACAGCCCCGGCTCAACCTTTAAGCCACTTACTGCAATTGCAGCAATGCAATCGGGGAATTTATCACCAAGAGAGATTATACAAACAAAGGGTAAATATAAGTTTTACAACGACTATCAGCCGTCCTGTTGGATTTGGTCGGAGTATGATACAACACACGGAAGTATAAATGTTTCAACTGCTATTGAGCAATCGTGTAACTATTTCTTCTATGAAATAGGCAGACGAATGGGAATAGATACATTAAGCGGATATGCAAACAAATTCGGATTGGGTGAATATACAGGCATTGAGCTTACCGAGGAAGCAAAGGGTGCAATGGCAAGCCCCCAATATAAAGAGAGTATAATAAAAAATGTAACTGAAAAAACGTGGTTTGGCGGCGACACACTTCAAGCCGCAATCGGTCAATCGTATAGCTTGTTCACACCAATTCAGCTTGCAAACTATGCCGCCACAATAGCAAACGGAGGCACAAGATATAAGGTTAATCTTATAAAAAATATACGTTCATCGGTAGATGGAAGCATTGTTGCAGAATTTCCGCCACAGGTGGTAGAGGAAATTCAAATGAGCGACGATGTGTTAAATGCAGTTAAAAATGGTATGCGTAGGGTGGTAGATGAGGGTAGTGCATCTAATATATTTACCGATTATGCAATACCAATTGGCGGAAAGACAGGTACCGCACAGGTGGGCAGAGGCTCTAATAATGCGTTGTTTATAGCATACGCACCGTTTGATAATCCGCAGATTGCAATTGCAGTTGTGTTGGAGCATGGCGTTAGAGGTACAAATGCCGCACAGGTTGCAAAAGATGTATTTGATGTATATTTTGAGGGTGAGTACCACTAATATAACAAAAAAAAGGATGGTTAAAATTAACCATCCTTTTTTTACATCCCCTCTTAATTAGCCTTGGTTATTGTAACTATAATTCGGTGCTTCTTTTGTGATATAAATATCGTGTGGGTGGCTTTCCTTTAAGCCTGCACCTGTAATTCTTATAAATTTGCCGTTTTCCTTAAGCTCGGGTATTGTTCTTGTTCCGCAATATCCCATACCGCTTCTTAATCCGCCAATCATCTGGAATAATGTGTCAGATAATGGTCCTTTGTATGGTACACGACCTTCAACACCTTCGGGAACAAGCTTTTTTGAGCCTGTTTGGAAATATCTGTCCTTTGAGCCTTTTTCCATTGCGGCAAGTGAGCCCATACCTCTGTATACCTTAAAGCGTCTGCCCTGATATATTTCAAATGCTCCGGGGCTTTCATCGCAACCCGCAAGCAAGCTGCCCATCATAACAACGCTTGCACCTGCGGCAATTGCCTTAACAACATCGCCCGAATACTTTATACCGCCGTCTGCAATTACAGGAATATTATATTTTTTAGCAACCTCTGCAACGTCATATACAGCGGTTATTTGCGGAACACCAATTCCTGCAACAACTCTTGTTGTACAAATAGAGCCAGGGCCTATACCAACCTTTAAGCAATCTGCACCTGCGTCGATAAGTGCCTGTGCTGCCTCTGCAGTTGCAATGTTACCCGCAATTATAGGCACATTCGGGAACGCCTTTTTAATTTCCTTAACCTTTTCTATAATGTTCTTTGAGTGACCGTGTGCACTGTCTAAAGCAAGAACATCGGCACCTGCTTCAACAACTGCCTTTACTCTTTCTAAAGCATCAGCAGTAACACCTATTGCTGCACCAACAAGCAGTCTGCCTGCTTCATCTCTTGCAGAATTAGGATACACAATTGCCTTTTCAATGTCTTTTATTGTAATAAGACCTTTAAGATGCATTGTATCATCAACAATAGGCAGCTTTTCAATTTTGTGCTCGCACAAAATCTTTTGAGCCTGCTCTAAAGTTGTACCCTCGGGAGCAGTAACAAGGTTTTCACTTGTCATAACCTCGCTTATTTTTTTTGTATAGTCTGTTTCAAAACGCAGGTCACGGTTTGTGATTATTCCAATAAGGATATTATTTTTATCACAGATAGGAACACCCGATATCTTATAGCGTCCCATTAAATCGTCTGCATCCTTTAATGTGTGATTGGCACTCAAAGAGAAAGGATTTGCAATTACGCCATTTTCACTTCTTTTAACTCTGTCTACCTCTGCTGCTTGTTCTGCAATGGTCATATTCTTATGGATTATACCAATACCGCCTTCTCTTGCTATTGCTATCGCCATAGCTGATTCCGTAACAGTATCCATTGCTGAACTCATAAACGGAATATTAAGCTTTATTGTTTTAGTAAGATTAGTTGTAAGCTCTACCTCGTTTGGTGTAAAGTCTGATGCTTGCGGCATTAGTAGCACATCATCGAATGTAAGCCCCTCTTTTACAAATTTGTCTGCCATAAAATATACCCTCCTTTTTGTTGTATGCCTAATCACACCTGCTAAAACAATATATCATTTTGCAAGTATGTATATTTCCTCTATTTTAACAAATTTTTTTCTTTTTTTCAAGCCTTTTTTTAATTATTTTGTCAATTTATAAAGCTTTTCCAATATAATCATTAAAAAGCTTTTCCAATATAGCAAAATCACTAATTTTAAACACCTCGGTTTTCAGCTTTGCTGCACCGCTTAAGCCTTTAATATACCAGGCAATGTGCTTTCTTGCCTCCATAACACCGCGTCTTTCGCCCTTGTCTTTAACAAGCATTCTCGCGTGGTAAAGAGCTGCCTCTATTTTATCCCTTGACGATGGATATGTTTTAACCTCACCATATTCTAAAAATTCGGTTATCTGTTTAAAAATAAATGGATTTCCCTGTGCACCTCTGCCTATCATAAACGCATCGCAATTGGTGTGGTTGAGCATTCTTTTTGCATCATCAACACTGAAAATATCGCCGTTACCTATTACGGGTATTTTAACTGCCTCCTTCACACGTGCAATTATATCCCAATCGGCAACTCCGCCGTAAAACTGCATACGTGTGCGGCCATGCACAGCAATTGCCAAAGCACCGTTTTCTTCAATTGCTTTTGCTACCTCAACTGCGTTTACGTTTGCTTCATCCCAGCCCTTGCGGATTTTAACAGTTACGGGCACTGTTGCCGCGTCCGATACCGATTTAACTATTTTACCAACAAGCTCGGGGTTTTTTAAGAGTGCACTGCCATCACCGTTATTTACTATTTTAGGCATGGGACACCCCATATTTATGTCTATAAAATCGCATCCCGACTTTTCAACCTTGGGAACAATTTGTGCCATAATATCAGGGTCGCTGCCAAAAATCTGTATTGCACAGGGGTGGTTGTTTTCCTCTATGTGCATAAGCTCGTGGGTTTTCTTGTCGTTATAGTAAAGACCCTTTGCACTTACCATTTCGGAGCACATCGCACTTGCACCGTAGCTTTTGCATATTGTTCTGAAGGTGGAGTCGGTAACTCCCGCCATTGGTGCTAAAAATAGCTGACCTACTTCTACATTTCCTATTTTCATATTAAAAAATCATATCTGCAAAGAAAATTACGCCTATGAATATCACAATGCAGTGTAGAAAAAAGAGAGCAGAATTTTTTTGGGGTTGCTCATTCATAATATTTGTTTTAACTGTTTTTATAATAAAAAATGCCGCACCGCAAATTATGGCAGGTGAAAACATAAGTCCCACAAATGCACTGTTGTTGCGTGAAAAACTCATAACAATACGCAATACCATTGCAAAATAGCCTAATCCGCTAAAAAGTGAAAATACTAAAAGACCTGTTGTTGATGAGAAAATTTTTTCTATTTTATCTTGCATTTTAAGCCTTAATCCTTTCAATAAAGTGTGTTTTTACCATATTTATGTATTAATTTTATCATTATAAATTCAAAATGTCAATGTTAAGTGTTAAAAATAGTAAAAATATCTTGAAAAAAATACAAATTTGTGTTATAACTATTGTATACAGCTTTTTATTTTACAATAAAAATTATTAAGAAATGGTTTTATATAGAAAAATTGGTAAGGAGGTAGAATATGGCAAATAATGGCAGACGTGGCGGAGATTATAACCACAACAGTGACTTTGACTGGGATGAATACGACAGACGCACATCGCAGGAAAGTGCGTATTCACGAAGAAGACGTCTTGAGGAAGAAAGAGACGGAGCAAAAACACGCCGCAGAGAAAGCAGTGCACAAACAAGCTCTGTTACAAGAAGTGCCGTAAGAAACAAGAAAAAAAGCAATGGCAAAAGAAAAAAGAGAGTGTCAGAGGAGAAGCTACGCACACGCAAGAGAATACGCGGTATATTTATTATACTGCTGCTTGTTGTGTTTATTGTGGGCATAGGAATGTCTATAGGAATGTATGCAGCAGTAAAGCGTGAGATTAAGGATATGAATATCAAAAATCTTGCCCTTAACTATGCATCATTTATATATTATGAGGACTTTTTGGGCGTAACCCACGAATATGAACAAATCCAGTCTGAAACAACACGTATATGGGTTGAATCCTCACAGATACCGCAGGTTATGAAGGATGCAATGGTATCGATAGAGGACGAGCGTTTTTATTCACACAAGGGTGTGGACTTAAAACGTACCTTTGGTGCAACTGCTAAATGGATACTTGCAAAGGTGGGTATTGGCGAGTCTGATTACGGCGGCTCAACAATAACACAACAGGTTATAAAAAATATAACAAGTGAAAACGAAAACAAGGTTAGCCGAAAGGTAAAGGAAATGTTTAGAGCAGTGGCTCTTGAGCAGGAGCTTACCAAGGATGAAATTCTTACAATGTATCTTAACATTGTATACTTTGCAAATAACTGTATGGGTGTTGAGGCGGCATCTAATACGTATTTTAATAAATCAGCAAATGCACTAACGCTTGCCGAGGCGGCGTCTATTGCGGGAATAACACAGTATCCGTCTCTATACGACCCAATTGCAAATCCCGATGCGCATATAGAAAAGAGAAATATAGTTCTTGAAAAAATGTATGAGCTTGGAAAAATCAGCAGCAGCGAGTATCACGAGGCAATCTCAACTCCATTGGAGCTTGATAACACCTACAGAAGAAACAGAGCAGATATAAGCTCATATTTTACCGACCAGGTTGTTTCCGATGTTATACGTGATTTGCAAAATGAAAAGGGATATTCATATGAATTTGCAACAAAGCAGGTATATAACGGTGGATTGAAGATATATTCAACAGTTGATGTTGATATGCAAGAAACCATGGAGGAATACTTTGCCGACAAAGAAAACCTTGGTATATATTATAGCTCATCTGCAGGTGCAAATCAACTATATAATCTTGCACAGGCAGGTATGATTGTGATGGACCCATACACAGGTTCTGTAAAGGCACTTGTGGGCGGACTTGGCGAAAAAACAGACATACGCGGCTGGAACAGAGCAACTCAATCAAAGCGTCAGCCTGGTTCATCAATAAAACCGCTATCTGTTTATGCGCCTGCACTGGATCGGGGTAAAATTACCGAAACTGAAGTAATTGTAGACGAAGAAATAGAGCTTGGCTCTGATAAGTGGAAGCCTAAAAACTCATATAAGGGCTACAAGGGAGAAATGACAGTAAAAGAAGCAGTTACAATATCTGCAAACATCCCTGCGGCAAAGGTTTTGGAAAAAATAGGCTTAACAAGCTCATATAGCTATCTTTCAAACGGTTTCCATATACCGCTTACCGAAAAGGACAGAAACTTTGCGGCTCTGTCGCTAGGCGGTCTTAACGAGGGTGTAAGTCCTCGTGATATGGCGGCGGCATATTGTACGTTTGTAAACAGCGGCAGATATATAGAGCCGCACACATACACACGTGTTGAGGATGCCTCGGGTAATGTTATATTAAGTAACGAGGACCCTGAAAGCTCACAGGCAATAAGTGCCGCATCGGCATATATAATATCCGATATGCTAAAGAGTGTTGTTGAGGGCGGATATCAGGGTGCAACAGGTACTGCTGCAAAGCTTGATAACGGTATGCCAACCTACGGAAAAACAGGTACAACAGACGATAACTACGATAAATGGTTTGTGGGCTATACTCCGTATTACGTTGGGGCAGTGTGGTTTGGCTACGACCAGCCCGCACCGCTTAAGGTGACGGGTAATCCTGCAGTGACTGCGTGGAGAGGTGTTATGAATAAAGTTCACTCAACACTTAATCCGAATGTGACAATACCAAAGCCTAATAATATTGTTGAGGTTGAAACGTGTAAGATTTCGGGTAAAATTCCAAAAACAACGTGTCCGTCAACAAAGGCGTATTTTGTGAAGGGTACAGAGCCTAAAACAACTTGTAAGACGCACTATGGTAATGCAAGTGACCGATTTGAATCAAATAACACACCACAACCGAGTGCAACACCTGAAGCTACGGAAAAACCTGATGAAACAGAAAAGCCAAGTGCAACACCTGTTCCAAACGGTAATCCTGAAGATAATGCGAATACAGGCACAAATAATAACACAAATACAGGTACCAATACCAACACTAATACAAACACAAACACAAACACAAATACTAATACTAATACAAACACAAATACCAATACAGGAACAAATGATGCACCGAACGGCGGTGCTGTGACGGAGCCTGTTGCTCCGCCACCAACAGAAGATGAAATTCCTGCAGGAAGTATGGAATAAGGAGATGCAAAAAAAGTCCAGACCGCAAAAACGCGAATATAAATGCATCTTTAGTTTGTGGTAATTTATAATTTGAACACAAAATGAAGAAAACACGCAGAAATTGCGTGTTTTCTTTTTATATATGCGTTTTTGCTATGAACAAAATTCGCCTCTCGACGTACCTTTGTACGCCTTCGGGTAACCCCAAACCGCATTGCATACGGTTTGGGCTCATATTGTCCATTCTGAAGCATTTTTTTCTATCTCCTTGAAGCGGCTTGTAATAAATTTAGTGCAATATTTTTTTATTTATGGGTAGCCAAATAAAAAAATACAGAGAATTTTAATTCTCTGTATTTTATTTAGAAACTTATGCTAATTTTGCAAGCTTAACAGCAAGTTGTGACTTCTTTCTTGCTGCTGTATTCTTATGAAGAATACCTTGCTTAACACCCATATCGAGTTTCTTAACAGCATCGTTGAACAAGGGCTTAACGTTTTCCTTGTCAGCTGCTTCTACTGCTGCTTCAAACTTTTTAATAGCAGTCTTTAAAGCTGTTTTGTGCATTTGGTTAATCAATGTCTTTTTCTTGGTAACCAAAACACGCTTTTTAGCAGACTTAATGTTTGCCATTTCTTTACACCTCCACAAGTTTAATGTATAACACCATAATAGTATACAACATTTTAAACATAATTTCAAGTCTTTTTTTGAATTTTTTTCAATTTTTCCAAAGTATTATAAAATAATGCTCAATTTGTGGTTTTTTTATCTAATATTACTAAAACTAATTAATTGAGGTGCACGTGTACATATGAGAGTATTTTCCGTATGTTGCAACATCACAGGTGTATTCAATGTTATAATTATCATACACCCACTGCGGAGGATCCTCGTAGTGATCAAGGAACATAAGCACTGTCTTATCTTTTGTTGCGTCGGCAGTGTCTAATTCTACAACATTTTCAAAGGGTGAGCCTGCCGACAGCCTTGGACGGTATATATTCTTTTCGCTTTCGTAGTAGGATAGCACGCCAAACAGATGCGAGTCCACACAGCATATTATTGCGTCGTATTCACGTTCACCAAGACAAGCCTCTATATATTTTTCCGAAGCCTCGTATTCATCCTCCATAATCTTTGGATAGCTCATTGCACTGAAAAATACTGCAAATGCACAAATAACGGCAAGGATTGTTTTTGATTTTATTGTGCCAAGTCCCACTGCAAAAACAATTAAAACCAACGGTATTGCAGGAACGGCATATCGCTCAATAAATACAGGGCGTACCGCCAACGATGCACCTATACCAATAGCACAGGTAACAATAAATACAAGCAGTCCCATAACTGTGATAAATAACCTTTTAAACTTTAATTTTGTTATTATCATTACAATGCTTAATACAAGCATTGTTGTAAAAAATATAATGTAGTACGGTGTAATATCACCGCATTGAAGCCACATACTAAAGAAGTTCTTTATTGTCTGACCTGTTATTGGTGCAATCCAGTATTCGTCTGTCACCTTTTGTGAAAGCTGGCTTAAAAATGATGACATCCATGGCAGATATGCAATAATAAGCACACCAAAGGATATAGCCCATTTAGAAACCTTGTATTTGTAAACCGATGCCAAAAGGAGCATAAAGCCTATAACAAGTACCGATACAAATGCAAAGTAGTGTAAATATGCACTCAAAATGCCAAATATTGTGGATAGTATCCAATAGAGCTTTTTATCCTCAACTATGGCACGGTATGAATATATACCGCAACCAAAAACAGTGAATGAAGCCCACGTATACATTCGTATCTCCACCGCATATCCCTGATATAACGGCATAAAAACAAGTGCACCAACAAAAATGAGTGCTGTTTTGTAATCAAAAATTTTTGATAAGTTAAAATACCCTGTAACCATTATAAGAATAAGCGGTATAATCGAGAATATTTTTGCACATATAAGCGAATTGCCGAATATCATACAAAACAGCTTTAATCCAAAATAATACAGAGGCGGGTGTACATCTGCGGCAGTGATAGAAACAATTTCGCTAAAGCTGTGCTTTATCATTGCCAGAGAGTATGCCTCATCATACCATACATTATTATTAAATATCAGGAAAACATACATAGCTGCTGCAACAAGAGTAAGTATAACAAATAATGTATGGCAACATATATTCTTCTTCATTTTATATATTTAATCTCCTGTTCCGCCAATATAAAATCAGCATAAATATACGTTGAATTTTCTATATAAATTATAGCGGTATAAAACCTGAATATTGTAATTTTACCATAAAAAGCTATATTTGTCAAATTCCATTAACTTTAACAATAAAAATATACCTCAAATTAATAAGAAAACTTTATAAATATTATATTAACAGGCATTTCTTTTAAAAAATTTTTGACGAAAAAACACACAAAAAATGTTATAGTGATTGACATTGCAGTAGATACGTGGTAAAATGGAATAGTATAGATATATATTAAAATATATAAACAAAGGAGATTTTATTATGAAAAAGATTTTAGCAATGGTAATGGCAACTGTTATGATGCTTGCAATGGCAGGCTGTGGACAGGGCACAAAAACAAACGATAAGCTTGCAATTATCGATAACAACTATCCTTCAGAGGAATATGGTGTAGCATTCAGAAAGGGCTCCGACGTAACAGAGGCTGTCAACAATGCAATGATAGAGCTTGCAAATGAAGGTACATTAGAAACAATTGCTACCACATACGGTCTTAACGAGCTGCTTCTTGTAGATGGCACAAATACAAATGCTTCTCAAACAGAGGTTACTCTAAACGAGCTTGATGAAATTAAAGAAAGCGGTGTTATGAAGATTGGTTACACAATAATGAATCCTCTTAACTACACAAACGACGAAGGCAAATTTGTTGGTTTTGAAACAGAGTTTGCAACAGCAGTTTGTGAAAAGCTTGGTGTTACACCTGAATTTATTGAAATTGAATGGGCAGCAAAGGAAATTGAGCTTAATTCAAAGAACATCGACTGTATCTGGAATGGTATGACAATCACAGACGAAAGAATGGAAAATATGTCAATCACAATGCCATATCTTGAAAACAGACAGGTGCTTGTTGTAAAGGAAGAAAATGTTGAAAAGTTTACAAAGAGCATAGACGGTGCTGTTGTTATTGCAGAGGGCGGCAGTGCAGGTGAAGAATTGGCAACAACAGATGCAAGCTTTGCAAATGCTGAATATACAGCTGTTGCATCACAGGCAACTGCACTTATGGACGTTGCTGCAGGCACATCAGATGTTGCAGTTATCGACTACGTAATGGCAGGTAGCTCAATAAACAAATAATCTTACATAACTTACGCTCTATAAGCCCACGCTAAAGGGCGTAGAAAAAAGAATAAAATTATTAGGGCAAAAGGCATAGCTTGATTTCATTCAAACTATGCCTTCGGCAAGTTTAATTACATATGTGTAAGGTCAGCACATATGTGCATAATATGTTATGCGTCTTATTATACCCGCTTGCTGTATGTATTCGCGGGCAGAAAGGCTATGGATTTAATATGAATGTATGGTTAGAGCTTTTTGAAGGCTTTAAGTTTAATTTAATAATATTCTTCGGCACAATAGCGGCGGCAGTTCCGCTGGGACTTTTAATAACATTTTGTTCAATGTCAAAATTTAAGCCGCTTTCGTACATATCAAGACTTTTTGTGTGGATAATACGTGGAACACCGCTTATGCTCCAGCTTTTTGTTGTTGCATATGCACCAGGACTTTTGCTTGACATTCCTATGAAATCGCGAATGATGGCTACCTTTATTGCTTTTATTATAAACTATGCCGCATACTTCTCTGAAATATACAGGGGCGGAATAGAGAGTATACCAAAAGGTCAATATGAGGCAGGTCAGGTGCTTGGTCTTACAAAAATACAGGTGTTTGTTAAGATTGTTCTGTTTCAGGTGGTAAAAAGAATTGTTCCGCCTATGGGTAACGAGATTATTACACTTGTTAAGGATACGTCCTTATCAAGAATTATAGGTGTTGGCGAAATCATAATGAGTGCAGAACGTTTCTCTAAAAATGGCGGATTGATATGGCCGTTGTTCTCAACAGGCTTATTCTTCCTTGCAATGGGCGGAATTTTAACTGTGATATTCAGTAAGCTTGAAAAGAAAATGAGCTACTACGATGCATAGAGGAGGATATAATGGCAATTCTTGAGGTTAAAAATTTATGTAAAAGCTTTGGTAAAACCAATGTTTTAAACGGAATAAACTTCTCTATGGAGGAGGGCAGTATACTTGGTATATTAGGCTCTTCGGGAAGCGGTAAAACAACAATTTTAAGATGTATCAACTTTTTGGAAACTGCCGATAAAGGTCAGATTTATGTTAACGGCGATTTAATTTTCGACGGTGATGCTGTGGCAAAATTAAGTGCATCTCAAATCCGTGAAAGACAGTTAAATTTCGGACTTGTATTCCAATCCTTCAACCTGTTTCCACAATACACAGCACTTGAAAATGTAATGCTTGCACCTCGTGAGCTTGCAAAGGAAAGAGAAGACTATAAGAAGAATAAAGCACAAATTATTGCAGAAATTAGAAACGAGGCTGTTGAGCTTTTAACAAGAGTGGGGCTTGAAAACAAGCTTAATAACTACCCGTGTGAGCTTTCGGGCGGTCAGCAGCAAAGAGTTTCAATTGCAAGAGCTCTTGCACTAAAACCTAAAATTTTGTTTTTTGATGAGCCTACATCGGCACTTGACCCCGAGCTTACAGGTGAGATTTTAAGAGTAATAAAAAGCCTGGCACAAAAGAAAATGACTATGGTTATAGTCACACACGAAATTGAATTTGCACGTAATGTTGCAGACGAGATAATATTTATGAATGATGGAGTTATACTTGAAAAAGGTACTCCGCAAGAGGTTATAGATAATCCTAAAAACCAGAGAACAAAAGAGTTTTTAAGTAATCTTATGGAATAGCTTGTGTTTTTGTAAAAGGAATGGTTATAAAAATGAAAAGAAAAGACATACTAAAAAGACTTGCATTTATATGCACCGCAGCTGTGCTTGTTGTGTGTTGTGCTTCGTGTGGCAGTAAAGGTGATACCGAAAAGAAAAGCTCTCTTGTTAAGCCCGACAAGGCAATAGAGTCTAAAGTGGATAAGGAAGCTTTAGAGGAGGACGAAGCAGAAGTCCAAAGCGAAGAAGTACAAACGCAAGATGAGAAGAATAATGGCGAGAATAATAATACCAACGAAGTTTATGAACAGGGTGAGGTTAATGAAAACAGCTTTGTGAGTGAATATATTGGTATAAAGTTCAATCTTCCCCAAGGGTATACAATGTATAACCACGAGCAGATGGACGCTATAATGGAGCAGCTTTTAGAGGATACAGGTACTACCGAGGATATGAGCTACGAGGCTATTATACACAACGAACAGGGCGATGTGCAGGTTATAGTTGCAGTTGATAAAAACAAAGGCAAGTATAGCGAGGCAGAGTATCTTGGCGGTATTTCAAACGGCTATGCCCAAATACCAACTGCACAGATAGGCAAGGAAATATCATATGCTGAAATTGCAGGTATGGAGTTTTCGTGTTTGGATATAACAAGCGGCGACACATCAATGCTGCACTGTATAAAAAAGAAGAATAACGATATGATCTATTTCCTTATAACATATCCGAAAGGGAACATAGACGCTGTGCAAACCGTAATGAATGCATTTATGCCTTTGTAACAGAATTTTAATATAACGAAAAGAATTGTTAATAGTTCTATAATTGACATTTTTCGCAAATAGATGTATAATAGAGTGTAACAATTAAGAAATGGAGAAGCTCTTTTAATGAAGTTTAATGTAAAAAGATACTTTCAGGTTTTAGGAGTATCACTTGCAGTTATACTGTGTGTGGGTGCACTTGCACTTGGCTGCAACTTTTCCTCAATGCTCGGCGATATCGGTATTGTTGATAACGGTGGCACGGTAAAAGCGGACGACGGAAAAATCAATGTTCTTTTAACCTGTGTGGATATGGACGGCTTAAGAACTGATGCCATAATGCTTGCTCAATACGACAGTGAACAAAACAAGGTGAGTGTTTTGTCTATACCCAGAGATACAAGAGTTTTTGTGGGAAACAGATATCAAAAGATAAATGCAGCACACGCATATCTCTATGAGAACGGCGAGATAGGCGGTCCGGAAGGAGTGTGCGGTGCAGTATCAAGACTTACAGGTGTTCCAATAAACTACTATATAGAATTTTCATTCGATGCAGTGGCACAGATAATGAATGATTTAGGACCTGTCAACTTTGATATTCCCGACGTGCATGGCGATGGTATGGGTATGGTATATGATGACCCTATTCAAAGCCTGCATATAAATCTTCCGCCAGGTAACCACGATTTAAATGGTACAGAGGTTGTACATCTTTTAAGATACAGAAAGAATAATAAGGGACAAGGCTATGTCGACGGTGACATAGGCAGAATAAAGCTTCAACAGGACTTTATAAAGGCACTTGCCGACCAGAAGCTTAATGCCTCGTTGATATTAAAGGTTCCGTCTATATTTAAAGATGTTGTTGATAATATTGATACAAATGTAACAGTATCTGATGTTATTAAGTATTCAAAGTATTTAACCAACATTTCGTCTGTTAACATAAACACAATAACAGTTCCCGGTGTGGATGCATATGATAGTGCTGAAAATCAGTCTATGCTTGTGCCGAATATGAATGAGTTAAGAACTCTTATATGGGAAAATTTTGGTTATGATAACGAAATGACCGTTGAGGACCCCGAAAGACAAGCCGAATATTACGGTGATGATTATCAATCGTATTATGAGGCGGTAAATAACGGGATTGTGGATTCGTTGGGACACTCACAAAAATATAATCAGAATTTGAGATACAACGAAGCGTATTATGACAGTGTATACGATAGCTAATTTGTGAGGGGGATGTTAAAAAAGCGCAGACCGCAAAAGGCAAAAAATAAAGAGGCTTGCATAATGTTATTTACCCCTTAAAAATAAAAATTTTATACTGTATGTGGAAAAATATTGCTTTTGGGCAATATTTTTCTTTTTATATAATGCCTTTTGCTACAAACAAACCTCACCATTCGACGTACAAGCGTACGCCTTCAGGTAACCTGAAAAACAAAGCAATAACTTTGTTTTTCAGTTCGGTTTGTTTATTCTGCATCTTTTTTTCCTATCCCCTAAAGGAGATGTAATAAATTTACATATATTCGTTATGCACAAAAACCAAGAAGAAAATGCAATAATTTTAATAAAATTCTAAAATATACTTGATAAATTTGTAATTATTTGATACAATAGATGTAACTGTAGAGAAACAAATGTAACGAACGCTTTTTAAAGAAAATTTGTGAGAGGAGTTAGTAAAAGTAACAATGGAAAAGACAATACTTATAATTGAAGATGAAAAAAACATCAATGATATACTTGCATTTAAATTTGAAAAAGAAGGATACAGAACAATCTCGGCATTTGATGGAGTTAAAGGTCTTGAAATGGCTCTAAATGAAAACCCCGATATTATTTTGCTCGACGTTATGCTTCCTGGTATGGACGGCTTTGAGGTTTGCAGACGTGTAAGAGACCGTTCGAGTGTGCCCATTATTATGCTTACCGCACGTGAGGACGAGGTTGATAAGGTGTTGGGACTTGAATTGGGTGCCGATGACTACATCACAAAGCCATATTCGGCAAGAGAATTAACGGCAAGAGTAAGAGCAAACTTAAGAAGAAGTGCATACGAAGTGCCAGAGCCTGTTAATCCGTCATCAGATGTGAATACTGTTGTTTCGGGCGATTTATCTATAAATATTGAAAGATATGAAGTATTAAAGGGCGGAGAAACAGTTGATATCACATTAAGAGAATTTGAACTGTTAAAGTTTTTGGCAACTCAACCCGATAAGATTTTCTCACGTGAGAAGCTATTAGAAAATGTGTGGGGATATGAATACTATGGCGACGTGCGTACTGTCGACGTTACGGTAAGACGTTTGCGTGAAAAGATTGAAGATGACCCCAGCTTACCTAAATATATTATAACAAAAAGAGGCTTGGGATACTATTTCAATAAATAATTCCATGAGTTTTGCAAGGAGTTTTATAGTTGTTTAAAAGTATAAAGTGGAAGATAGTGGTATACTTTGTTTTGCTTGTGGTTGTTATGCAGGCTATATGCTCGGCAACTGCTATGCTTGGAGTATCGCTGCGCTATCAGAAAAATTTTAATAATGATATATCCAAAGTCTTTAATGATGATTTTAAAAAGCAATTAACAGAGCTTGCAAACACAAGCACTGCACCTGTTGACGGCTCGGGCGAGGCTATTGTTTTTGAAGAGGATAACAGCTATGGTATCTCAAAAATAACAGAGCTGATGAGTGCAAATGCCACTAATCTTGGAATATCGCCCTCAAGATATTTCTCGGTGGTTGATAAAGACGGAAGATTTTTATATTCAAGCAGAGAGCATAATGGTGATCACACCGAAACGCTGTTAAGTGCAATGCGTGGCAGTGAGGATTTGGAAAATGCCATCACAACCTCATACATAGATTATGCCTATCCTATTATGAACGGAGCACAAATCCGATATATTATTTATATAAGAGATGATTGCTACGATAGAAAAACGGCGGTTAATTGGTTGTTTTATATGTTGATTGTATCGTGGTTGATTGCTGGTGTAATTGCATTTGTGATAGGTGTTGCATTTGCTACCGATATAACAAATCCAATAAAAGCGCTAACAGAAAAGGCACGTCTTTTAACCGAGGGCGACATAAACGCACTTGAAGAAAGCGATATAAAAGACGAGGTTGGTCAAATGACCAATATGCTTGTTTTGCTTGCCCAAAAAGGTAACGAAGCAACTGCCGCGGCAAATGAGGAGAAGAACAAAATCGAAACCATATTACAGAATATGACCGATGGTATTCTTGCATTTGACATAAACGGCAGGCTTATTCATTTTAACAATGAAGCACAAAAGCTTCTTGGCAGAAAATATCTTGATGACATCACATTCGACAGATTTTTCAAGGAATTGAATGCAAATATAACACTTGGCGACATTTTATATGTTAAGAGTGATGATGAGGCAGAAACAGAAAGAATGATAAAGGTTGATGAGCAATTTTTAACTTTAAGCTTTGCAACATTCACACTCGAAAATAAAACAGGTGGAATAATTGTTATTATTCACGATATAACAAAGCAGGAGCGTCTTGAAAAGTCGCGTCGTGATTTTGTATCAAACGTATCACACGAGTTAAGAACACCTCTAACCACAATAAAATCATATGCGGAAATGCTTTCCGATTCGCCTGAAGCAGACGTGGAATTAAGAACACGTTTTCTTGGTACAATTACGTCGGAGGCAGACAGAATGACACGTATGATAAGCGACTTTTTAACACTGTCGCAGCTTGATGAAAATCAGGCATACGTTAAGCGTATTGATGAGATTGATGTGCGTGCGTTGGTGGATAATATCATAGAAAGAAACATATTTACTGCTAAAAAGAAGAATATATCATTAACACACAGAAGAATAAACGAAATACCAATAATTATGGGCTATCGTGACGGTCTTGACAGAGTTATAACAAATATAGTGACCAATGCTATAAAGTATACACGTGACGGCGGTTCTATTACAATTTATACCTCCAAGGTATATAAGGATATACAAATTAAGGTTGCAGATACAGGTATTGGTATTTCCGAAGAACAGTTGCCAAAGATATTCGACAGATTTTTCCGTGTTGATAAGGCACGTTCTCGTGATAAGGGCGGAACAGGTCTTGGTCTTGCTATTGCAAAGCAGACAATAGAAAAATTCTTTAACGGTAAAATTAAAATTACAAGTGAGCTTAACAAGGGTACAGAAGTAACAATCACAATACCCACACCTGAAACAACGTAAAAGAGAGCATATATTATGAAAAATTATTTTGTTAAGATTGTATTGTTAATAGTTGTCTTTTTTATGATGGCTGCGGTGTGCTTTTTGCTTATGTTTACCAAGGATACTAAGTATAGCGATGAAACGGTGTATAAGCTTGTTTCGTATCTTGGTGAATGCGGTATAAGGATTGATGAAGATATTGTTGACATTGAAAGAAAATATGTTATAGATATGGATTTGGAAAGCATTACGGTAGATAAAACCGCAGTCAGCCATAACATATTAGGCAAAGAGCCGTCTGTTCTTGCCGAAACATATACCTCCGACACGGGAACGGTTAAGTTTCAGGGCACAGACTTTTCATTTAAGCCCACAGGCGAGCTTGGTGAGGATATTGCAAAAAAAATAAAGCCAAACGAGGCAAAAAAACAAGTGCAGAAATTACTGCAAGGTCTTGGCTTTAACATAGACGGAAGTAATATGGTTATTAGTGAAAACGAGAAAAGTGTACGCTTCGACATTATAAAAAAAGCAGAGGGCTTACGTATATTTAATAATTGTATAAGTGTTGAATTTAACGATACAGGTCTTGTGCAGCTTGATGGCAAATGGTATTACCCCAAATCACCATCACGTGATAAGAGAGAGGCAAAGCCTGTTGCCGACGCACTTATTCTGTTTGCACAGGATAATGTAAACGATAAGCAAATGGAAATAAAATCAATAGAGCTTGGCTATATGCTCACCGATACCTCCAAGGAATTAACCACATTAAGACCTGTGTGGAGAATAGAAACAAATACAGATGGCAATGTTTATATAGATGCATAAAAAAAAGGACTTTGAAGTCCTTTTTTTATGCATATTTATTATGTAATTAGCAAACACCTTGTGCCATCATAGCCTCTGCAACCTTCATAAAGCCTGCAATGTTAGCACCTGCAACAAGGTCATCATCCATACCACATTCTTTAGCAGCCTTTATTGAGCTGTCGAAAATGTCGGACATAATTCTCTTTAGCTTTTCATCTACTTCTTCAGCTGTCCAGCTGTATCTCATTGAGTTCTGGCTCATTTCAAGACCTGAAACTGCAACACCACCTGCGTTAACAGCCTTTGAAGGAGCAACAATAACACCATTTTGCTTTAAGTATGCAGCAGCCTCGTTTGTTGTAGGCATATTTGATACTTCAACATAATATTTAACGCCGTTTTCAACAATCTTCTTTGCTTCTTCTAAACCAACCTCATTTTGAGTAGCACAAGGCATAAGAATATCTGCTTTAACGCCCCATGGCTTTTGGCCTGCATAGAATGGAACACCAAACTTATCTGCGTAATCTTGAACTTTGTTACGGCCTGATGCTCTCATTTCAAGCATAAAGTCAATCTTTTCAGGTGTGTTTACGCCGTCCTCATCGTAGATGTAGCCATCTGGACCTGAAATTGTAACAACCTTACCGCCAAGCTCGTTTACCTTTATAACAGTGCCCCAAGCAACATTACCAAAGCCTGAAACTGCAAAAGTCTTGCCCTTTATGCTGTCACCAAAGTGCTCAAGCATTTTTACTGTGTAGTAAACTGCACCAAAGCCTGTTGCTTCAGGACGGATTAGTGAGCCGCCGTATGAAAGGCCTTTACCTGTAAGAACGCCCTCGTAGCAGTTCTTTAATCTCTTATATTGACCAAACATATAGCCGATTTCTCTTGCACCTGTACCAATATCGCCTGCAGGAACATCTGTATCAGCACCAATATGTCTGAATAGTTCTGTCATAAAGCTTTGACAAAATGCCATAATTTCACGATCCGACTTACCGCTTGGGTCGAAGTCTGAACCGCCTTTGCCGCCGCCCATAGGAAGTGTTGTAAGTGCATTCTTGAAGGTTTGTTCAAAACCAAGGAACTTTATAATGCTTAAGTTTACTGATGGGTGAAGTCTTATACCGCCCTTGTATGGACCTATAGCACTGTTAAACTGTACTCTGTAGCCTCTGTTTACCTGTACATTACCATTGTCGTCTACCCATGGAACTCTGAACATTATCTGTCTTTCAGGCTCAACCATTCTCTCAAGAAGAGCAGCCTTTTCATATTCAGGATGCTTTTCCAAAACTGGCTCTAATGTTTCAAGAATTTCTGTTGCAGCTTGAATAAATTCAGGCTCATTAGGATTCTTTTTCTGTAAATCTTCTAATACTCGCTTTGCGTATGACATTTTAAATACCTCCTTGAGTTTAGCATAATATCATTTTTATACTAACTTAACCAATATTTTATCACATTTTACGACATTTTACAACCCTGTAAATATTACTAATATTAGTTTTATTTGAAAATACATTTTATGCAAAATAACATTTTTTTATGAATAATTATTAATTTTTTTGCATTATATGAATATTTTATGAATAATTTATGACTTTGTGGGTAATTATTTAAAAAAACCGACCTCACAATTGTTGGATTTTTAATCTAACTTTTGTGGGGTCGGTTTAATTTAATCAGTCAGCTTTTTATATAATAATTACTTATTAAGATTTGCTTCCAATTTAGCAAGCTCGTCTGCCATTTCCTTTGGAAGCTTATCGCCGAATTGTGCAAAGTATTCCTTGATGTTTTCAACGTCCTCAAGCCATACTTCCTTATCTACTGTAAGTAGAGCCTTAACGTCTTCAATAGTCATATCAAGGTCTTTAATGTCGATATCTTCAGGCTTTGGAACATAACCGATAGCAACCTCATCGGCGTCAACCTTGCCTGCACATCTGTCAAGAATCCAAAGAAGAACTCTCATATTATCGCCAAAGCCAGGCCACATAAAGTTGCCGTCGTCGTCTTTTCTAAACCAGTTAACATTGAAAATCTTTGGAGCCTTGTCGCCAAGCTTCTTACCCATTTCTAACCAGTGGTTCCAGTATGTTGCCATATTGTAGCCAACAAACGGCTTCATAGCCATTGGGTCACGTCTTACAACACCAACTGCACCTGCAGCTGCAGCAGTTGTTTCAGAAGCCATTGTAGCACCAACGAATGTGCCGTGCTGCCAATCTCTTGATTGATATACCAACGGAGCACATTTAGCACGTCTGCCGCCGAATACGATAGCTTCAACAGGAACACCTGCGGGGTTTTCAAATTCCTTTGAAATACATGGGCAGTTTACAGCAGGAGCTGTAAATCTTGAGTTGGGGTGAGCAAGCTTGTTGCCTTCTTCAGAGAATTCAACGCCGTTTACTTTAGCACCCTTCCACTCTGTTGCATTAACAGGAGGATTCTTATCAAGACCTTCCCACCAAACTGTCATATCGTCGTTATTTATAGCAACGTTTGTGAAGATTGTGCCCTTCTTTGTTGACTCTAATGCATTAAAGTTTGTTTTTACAGATGTACCCGGTGCAACACCAAAGAAACCTGCTTCAGGGTTAATAGCATAAAGTCTGCCATCAGGACCTTGACGTAGCCAAGCTATATCGTCACCAACAGTCCATACCTTATAGCCTTGAGCCTTTAGATATTCTGGTGGAATAAGCATTGCAAGGTTTGTTTTACCGCAAGCTGATGGGAATGCAGCACAGATGTACTTAACCTCACCTTGTGGATTCTCTAAACCAAGAATAAGCATATGCTCTGCCATCCAGCCTTCCTTCATACCAAGATATGATGCAATTCTTAACGCAAAACACTTCTTACCTAACAATACGTTACCGCCGTATGCAGAGTTGATTGACCATATTGTTGAATCCTGTGGGAATTGAACAATATATCTTTCATCGGGGTTAACATCTTTTTTAGCGTGCAGACATTTAACGAAATCAGAGTTATCACCAAGCTCGTCGATTACCGCCTTACCAACTCTTGTCATAATAGCCATATTTAGTACAACATAGATACTGTCTGTAAGCTCAATACCAATCTTTGAGAATGGTGAGCCAACAGGACCCATTGAATAAGGGATAACATACATTGTTCTGCCCTTCATAGCACCATCATAAAGTGCACTCAATTTAGCGTACATTTCTTTTGGAGCCATCCAGTTGTTTATAGGACCTGCCTCCTCCTCTGTTTCAGTACAGATAAATGTTCTGTCTTCTACACGGGCAACGTCGTTTTCAGCTGTTCTGTGATAATAACAGCCTGGAAGCTTTTCGTCGTTTAGCTTAATGATTTCACCTGTTGAAACAGCCTCTGCTCTCAACTCTTCAAGTTGAGCCTCTGAACCGTCAATCCAAACGATTGATTCGGGCTTACACATAGCAACCATTTCATCAAGCCATGCTTTAACTGTTTTGTTTTGTGTCATTTTAATATCCTCCTATATTTTTTATGGTTTACACCTTGTAAACATTTTATTGTTACACTATTTTATTATACCACACATAATGGAAAAATTAAACTGTTTTTTGTCAAAAAAACAAATTTTAGAATTTTTTTCATAATTATATGCTTTCGCAAACAATAATATAACAGTTTTGCACAAAAATATAACAAGTAGGTGGGTATGTAGATTATAAGGTCTTTATATAAATGTTGTAAAAAGGTGTAGAAAATATGTCTTTTAATTTCAAACAATTATATTGACAATACACATATTTTGTGGCACAATGTATATGGTACTAAAGTAAGGATGCAATATATTAAACTATGCAGTTTTCTTATATTAAGGAATTGCAACACTAAAATAAGAGAATTATTAAAATTTTTTGAAAGGTTATATAAAAAATGAAAGAGAAAATATACACAATACCTGTTAATGAAGTTTATGAAATTGATTGTGAATGTCCCTTGTGTGTTTTAGAGGAGCGTCTTGAAAATGAGGCTGTTGACTATGAAATGGGTGCTGCTATGATGGAGGCAGACCACAGGGAATTATCCAATAACACGGGCTTTTGCAACACGCATCTTTCGATGATGTTTAAAATGCAAAATAAATTAAGTCTGGCACTTGTTCTCGACACACGCCTTGAACAGATAAGAAAGGAGCTACAGAGTGTAAAGGAAGCGGTATTAGAGAGCACAAAGATTGGACTATTAAAAAAGAGCACCAACAGGTCACAAATGCTTTCAAAATGGCTTAATGATGTAAATAGCGGTTGTATGGTATGTAAAAAAATAGACCGTACTATGAACAGATACATAGATGTGCTTTTATATATGTGGGCAAAGGACAATGATTTTAAAAGTAAGTTTGAAAAATCGAAGGGACTTTGCTTAAAGCACACAAGTGCAGTGGCAGATATGATACCAAAATCGCTTAAAGGTGCAGATATACAAGAATTTACAAAGGCACTGTTGGAAAAACAGGAAAAAGAGCTTTTAAGAGTACAAAACGACATACACAAATTTACACTTAAATTTGATTATCGAAACAAGGATATGGAATGGGGTACCGCACACGATGCACCAATACGCACCATAGAAAAGCTTACGGGATATGTGAAAGACAAAGAAGAATAAAGATGTGAAAAAGGAGTTCAAAACACTGAACTCTTTTTTAAATTAAAATTTTTTTATTTTTCTATTGACAAATGGGTTATATAGTGATATAATATAGAAAAGTGATAATCATTATCACTTTTTAGAGAGGACGTGTAGATATGAATTATTCAAAACAACGTGAAGCGTTGCTGCGAGTTTTAAGAAGTACGCGTTCACATCCGACGGCGTATTGGGTATATGAAGAATTAAGAAAAGCAATTCCCAATATAAGTCTTGGTACTGTATATCGTAATCTTGCAAAGCTTGCACAGAGTGGCGATATATTAAAATTAGACATCATTTCAGACAAGGAACGATTTGATGGCTTTACTGCACATCACGCACATTTTGTATGTAACGAGTGTAAGGCGGTTTTAGATGCAGATATCCCTAAATTATATGATATAAGGGAAAAGACCGAGCAAAGCCTCGGGTGTATTATAGAAAGTCAGTCACTCACTTTCTATGGCGTATGCAGCGAATGCAAAAAGAGTGAAAAAGAAGTAGTATAATAAAAATTATTTTTAAGGAGGAAAAAGATATGGCAAAGTATGTATGTTCAGTATGTGGTTACGTTCACGAGGGAGATAAAGCGCCCGAAAAGTGTCCTGTATGTAAGGTGGGGGCAGAAAAGTTTATGATTATGGATGAGGATGCACCTCTTGCAGCAGAGCACGAATATGGTGTTTATGCAAAAACTGTTAAGAACAATCCCGACATCAGTGAAGAGGATAAGAAATATATCTTTGAGCAATTAATGGCAAACTTCAATGGTGAATGTGCAGAGGTTGGAATGTATCTTTGTATGGCAAGAATTGCTCACAGAGAGGGTTATCCCGAGGTTGGCTTGTATTGGGAAAAGGCAGCTTTTGAGGAAGCAGAGCACGCAGCGAAATTTGCAGAGCTTTTAGGTGAGGATTTAGAGCCTAATATGAAGGCTACAACAAAGGATAATCTTAAGTGGAGAGTTGACTGTGAATATGGTGCAACAAAGGGTAAGTTCGACCTTGCAGCTTGTGCAAAGAAGAACGGCTTGGACGCAATTCACGATTTATCTCACGAGATGGCGCGCGATGAAGCAAGACATGGCAGAGCCCTTGAGGGACTTTTAAAGAGATATTTTGGATAAGAGAAAATGTTGAAATAACAAGGGGGTTGTTTATAAACAACCCCCTTTATATTATCTAATTTTCCCGCTTTTTGCGGTCTGCACTTTTTTAACAACCCCTTGTTTTATACACATTAACGGAATATGCATTTATATCTGTAAAATAAATGCCGCTTTCTGATAAAAGGGTGTCATTTTCATTTATTACAGACACCATATTGTGTATGTTATATCTTGCAATATCAAGACGTATACGCTCATTGTTATTTGAAAAATTGGCAAGAATGATATATTTTTCATCATTGTTATACCTAATAAATCCATAAACAGAGCCTATTTTATACACACACTCAAACTCACCTGTGGAGAAAGCATCAGACGAATTACGAAGCTGTATCATTTTATGGAAATGGTTATACATATCATTGTTATCATCAACCTTATCCCATGGAAATGTACCTCGGCAAAACGGGTCCTCAAAGCCCTGCATACCAAGCTCATCACCGTAATATATACAGGGTACACCTGGTAATGTCATTTGCATAGATAAAATAAGCATTGTTCTCTTTCTTGCAATATCGAGTCTGTCGCCCGAAAGAGTGAAGGTTGCCTTAAAGTCTTTGCTTTCATTTAGTAAATCACCCGCACCCATAATAGTTAAAATTCTTGCGGTATCGTGGCTTGATACCATATTTAAAAGTGAATAGTATGCTTGTGGGGGATAGTTTTCCTTTAAGCTCATAAGACGTCTGTTTAGTGTGTTGGCATCAATAGTACCGAGTGCAGCTCCAATGAGTGCGTCACGCATTGGATAGTTCATAACAGAATCAAGCTCGTCTCCCCAGAAATATTCACGCAGCTTGCTATATGCAACCTTGTTAGATGCATCCTCCCACACCTCGCCTATAATAACGCAATCGTCCTTTGCCTTTTTTGCATTTTCTCTTAATTCCTTCACAAAAAAATCGGGAAGCTCATCAACAACATCAAGCCGCCACCCATAAGCACCAAGCTTTAACCATTTTTTTATTATAGCATTTTCGTCACTTAACAGGTATTTCCTTAATTCTTCGCTTTCCTCTTCCACGTGGGGCAGAGTTTTTATGCCCCACCACGACTCGTATTCCTCGGGCCACTTGTTGAATTTATACCACGAATAGTATGGTGAGGCTTGTGATTGGTACGCTCCCACACTGTTATAAGTGCCGTTTTTGTTAAAATACATACTATCCGAGCCTGTGTGATTGAACACACCGTCGAGGATTATTTTTATACCCATTTTTTCGGCTTCATTGCATAATGCACAAAAGATTTTTTCATCACCAAACATTTCGTCTATTTCCTCGTAGGAGCCTGTGTCGTATTTGTGATTGGAATATGCCCTAAAAATGGGGTTTAAGTAAATAACGCTAATGCCCAACTCCTTAAGGTAGGGTAGCTTTTTTATAATACCTGACAGATTGCCGCCAAAGAAGTCGTTACACTTATACTCACCGCCAAATTGCTCTGTTTTGTAAAATGGCGTATCGTTCCAGTTTCTTTTTATAATATCATTTCTGTTCCCTAAAAAAGCACCGTCATCATTACCATTACAGAAACGGTCGGGAAATATTTGATACGCAATGCTTTTTTTAAACCAATCGGGTGTTGTGTAGCATTTATCATAAACGGTAACTTGAAAAAGAGAGGCGGGGAGGGTGGTATAACTTTCACCTAAAGCGCCAAGACCTTCTTTGTTGTTGCCATAGTAAAAGACACCGTCGTCTGTTTTTACTTCAAAGTAATACCACAATAGTGTGGGTGAAGATGGCATTTTTATGCTTGCTTGATATATATTGCTGTTATTTACACTAAAAACATAGCACATATCAAGACCTGCTTTATCTTCGCCCTCGGCATTATATATGCATTTTACATAGTGCGGTATGCCTGTGTTGGCAATTGCAATACGAAGTGTAAGCTCATCATCGCATTTTAGTGCACCAAAGGGACTTCTGTAAAAAAGCTCTTGCGAATTATGTTCAATATTCATACAATTTCTCCAATTATAATATTTGTATAGGTAAAAAGGCTCCCTTGTGTAAAGGGAGCTGTCGCGAATGCGACTGAGGGATTGGAAATAAAAAACACTATTTTTTTATAATTTCTATCCCTCTTTTTTATACTACTTTATTGGTTTTAAGTGCCAAATCTTCTTATTGTAGTCTGATATTGTTCTGTCGCTCGAGAAGAAACCTGCCATTGCAGTATTCATTATAGCCATTTTCCACCATTTTTTCTTATTCTGGTAATCAACAGAAATCTGCTCCTGTGTTTTCATATACTCTTCAAAATCACGTATAACCATATACACATCCGGCACACCGTTATCTCCAAACAATAATGTGTTATACAAATCATAGAACATTTTTGTTGCACCTGGAACTATTGTTCCGTCTATAAGTGAGTCGAGTGCGTGACGAAGCAATGGATTTTGAGCATAAATAGACTTAACCTCGTCGGTATTGTTTGAAGCAAATTTAGTGCGTGCGGCAACCTCGTCTTCTTTAAGACCGAAGATATATATGTTATCTTTGCCGACTTGCTCTAACATTTCAACATTTGCACCGTCAAGAGTTCCACAGGTGATGGCACCGTTTAGCATAAATTTCATATTACCTGTGCCCGAGGCTTCCTTGCCTGCAGTGGATATCTGCTCCGAAACATCAGCTGCAATTATAAGCTTTTCAGCAATTGACACACTGTAATTCTCTAAAAATACAACCTTTATTTTGCCGTTTATTCTCTCGTCGTTATTAATCATATCCGCAACGGAGTTTATAAGCTTTATAATAAGCTTTGCTCTTACATAGCCTGGTGCGGCCTTTGCACCGAATATATATGTTTTTGGATAAAACTCCATATTAGGATTTTCTATAAGCATATGATATTGAGCAATTATATGCAGCACATTCATAAGCTGACGCTTATATTCGTGCAGACGTTTTGATTGAACATCAAATATTGAATTGGGGTCAACGTCTATATTATTATGCTCCTTTATATATTTGGCTAAATTAACCTTGTTATTGTATTTAATATCAGCAAATGCTTTTTGGAAGGCTTCGTCCTCGGCAAATTTTGCAAGTTTTTTAAGCTCGTTATAATCCTTTTTCCAACCATCACCTATCTTTGATGATATAAGTGAAGCTAAATCGGGATTGCAATTCATAATCCAACGTCTAAAAGTGATACCGTTAGTTATTGCGTGGAAACGGTCTTTATCCATTATATAGTAATCTCTAAAGATATCATTCTTTAAAATTTCTGTATGGAGCTGTGATACACCGTTTATTGCAAAACAGCTTGCAAGACAGATATTTGCCATATGCACCTGATTATCGGCTAAAATAGCCATCCACTTATGCTTTGGAGCGTCGCCTGGGTAGAATGCATCAAGTCTTGATTGAAGACGATTTTGCATTTCTTCTATAATCATATAAAGACGCGGTAAAATTCTGCGGAACATATCCTGCGGCCATTTTTCAAGTGCTTCCGATAATACAGTGTGGTTTGTGTAGGCAAAGGTTTTGGTAACAATATCCCATGCCTCGTCCCAACCAAGTCGTTTTTCGTCCATAAGAATACGCATAAGCTCGGGAATTGCCATTGTGGGATGTGTGTCGTTTATATGAATAACAACCTTATCGGGCAGATTTTGCCAGTTTGCACCGTTTCTTTGCTCAAATTCACGTAATATCCATTGCAATGTTGATGAAACAAGGAAATATTGTTGCTTTAATCTTAATTCTTTACCCTCTGTATGATTATCCTCGGGGTATAGCACCTTTGATATTACCTCGGCAAGCTCTTTTTCCTCCTGAGCACGCACATAATCGCCCTGATTGAATGCCTGCATATTCATATGGTTAGGAGATTTTGCACTCCATAGTCTTAATTTATTTACAATTTTTGAGTCGTAGCCCACAAGAGGTACGTCGTATGGCATTGCAAGTATTGTACGCACATTGTCGTAGTGGAAGGTAAGCTGTCCGTCAACCCATTCCGACCACACATTACCGCCAAATTTTACCTCAACAGCTTCTTCGGGACGTGCAATCTCCCACGCATTTCCGTATTCAAGCCACGGGTCGGGCAGTTCTGTCTGGTATCCGTTTACAATCTTTTGCTGGAACAGACCGTATTCATAACGTATTGTGCATCCGTATGCAGGTAAATCAAGTGTTGTGAGTGAATCTATAAAGCATGCTGCAAGTCTGCCAAGACCGCCATTGCCCAAGCCTGCATCATTTTCAAGCTCTGCTACTTCGTTTAGCGAATAGCCAAGGTCGTTTAGCACTGCCTCGTAGTTTTCGGTTTGCATAAGATTTAACACATTTGTGCTTAATAGTCTGCCCATAAGGAACTCAAATGAAAGATAGTATAGCTTTTTTGAGCCCTCCTGCTTAACCTGTTTGTGTGAGTGTGACCACATCTCCATAATTTTGTCGCGTGCAGTTAAAGCACAGGCAGTATATACCATTCTTGGAGTTGCATCGTCGAGCACTTTGCCGAAATGTCTTGATATTTTTCCTATAATTTCTTTTTTAAGAGCCTCTTGCTCTGCATTTAATTTTGTCTGTGATGTTTTGGTTGACTTTGTTGCCATATTAATAGTTACCTCTCTATATAATTATTTTGTTTTTTCTTGTTCTTCATGTGATTTTATATCATCATAAATTTGCGTTATTTCACGATACATTTCTATATATTTATCTGCACTTGTGTTCCACGAATAATCCACAGCCATTGCATTTTTAACTATTTTCTTCCACTTATCGGGAGTTTCATAGTAGGTTTTTAATGCATAGTATATAGTGCCAAGCATTTCATCGGCATTGTAGTTTGCAAATGAAAAGCCTGTGCCCTCGCCTGTGTATTCGTTGTAGGGAAGAACAGTATCTTTAAGACCGCCCGTTTCACGCACAATCGGAACAGTGCCGTAACGCATACTTATAAGTTGTGAAAGACCGCATGGCTCAAACAGTGACGGCATCAGGAATGCATCAGATGCAGCATATATCTTATGCGACAATTCGTTTGAAAAATATATTTGTGCACTAAACTTATCGGGATACTTATACGCATAGTGGCGGAAAAGATTTTCATACTTTTCATCGCCTGTGCCAAGCACCACAATTTGTGCGTTGCTTGAACAAAGCTCATCAAGCTTATATGCAATCAGGTCCAAGCCCTTCTGGTCGGTAAGACGTGATATAATACCAATCATCATTATATTTTCGTCTACGGGTAAACCAAGCTCTTTTTGCAGCTCTGTTTTATTTATCTTTTTATTGCCTATTGACCTTGATGTGTAATTTTTGTATATATACTTATCCTTTGCGCTGTTCCAGTCGGTGTATGAAATTCCGTTTACAATACCACGCAGTGAGTTTTGTCTTGCTAAAAGTAGTGAGTCTAAACCCTCGCCAAAGAACGGAGTTGTTATTTCCTTTGAATATGTGTCGGACACAGTGCTTACCATATCGGCATACACAATACCGCCCTTTAGCAGATTTGCGTCGTTATAAAATTCAAGCTTATCGGGTGTGAAGTAGTAGTCGCTTATACCCATAGCATCTTTTATTTTGTTAAAATCCCATCTGCCTTGAAAACGCAGATTGTGTATTGTCATAACCGTTTTTATTCCACAATAAAACTGATTATCAAGGAAGGTGTCTAAAAATACAGGGATAGCAGCTGTTTGCCAATCGTTGCAGTTTATAACGTCGGGGCGAAAATCTATTGTTGGCAGAATTGACAGTACGGCTTTAGAAAAGAATATAAACTTTTCGCAATCAAGATGTATAAAATCGTATGGCTTATCACCGCCAAAATAAAACTCGTTATCTATAAAATAATATATACATCCGTTATATTCAAGCTCAAATATGCCTGCATACTGCTTTCGCCACGATATATCCACATATATGTTTGTTATATATCTCATTTTATCTTTGTACTGTTGCGGAATTGCCTTATATAAAGGCATAATAACACGTGCATCAATGCCTTTTTCTCTTAATGTGGTTGGAAGTGAGCCTGCAACATCACCAAGACCGCCTGTTTTAACAAACGGAGCAACCTCCGAGGAGGCGAATAAAACCTTCATAGTAAATAGTCATTCCTTTCGTAGCTATATTTCAAATTACAGTGCCTCTTTCCACTGCAAGAGGATACGATTTTGCACCTATAAGCTTTCTGTCTTTAGTTACACGAACATCCTTGTCGAGTACAACATTTGTTACCTGTGCACCGTCTTCTATAACGCAGTCTTGCATTATAATTGAGTTTTTAACTACTGCACCCTTGCCCACAACAACTCTACGTGACAGAATACTGTCGTATACTTCGCCCTCTATCTTTCCGCCGTCGGAAATAAAGCAATTTTGGGTAACTGCATCTTCGCCGTACGAGGTGGGGCTTTGTGCTGTGGAACGTGTCTGGATTGGTCGCTCGTTGTTAAATATTGCTTTTCTGAAATCATCGCACAAAAACGACATTCCTGCATCAAAATATGATTTCATAGAGTCTATTTTCTTTGCAGCACCTTCATATTTATGTCCAAAAATTCTTAACGAGGAAACCCTTTTTACAATTGCATCTTTCATAAAATCGGTTTCACCGCGAGATGTACATTCATCAATAATGCTTTCAAGAAGTGCCTTTTCCATAATAAGCATTTCCATAAATACTATAGATGAGTTTGGATAAAACGGCTCAATGGCAATATCTGTGATTTTCTCGTTTTCGTCCATTTCCAAAAGAGTGAAGCGTGATAAATCATTTTCTGTCATTTCATCACTGCTTTTGTCTTTATATATCATAGTAACATCAGCCTGTTTGTTTATGTGATCCTCAACCGCTTCGCTCAAATCTATGTTATATATACCGCTGCCAAACGACAGCACAACATACGTTTGTGTGCTGGAGGAAATATAATCTCTTATTCCATCGAGAACGTCAACAGTTCCCTTTGGTTTGCTCATACCCTTCTTTTCCACATTTGGGGGCAGAACTCTTAAGCCCCAATTTTTTCTGTCTAAATCCCATGGTTCGCCAACTCTTAAGTGCTCCATAAGTGAGAAATAGTTATAGGTTGTTGCAATACCAATATTTTGTATGCCTGCATTTGCCATACAGGAAATTATAAAGTCTATTATTCTGTATCTTCCTGCAATCGGAAGTGCATCAATTGCTCTTATATCGGTAATTGGAGGGATGTTATCTTCCCTTGTGAGAATAATTCCCATTGTATCGTTTCTTCTCATACTTTCCACGCCCTTTCAATTTATTCTACAACCATACTGCCTTTGGCAATATCCGTTCCCGATTTTATTGTTACCGATTCTGCAATAAGCACAATACCGTGTGTACACATTTCGGAAGCATATGGGTTATTCTCTTCGTCCTTTAAGCCTATCGACACATTATCCTCAATAATTGCGTTAGGCCCTATAATTGTTTTTTCAAGCTTAACATTTTTGCCTATGTATGCACCTGGCATTATAACGCAATCCTTAACAAGAGAGCCTTCACCAATATGCACACTGCCTGAAACAACACTGTGTTCAACACTTCCGTATATTGAACAGCTTTCTGTTACCTTTGAGTTTTTAATTTTTGCACCCTTGCCCACATAGTGAGGTGTACGTGCAAGATTTCTTGAGTATATAATCCAGTTTCTGTCGTCTACGTCAAATTTAGGAGGAGAGTCAATTAAGTCCATATTAGCCTCCCAAAGCGACTGTATTGTTCCAACATCCTTCCAATATCCGTCGAAGCGGTAGCTCATAAGCTTTTTGCCGTCGTCTAGAATAGACGGAATAATGTTCTTTCCGAAGTCGTTGGAGGAATTTGGATTATTTTCGTCGTCGGTAAGGTACTTTTTAAGCTCTGAATATTTGAATATATATATACCCATAGACGCAAGATTGCTCTTTGGCTCTTTTGGTTTTTCTTCAAATTCCACAATAGTGCCGTTTTCGTCAACATTCATTATACCAAAACGGCTTGCCTCCTCCCACGGAACAGGCATAACTGCAATTGTTGCAACTGCACCCGACTCCTTGTGAGCCTTAAGCATTTCGCCATAGTGCATTTTATATATATGGTCGCCCGACAGAATAAGCACGTGCTCGGGATTGAAGGTATCAAGAAAACTCAAATTCTGATATATTGCATTCGCAGTACCCTTGTACCATTCGCCCGCCTGTGCACTCTGATACGGCGGAAGAACATACACACCGCCCATACTTCTGTCTAAATCCCAGGGGTTGCCGTTACCTATATATGTGTTAAGCTCAAGCGGTTGGTATTGGGTTAGAACACCAACTGTATCAATGCCTGAATGAACACAGTTTGAAAGCGGAAAGTCTATTATTTTGTATTTTCCGCCAAACGGTACGGCTGGCTTTGCAACGTTTATTGTGAGAGCAGCAAGTCTTGAGCCTTGACCGCCGGCAAGTATCATTGCCACACAGTCTTTTTTAATCATAAAATCATCTCCTAATAAAATATTATATCTATTTGGTTGTTTTGTTGTCTTTCTTTATGTGTAACATCATTATTGAATTGCCGTCTATCGGCACAGACAGGGAATAATCCATTTCATTCACGCTATTTTCTCTGGTTTGGAATTTCATATTGTTAATAAGCCTGTTTCCGCCGTATTTGGTGGAATTTGAATGGAGAATAACCTCATATATACCTGCTTTTTCTACACCAAATTCATAAATTGGTCTTGATATCGGTGTAAAATTAACAATAATTATAATATCTTCATCTGTGTTTTTACTTTTTCTGATGTAGGTTAAAACTGAATTTTCGTTATCATTGCTGTTTATCCACTTAAAGCCGTCCCAGCTTGTGTCGTTTTCCCAGAATGGTGCGTTGTTTTTATATAGTAAATTTAAATCTTTTACATATCTTTTGAGTGTTTTATGCTTATCCATTTCGAGCAAATGCCACTCTATTTCATCGTCGTATTTCCATTCAAGAAATTGCCCGATTTCTCCGCCCATAAACATAAGCTTTTTACCGCACATAGACATATAGTAGCCTAAAAATGCTCTATACGAAGAAAATTTATCTTCGTATGTTCCAAACTGCTTATCTATAAGTGAATGCTTGCCGTGTACCACTTCGTCGTGCGAAAGAGGTAGAATAAAATTCTCGGAAAAGGCATACATCATTGCAAACGTTAAAAGCGAATGATTATCCTTTCTAAAATATGAGTCCATAGACATATATCTTAATGTGTCGTTCATCCAACCCATATTCCACTTAAAGTTAAAGCCTAAACCGTTATCCTCGGGCGGTGCAGTAACCAACGGCCATGCGGTAGATTCCTCGGCAATCATTAAAAATCCAGGGAATTCGGTACACAGGATTTTATTTAATTTACGTAAAAAATCAACTGCCTCAAGATTTCCGTTTCCGCCATACTTATTTGCAATCCATTCACCGTCGTTTCGTGAGTAGTCGCGGTAAAGCATAGAGGATACTGCATCAACTCTTATTCCGTCTATGTGATATTCGTGTGCCCAGAAATATGCAGAGGACAGCAAAAATGAAATAACCTCACCCTTTGAATAGTCGAAAACAAGAGTACCCCATGATTTATGCTCGCCAAGACGTGAGTCGCCGTATTCATAAAGCGGAGTGCCGTCGAACATTCTTAAACCGTGTGCATCACGGGGGAAATGTGCAGGCACCCAGTCCATAATAACGCTGATGTTTGCACTGTGACACTTGTCTATAAAATATTTAAGCTGTTCGGGAGTGCCATACCGTGAGGTAGCAGCAAAATACCCTGTAACCTGATATCCCCACGAACCGTCAAACGGAAACTCGGTAAGAGGCATTAACTCAATGTGTGTATACCCCATATCCACAACATACGGAACAAGCTCATCTGCAAGCTCCTGATAGCTATAAAAACTTCCGTCATCGTGCACTCTCCACGAGCCTGCGTGCACCTCATATATGTTCATTGGTGAGTGAAGGTGGTCCTTTTTTTCGCGTTCTAAAATCCAGCACTTGTCGCTCCAATTGAATTTTTCAAAATCATACACAACCGATGCAGTTCCCGGACGCAGTTCGCACATAAATGCATAGGGGTCTGCTTTCCAATAAAGCTCGCCATCCTTTGCTTCAATAACATATTTATAATGTGAAAGAGCATTAATGTCTGTAAAAAATCCGCACCATATTCCTGTTGTGCCGATTTTTTCGAGAGGATAGCCGTTAATTTGCCAATCGTTCCAATCGCCGCATACATTTACGCTTTTTGCATTAGGAGCCCATAGTGCAAATCTCCAACCACTTTTGCCGTTAAGCTTTAGTTTATGTACTCCCAAAAACTCATACGACATAAAGCCTTCGCCTGTATTAAAGAGATAAGTCTGAAAATCGCTGATATTTAAAAGGTCTTTATTCTCTTGTAGAAAATCATCCATTATTTATACTCCTTAAATATTATAATATCATTATATATTAGATTATACCATAAATTAGTTTGTTAGTAAAGACCATATTTATACATAAATAATATAAAGTTTTTGTATAAAATGTCATAATTATCTATATTTATATAGAAAATGACAAGAAATGTTAAAATTTGATTTCAAAACAGTATAATGATTGTAACAAATAAAAAAATTACTTGACAAGCGGAATATTTTTGTATATAATTATTATGCTTAATATTCTTTAGAATTCAGTTTTCTGTAAAGTGAACTTACGATATTAACCCACATTAAAGGGTGCTTCTTAAAGAGCTTGTGATATATTGAATAGGATCAATGACCTGCAAGCCATCTTATTCGTGAATCATTTATGGAAGGCAAATTTAAGAAACCCCCCTTTTTTGATTAATGGGTAAAACATAATCCGACGGGAAAGGGGTGCATTGTTATGGATATAATGACAATGACTATTATAATAGTCGCAATCCTTGCTTGTCTTGTTACAGGTTTTGTTTCTTTCAAGGCGGGAGTTAACCATCGCAAAAGGGTGGCAGAGGCTCAATTTGTGAGTGCCGAGGAAAAAGCAAAGACAATAGTTGCCGAGGCTGAAAAATCAGCAATTGCCAAAAAGAGAGAGATTACTCTTGAAGCTAAAGAGGAAATCCAGAAGGCAAGGGCAGAGTTTGAGAAGGAGCTCAAAGAAAGACGTGGTGAAATTTCACGTCAGGAGCGTAGAATTGCCCAAAAAGAAGAAACATTAGACAAAAAGACCGATAATTTAGAACGCAAGGAACAATCTTTAGCAGCAAAGGTTAAAAATCTTGAAGCTAAAGAGGTTGAAATAGCACAAATTAAAGAAAAAGAGATAGCGGAGCTGGAAAAAATTTCAGGATTGACTCAAGAGGAAGCCAAGGATATTATTATTCGCGGTATTGAGAGTCAAGCAAGACATGATGCCGCAATAATGGTTAAAGAAATTGAGCAAGAGGCAAAGGAAAATGCGGAAAGAAATGCAAAGAACATTGTTGCATTATCAATCCAAAAGGTTGCCGCAGACCATGTTGCCGAAACTACTGTTTCTGTTGTTAATCTTCCAAGCGATGAAATGAAGGGAAGAATTATAGGCAGAGAGGGAAGAAATATCAGAACACTTGAAACACTAACAGGAGTAGACCTTATAATAGACGATACTCCCGAGGCAGTTGTTGTGTCGAGCTTCGACCCTGTGCGTCGTGAAGTTGCAAAGCTTGCATTGGAAAAGCTTATTGTAGACGGACGTATACATCCTGCAAGAATAGAGGAAACAGTTGATAAATCTCGCAAAGAGGTTGAGGCTATTATCAAACAGGAGGGTGAAAGTGCAACGTTTGAAACAGGCGTTCACGGATTACATCCTGAACTTATCAAGCTATTGGGTAAGCTCAAATACAGAACAAGTTATGGACAGAATGTTTTGAAGCACTCTATTGAGGTTGCACATCTTGCTGGTGTTATGGCAGGAGAGATGGGGGCGGATGTTGCTCTTGCAAAACGTGCAGGCTTGCTTCACGACATTGGTAAGGCAGTAGACCACGAAATAGAGGGCTCTCACGTTACAATAGGTGCAGATATAGCAAAGAAATACCGTGAAAATAGAGATGTAATTCATGCTATAATGGCACACCATGGTGATGTTGAGGCACAAACACTTATTGCATCGCTGGTGCAGGCTGCAGATGCTATTTCAGCAGCAAGACCTGGTGCAAGACGTGAAAATCTCGAAACATACATTAAGCGTTTGCAGAAACTTGAAGAAATTGCAAATGAATTTGATGGTGTTGATAAGTCGTATGCTATTCAGGCGGGTCGTGAAATAAGAATTATGATTAAGCCTGATGTTGTAAACGACGACGGTATGGTGATTGTTGCAAAGGATATTGTTAAGCGTATTGAAAGTGAGCTTGAATATCCAGGACAAATTAAGGTAAGCCTTATTAGAGAAACCAGAGCTGTAGATTATGCTAAATAAAGCATAAACCTGTTTGAAGTGTGTATAACAGATTTTATCTGTTGTAAAAAATGTAAAAGATGGAATGATTGCAATTTGGTAATTATATATCTTGTCCGAAATGGTGCGATAAAGGTATCATATCGATGGTATGTAATTAGCTTCTACCCCAAATAGCGGTTATTCCTTTTTTTTCATAATAGTGAAATTGGGATAAAACATAAAGGAAAAGCATCTTATTATTGCGAGTGTTGATGCATTGGTGTATGAAGCAGTAAACAAGCTGTTAAATCTTTAATAATGTTATGGAGATGGAATATGAAAATTTTATGTATAGGCGATGTTGTTTCAAGAGTGGGACGTGATATGCTTTATCGCTACATCGACGAAATAAAAGCGAGTGAGGGTATTGACCTTGTTGTTGCAAATGGTGAAAACGCAACTCACGGACGCGGTCTTGCAAGGGATGCATACAAAGAAATGATGGATGCAGGTGTAGATGCAATAACTATGGGCAATCATACATGGGGTGCAAAGGATATATGTTCTATTATGAAATATGAGGGCAACGTTATACGCCCTATAAACTTCCCAAAAAGCAATCCCGGTAAGGGATATATGACCATTACAACATCGAACGGTGTGTGTGTTGGTATTATAAATGCAATAGGCAGAACGTATATGGAGCCTTGCGACTCGCCGTTTGAGGAGGTCATAAAGGCAGTGGAAGAACTAAAGGAAAAAACCAATATAATATTAGTGGATTTTCACGCCGAGGCAACAAGTGAAAAGGAAGCTATGGGCTACTTTCTTGATGGTAAGGTGTCGGCTGTGTTTGGTACACACACCCACGTGCAGACGGCAGATGAAAAAATTTTAGAAAACGGCACAGGATATATAACCGATTTGGGTATGACAGGCCCCCAATATTCAGTTCTTGGAATGAATGTAAAGGTTATTGTAGACAGATTTACAAATGCAATGCCACAGAAATTTGAAATTGCCGATGGAAAAGGACAGTTTAATGGTTGTATTTTTGAAATTGATGAAAATAGCGGCAAATGCACAGGTGTGAAGAGATTATTTTTTAGAGAATGAAAAAATATTAAAAAAACACTTGCATTTTAGAATAAAATGTGGTACAATATTAAGCGAGAAGAATATAGTTGGTCGAAAGAGTAGGCAAAGCCTACTCTTTCATATTTGTTAAGGAGGTTTAATGTGGCTAATAAAACAGAAATTGCTGCTATTGAAGCGGGCGAGAGCATTGCCGCTAAAATGGGTGTTTATATAGTGGATGTATCCTTTAAAAAAGAGGGCGGAGCATATTCACTGTGCTACTATATAGACAAGGAAAACGGCGTGGGCATTGATGATTGCGAAGCCTTTTCAAGAGAGGTTGAAGAAGTACTCGACCAAAAAGACATAATAGAGCAAAACTATACTCTTGAGGTGTCATCACCTGGAGTAGACAGAAGGCTTACAAAGGAACGTGAATTTTTGTATTATATTGGACGTGAGGTAGATGTTAAGCTATTTACCGAAACGGACGGCAAAAAGGAATTTAGCGGAGTATTGGAAAGCTTTGAAGGAAAAATGGCACACATAAACTGCAATGGACAAATAATAGCGGTTCCCGTAAAGGAAGCGGCATATATTAAGCTATCATTTAAGTTTTAAAAGTAAGAAAGGAATGGTTAATAAAATGAATAAGGAACTACTAAATGCTATAAAGGCATTGTGCGAGGAAAAGGGTATTAGTCCCGAAACAATAATAGAAGCACTTGAGGCGGCACTTGTGGCAGCATATAAGAAGAATTTTAACTCGTCACAAAATGTTGAAATCTTTATCGACCAGAAAAAAGGCAAGGTTCAGGTTATGGCACAGAAGAAGGTTGTTGACCTTGTGTTTGAGGACAGCGAGGAAATCGATATTGAGGACGCAAGAAAGATTGACCCTAAATATGAGTTGGGCGACATTGTGAACATAGAGGTTACACCAAAGGATTTCGGAAGAATAAGTGCTGCTGCAGCAAAGCAGGTTATAACTCAAAGAATAAAAGAGGCAGAAAAAGAAATCATATACGATGCATATAACGACAAGGCAAATGCACTTGTAACAGGCAAGGTGGAAAGAATAGATAACCTTAATGTATATATGGACGTTGCAGGCAACGAGGGTGTTCTTTACGAAAAGGAGCAAACCTACGAAGAGGTTGGAACATATACAATAGGACAGATGGTAAGATGCTATGTAAGCGGTGTAAGAAACGGACGTGACTTTGCACAGCTGTTACTTTCAAGAACACATCCAAACCTTGTAAGAAAGCTTTTTGAGCTTGAAGTGCCTGAAATTGCAGAGGGTATTGTTGAAATAAAAGGAGTTGCACGTGAGGGCGGCTCAAGAACAAAAATCGCAGTTTACTCAAGCGATGAAAATGTTGATGCACAGGGTGCCTGCATAGGTCCAAGAGGTGTAAGAGTACAAAACATAGGCGATGAACTAAAGAGCGAAAAAATAGATATAGTTAAATGGAGCGAGGATCCTGTTGAATATATCACAGCAGCTTTAAGTCCGTCGAAGGTATTATCGGTAGAAATTAACGAAGAAGAAAAGAGTGCCAAGGTGGTTGTGCCTGCAAATCAACTCTCACTTGCAATTGGTAAGTCGGGACAAAATGTAAGATTGGCGGCAAGACTTACAGGCTGGAAGATAGATATTAGCGCAAAATGATGAAGCATAAACCGCAAAGAATGTGTGTTGCGTGCCGAAATATGATAAATCAGAATGAGCTCTTAAGAGTTATAAAAAATAACGAAACAGGCGAGATTGAGCTTGATTTAGATAAAAAGAAATTCGGACGCGGAGCATATGTTTGTAAAAATGAAAAATGCATTAATCTTGCTAAAAAGAAAAAAGCGTTTGAGCGTAATATGAAGGCTGGTAATTTAGAGGATATTTACGATTTGCTTATGCAGTGTTGGGGTGAGCAATAATGAACAGTAAGCTTTTAACCTACATTGGCTTTGCTAAAAAGGCAAATAAAATAAGCAGTGGCGAATTTATATGCAAAAAGGCAATAAAAAGCCATCAATCGAAATTGATTGTTATAGCGAAGGATGCTTCCGATAACACAAAAAAATCAATTAAAAATTCATGCTCGTTTTACAAGGTTGATTATATAGAATACGCAGATATGGCATGGTTGGGAAAAGCCATAGGCGGCGGTGAAAGAGCTGTTATATCAATAAACGATGAAAATTTAGCAAAAGCAATAAAGAAATCATATAGTATTTCGGAATGATATTTAAGAAAGGGTGATGTGTAATGGCAGAAACATCAACATTGAAATTTGGTGAATTATCAAAGAAATTAAGCGTTACAAATAAAGAAATAATTGCAAAATTAGAAGAGGGCGGAGTGCTTGTTAAAGGTGCAACAAGCCTTATAAGTGCTGAAAATGCAAGCTTTATTTTAGACTTCTTTTCAAACGAATTTGCAACCACACAAGACGAGCTTGAACAAATAAGAGCAACAGAGATTGCCATAAAAGCAAAGGAAAAGGAAGCACAAAAACAGGAAGAAAAACCACAGGAGGAGCCTGTTGCAGAAGAGGTTAAAAAGGAAGTTAAAGCCGAAAAATCTCCTGCCCCAAACAAAGCTGAAGCTAAACCTCTAAAGAAGGAGGCGGCTCAAAAAGAGCAAGAAGCTCCCGCAAACAAGAAAAAAGATAACAAAAAGCATCATACACAGGCTAAAAAGCAGGGCGGACAAAAAATTGACCTTTCTAATGTTGACAGAAGCAATAATTCAGAGGAATTTATTGTTAAAACAACAGAAAGAAAGCGTTATGTTGACACAAGACAGTCAACCGTTGAAATTGACAAGATAAATGAAAGAGAGCGTATAGAAGATTACGTTCCTGCAAACATTAGAATAGATAACGACAGAAATAAGAATAAGCGTAAAAAGGGTGCTCGTGGTGAGGAGAAGATTAAAAATCAACAGGTTAAGCCAAAGAAGGTAATTCCTGCAAAGGTTATAACCGAGATAGAAATTCCCGAAACAATCACAGTAGGCGAATTTGCGTCTAAAATGGGTAAAACGGGTGCCGAGGTTGTTATGAAGCTAATGAAAAACGGCATTATGGCAACAATGAATCAGGCAATTGATTTTGAAACAGCAGAGCTTATTGGTCTTGAATTTGACATAACTGTTAAACAAGAGGTTGTTATAACAAAAGAAGAGCGTCTTATGATGGAGGTTGAAGACGAGGATAAGGCAGAGGATTTAGTTGAAAGACCGCCCGTTGTTGTTGTTATGGGTCACGTTGACCATGGTAAGACATCACTTCTTGACGCTATAAGAGATACAAGTGTTACCGACACAGAAGCAGGCGGTATCACACAGCACATTGGTGCATACAGTGTAAAATTAAACGACCGCACAATAACATTTTTAGATACCCCTGGTCACGAAGCATTCACAACAATGCGTGCAAGAGGTGCACAGGTAACAGACGTTGCAATATTGGTAGTGGCAGCAGATGATGGTATTATGCCGCAAACAATCGAGGCAATAAATCACGCAAAAGCTGCGAATGTACAAATTATAGTTGCCATTAATAAAATAGACAAAGATGGTGCAAACCCCGACAGAGTAAGACAAATGCTTGTTGAGCACGAGCTTATTCCTGAAGAATGGGGCGGCGACACAATTTGCGTTGAGGTCAGTGCAAAGAAAAGACAAAACATCGACGGACTTCTTGAAATGGTATTGCTTGTTGCAGATATGCAGGAATTAAAGGCAAATCCAAACAGAAGTGCGTCGGGTACAGTTATAGAAGCACAAATAGATAAGGGCAGAGGTACTGTTGCAACCGTTCTTGTTCAAAATGGTACTTTAAATGTTGGCGATTTTGTTATTGCGGGCACATCTGTTGGCCGTATAAGAGCAATGGTAAATGATAAGGGCAGACGTGTTAAGAGTGCTCCTCCGTCAACTCCTGTTGAGATTTTAGGTCTTGGCGATGTTCCGTCGGGCGGCGACACATTTATTGTCGTAGCAAACGAAAAGCTTGCTCGTGATGTTGCAGAGCAAAGAAAGCAAGAGCTGCAGGAAAACAAATTCAATCAGGTTGTTAAAGTATCGCTCGATAACCTGTTTAGTCAGATTGACGAGGGTAATATGAAGGAGCTTGCCGTAATCATAAAGGCAGACGTACAGGGCAGCGTGGAGGCGGTAAAGCAATCGCTTGAAAAGCTTTCAAACGACGAGGTAAGAGTAAGAACAATCCACGGCGGCGTGGGTGCTATTAACGAAACAGACGTAATGCTTGCAAATGCGTCGAATGCTATTATTGTAGGCTTTAATGTAAGACCTGATGCGGGTGCTTTAAGTGCTGCAACACAACACGAGGTTGACATTCGTTTGTATCGTGTAATCTATCAGGCAATCGAGGAAATGGAAGCTGCTATGAAAGGTATGCTCGACCCTGAATATAAAGAAAATGTTTTGGGTTATGTTGATGTACGTCAAACCTTTAAGGTTCCCGGTGCAGGCACAATTGCAGGCTGTTATGTTACACAGGGTAAAATCCAGCGTAATGCTCAAATTCGTCTTGTTCGTGATGGTATCATTATTCACGAGGGCAAGATCAGCTCATTAAAGAGATTTAAAGACGATGCCAAAGAGGTTGGCGAAAACTTCGAGTGCGGTATTGGTATTGAGGACTTTAACGATATTAAAGAAGGCGATACAATGGAATGTTTTATAATGGAAGAAGTAAAAAGATAAGAGGATATAATGGCAAGAATAGATAAAATAAACGAAGAAGTAAGACGTGAGGTTGCAAATGTTATCCGCGAATTAAAGGATAGCCGTATCCCCATTATGACAAGTGTTGTTGCAGTTAATGTAACAAACGATTTAAGATATGCAAAGGTATATGTGTCTGTAATGGGCGATAGCGAAACACAAAAAAAGGCAATGGACGGCTTAAAGAGTGCCGCAGGCTTTGTGCGTCGTGAAATGGGCAGACGTGTGGATTTACGCTACACACCCGAATTTATATTTGAGCTGGATCATTCAATAGAACATGGTGCACACATAGATGCACTCTTAAAAGGTTCAATGAAGTCTGAATAAAATTGCCTATCTCACCACTTTTCGTTCGGGGCGGTATACCCGATACAGCACCCGAACATCAAAGCGGTAATCTAAACAATTTTTCTTCAGACTAAACAAGAGGGTGTTTTAATGGATAAAATTATAGAAAAATTAAACAATGCACAATCTGTTGCAATACTTCCGCATATATCCGAGGACGGCGATGCGGTAGGCTCGTGCTTTGCTATGGCACATATACTTCGTAAAATGGGCAAAAAGGCAACTGTGTATGCAAATGCTGAATTTGAAGAACGTCTTGGCTTTTTAGGTAACGATTATGTTATCTACACGCCCGATACAGAGGTGGAGTGCGATTTATGTGTTTGTCTTGACTGCGGTGACATAAAAAGACTTGGCGACAGAGCGCAGCTTTTAGAAAGAATAGGCAACTCGGTTAATATAGACCACCATTATTCAAATACACTGTATGCAGACGAAAACTATGTTGAGGGTGACGCATCATCAACAGGTGAAGTTTTATACGGTATATTTGAAAAAATGGGAGTGAGCCTCGACACCGAATCGTCAAGGTTTTTATATACGGCAATATGCTCCGACACAGGATGTTTTAAGTTTAGCTCGGTAAGTCCGAAAACGATGCAGATTGCATCGAAGCTTATAGAGTATAAAATCGGTCACGATGCAATTGCAAGAGCACTTTTTGACACCTACACAATTGAAGAAATTAAATTAAGAGCAAGGGTTATGAGCACAATTGAAAGCTATTGCAACAACAAGGTGAGGGTTGTGTATTTATCAAATAAAATGCTCGAAGAATTTGGCATAGACCCCAAAAACACACCGTCAATTGTGGATATAGCAAGAGGTGTTGCGGGTACAGAAATTGCAATAGCACTAATAGAAAATGACAAGGAAATACGTGTTAATCTGCGTGCGAACGAGTATGCCGACGTATCAAAAATAGCATCGCAGTTCGGCGGCGGCGGACACATCAGGGCATCGGGCTTTCGTGCAAGAGGAACAAACGTTGAGGAATTAAAGAAAAAGCTTATAGAGGCTTGTCTTTTACAATTATGAACGGAATAATTATAATAAATAAACCGCTTGGAAAAACGTCGCACGATATGGTTTCGTTTATGCGACGTGTAACAGGCATTAAAAAAATAGGCCATACAGGCACACTCGACCCTATGGCAGAGGGTGTTTTGCCAATTTGCATTGGTAAGGCAACAAAGGCGGCGGATATGCTTACTGCCGACGATAAGGGTTATAGGGCACAGCTTGTGCTTGGTATGACAACCGATACATTAGACAGTGAGGGTGATATTCTTTCCGAGTGTGAGGTTAAATGCACAAGGGAGGAAATTGAAAACGCAATAAAAAGTTTCACAGGCGAAGTCGAACAGATTCCGCCTATGTTTTCTGCCATAAAGCAAAATGGTAAAAAGCTCTATGAGCTTGCAAGAAAAGGCATTGAGGTGGAAAGAAAACCACGTAAAATAACAATAAACAAAATAGATATTTTAGAAATAGACACCGAAAATAACACTGTCACAATTGATGTTGACTGCTCCAAAGGTACATATATAAGAACACTATGCGAGGATATTGGCACTAAATTGGGTGTTGGTGCTTATATGAATACGCTTGTGCGTACAAAATCAGGCATTTTTAATATTAAAGACGCAATGTCAACAAAGGATATAGAGAGGTTATCAAAGCTTGGAAAGCTATCAGACAGCATAAAAAGTGTCGACAGTGTTTTTGGTAATCTGGATAGTATATATTTAAATGAAAAACAGACAAAGAGCGTTTTAAACGGCATTCGTATGAGTTATAGCGGAAGAGCAGAGGGTGAATGTTTAAGAGTTTACGGTTATGACGGTGAATTTTTATGCATTTCACAAATTTGCGAGGGTAAGCTTAAAATGCTAAAATCATTCTGGTAAGGGTAGGTGGAAAAAGTGGATATTATTTATGCAACAGCCGATAAGGTTTATAATAATACGCTTATTATGCTCGGTAATTTTGACGGGCTCCATCTTGCACATATGTCTGTTATAGAAAAGGGAATACAATATGCAAAAGAAAATTCATTAAAAAGCGGTATGTTTATGTTTGAAAATCATACACGTGATGAAAAGCTTATAACTCCCAATAAAATCAAACTAAAGATTTTATCCGACATTGCTCCCGATTTTTTGTATATAGAAAAATTTGATGATAATATAATGAAAAAAAGTCCCGAGGAATTTATACAAATGCTTATTGAAAAGCTTGGTATGAGGGCAGTTTGTATTGGTTACGACTATCGCTTTGGCCACAAGGCACAGGGCGATGTTCAAACGATGTATTCTCTTGGGAAGAAATATGGCTTTGATGTTTTGGTAACCGAAAAGGTCAGCATAAATAACACCACAGTTTCGTCGTCATATATACGCAAATCTATAGAAAACGGCGATATGAAAGAGGCGTTTGAGTTTATAGGCAGACCGTTTGCAATGTGCGGTGTGGTGGAAAAGGGCTTGCAAAATGGGAGAAAGCTTGGTTTTCCCACAGCAAACATATCGCTTGATGCAAACGGTATATTACCCAAATGCGGTGTTTATGCAGGCTTTAGTGAGGTCAATGGGAAAAGCTATAAGAGCGTTATAAATGTTGGGAATAATCCCACCTTTGATGCAAAAAAAATAACGGTTGAAAGTCATATTATTGATTTTTGCGGCGATATATACAATGAAAATGTAACGGTTTCGTTTTTGGAATATATCAGAGGCGATATAAAATTTAATAGTTTAGAAGAATTAAAGAACCAGATCTTAACGGATAAGAAAAAAGCAATTGAGATATTAAAAATAGGAGAATAAAAAATGTATCTTGTGGTAGGATTGGGAAATCCAGGTAAGCAATATGATATGACACGTCATAATATAGGATTTCACACAATAGACTATATAGCTGATGAATACAGAGTAAAAATAAATAAATTAAAATACAAGGCATTATACGGCGAATGTTCAATAAACGGAGAAAAGGTGCTTTTGATTAAGCCTCAAACATATATGAATTTGAGTGGCGACAGTGTTGTGGACTTTGTGCGTTTTTTTAAAGTACCTGTTGAAAATGTGCTTGTTATAAGTGATGATATTTCGCTTGATACAGGTAAATTGCGTATTCGTGCAAAGGGCAGTGCAGGCGGACACAACGGCTTGAAATCAATAATATATCAGCTTCAAAGCGATAATTTTCCGCGTCTTAAAATAGGTGTGGGTGCACCCAAACACGAGGATTATGAGCTTGTGGATTATGTGTTGGGCAGATTTAATAAAGACGAAATTCCCGTTTTAGAGGAAACAATTAAAAAGACAAAAAAAGCAATAGAAGAAATAATAAAAAACAACATTGAAAGTGCAATGAATAAATATAACGGCTAATTTGCCCAAAATTCTTGTAATATAACAGAGGTATATGATGAAATTTTCTCAAATCTTAAATGAATATGCTTCGTACCAAAAGTTAATAAATAGTCTTGATAACACTCCAATATCCGTTTGCGGAATAGAGGAGTCGTCGCAGGCACATCTTGTATACACCCTTAAAGAAAATAAGGGTGTTTCTTCGCTTGTTATTTGTTACAGCGATATTGAGGCACGTGCCTTTGCGGATATGGTAAGCACCTACACAAACGATTGTGAGGTATTTTTGTCGAAGGAATATGTGTTCTATAATATAGAAACAATTGCACGAACAAACACAAATCAGCGATTGAAGGCATTTTCGTCGCTTATAAACGCAAGAGGTAAAATTATAGTTACATCGCTCGATGCCATATTGCAATACAGTGCCGATGTGGAGGAATTTAAAAATAACACTATAACCTTCAAACAGGGAGAGGTTTTTGAAATTGATGAGCTTTCCCAAAGACTTGTATATATGGGCTACTCACGTGAGGAAATGGTTGAGGGCGTGGGGCAGTTTGCCATAAGAGGTGGAATAGTGGATATATATCCGCCCGATATGGACACACCTGTAAGAATAGAGTTTTTTGATAATGAAACGGATTTAATTCGTTTATTTGACCCATATTCACAACGTTCAACAGACAATCTTGATGAGGTTAAAATTATCCCTGCAAGAGAAATGCTTGTGGATGATAATAAAAAGACCGTAATTGAGAAGGAAATAAAAAAGAGAATAGAAAATGCAAAAAAACAAGGCGAAGATGGCGAGCATATTGTTAATCTGTTAAATCAGGAATTAGAGGCATTAAACGAAAAAACATATTTTCCGTCGCTGGATAAGTACGTAAATTTGGTATATGATAAAATCCCCACCATATTGGATTGTCTTTTTGATGATGATTTTGTTTTTATTGTGGACCCCAAAAGAATAGAGGACAGGGTAAAAACATTTGAATGGGAAAAGGGCGAAATTATAACAGAGCTGTTAAACAAGGGCATTATGGGTAAAGGCAATAATGAATTGTTTTTAACATATGAAGACTACCTTAAAAAAATAAACGAAAAGAAAATCATTGCCCTTGAAATTTTAACTCACACATCAAACGATATAAAATATAAAGAGCTTATAAGCTTTACAACAAAGTCTACAATATCCTTCCACGGCAAAATAGACTATCTTTTCGATAATCTGAACGGTTGGGTGGAAAATAAATACACCGTAGTTATTCTTGCAAACACAAGGGGCAGAGCCGAGAACCTTGCAGGAGTTATAACCGACAGGGGAATTAAGGCAAAGTGCATTTATGACAGCGATGATTTTAAACCAAATCAGGTGTCGGTAATGCGTGGCAGTCTAAAAAAAGGCTTTGAATATCCCGATATAAAATTTGTGTTGGTGTCGGAAAGCGAAATCTTTGAGCAAAAGCGTTCACGTGCAAGGCGTCAGAAGGAAAACACACAAAGGATACGTTCATACAACGATATAAATGTTGGAGACTACGTGGTGCATCCTGCACACGGCATAGGTGAATACAGAGGCATACAACGAATGGAGGTTGGCGGTGTAAGTAAGGATTATTTAAAAATCCAATACCGTGGCACAGATTGCCTGTATATACCTGTGGACCAATTAAATGAACTGTATAAATATATTGGCAACAGTGCAGAAAAGACGGTTAAGTTAAATAAGCTTGGCACTCAGGAATGGAATAAAACCAAGGCAAAAGTTAAAGCGGCAACAGAGGAGCTTGCAAGAGAGCTTATAGTGCTATATGCAAAAAGAGAACAGGTGCAGGGTCACGCATTTAGTGAAGACACACCGTGGCAAAAGGATTTTGAAGACACTTTTGAATATCAGGAAACCGAGGATCAGCTTCGTTCTATTGAAGAGGTTAAGGAGGATATGGAAAAATCAAAGCCTATGGATAGGCTTTTGTGTGGTGATGTGGGCTACGGTAAAACGGAGGTTGCCTTGCGTGCAGCATTTAAGGCGGTAAATGACTCAAAACAGGTTGCATACCTGTGTCCAACAACAATACTTGCAATGCAGCATTATGAAACATTTTTGGAAAGAATGAAGGATTTTCCCGTAAAGGTTGAAATGATTTCGAGATTTCGCAGTGCAACACAGCAAAAAAATATTATAAAAAAGCTTAAAACAGGCGAGATAGATATTGTTGTGGGAACACACCGTTTACTTTCGCAGGACGTTAAGTTCAATGATTTGGGACTTTTAATAATAGACGAGGAGCAACGCTTTGGTGTAAAGCATAAGGAACGGTTAAAGGAGATAAAAAGCAATATTGATGTTTTAACAATGACTGCAACACCAATTCCGAGAACGTTGCATATGGCAATGACGAGTGTGAGGGATATGAGTGTTTTAACAGACCCACCGCAAAATCGTTATCCTGTGCAGACATATGTGCTTGAAAATAATCCCGAGGTGGTATGTGATGCAATAAAAAATGAGCTCTCACGTGGCGGTCAGGTGTTTTATCTGCACAATAAAACGAGTGATATATTCAGAAAAGCAGAGTTTATCCAATCAAAAATACCAAACGCAAGAGTTGCGGTAGGTCACGGAAAAATGCGTGAGGAGGAGCTCGAGGAAATAATGTGTGATATGGTTGAGGGCAAAATTGATGTTTTGGTTTGCACAACCATTATTGAAACAGGGCTCGATATTCCGAATGCAAATACCATAATCATAGAAAATGCCGACAAAATGGGACTTGCACAGCTCTATCAGTTGCGTGGCAGAGTGGGACGTTCAAATAGAGCGGCATATGCGTATTTAACGTATGAAAAAGATAAAATACTCTCGGAGGTTGCTCAAAAAAGATTAAGAGCAATAAAGGAATTTACCGAGTTTGGTTCAGGCTTTAAAATTGCAATGCGTGATTTGGAAATAAGAGGTGCGGGAAATCTTTTGGGTGCAGAGCAACACGGACATATGGATAGCGTTGGCTATGATATGTATTGTAAAATTCTTGCACAGAGTGTGAATGAGGCAAAGGGCATAAAGGAGGAAGAGCAAAAGGAGGTAACAATAGATATAAGCGTTAATGCATATCTTCCCGAAAGGTATATTGAAAGCTCAAACCAAAGAATTGATATGTATAAAAAAATAGCCTCTATCAGCTGTGAGGACGATAAGTTTGAGGTTGAGGATGAGCTTATTGACCGTTACGGTGATATGCCAAAGCCTGTTATGAACATAATAAACGTGGCACAAATTAAATATATGGCAAGGGATAGAGGAGTATTTGAAATAACGCAAAAAGAAAGAACAGTTACTCTTAAGTTTATGGAGAATTGTCTTGATATGAGCATTATTCAAACACTCGATAAGGCGTATCCGTATTGTATTAAGATTATGTCGCAAACCGAGCCGATAGTCCGCTTCACAATGAAAGAGGCAATAAAGAGCAATCTTAAATTGATTGAAGAAATTTTAGAAAAAATACCCCAAAGAAAAAATTAAAATATTTACAAAATAAGAATATTGTGGTACAATGGTATAAGTATTACGATAATAAAATAAAACAAAGGAATGATAAATTATGAAGCTTGGCATAGTGGGACTTCCAAACGTAGGAAAGTCTACTTTATTTAACGCAATAACGCAGGCGGGTGCAGAATCGGCAAACTATCCGTTTTGCACAATTGAGCCGAATGTGGGTATAGTTGACGTGCCCGACGAAAGAATCGACGCACTTGCTAAAATGTATAACCCTAAAAAAGTAACAAGAGCATATATCGAATTCGTGGATATTGCTGGTCTTGTTAAGGGTGCCTCAAAGGGTGAGGGGCTTGGCAACAAGTTCTTATCTCACATAAGAGAGGTCGATGCTATTGTTCACGTGGTGCGTTGCTTTGAGGATTCAAATATTACTCACGTTGACGGCTCAATAGACCCAATAAGAGATATTGAAACAATTAATCTTGAGCTTGTATTTTCCGATTTGGAAATGATAGAAAGACGTATTGCAAGAACATCAAAGGCTATGAAGGGCGACAAATCGCTTGCAAGTGAAATGGCACTTTTGGAAAAAGTAAAAGCACATCTTGAAGAAGGTAAGTGTGCACGTACTCTTGAATACAGTGATGATGAAATGGCTATTATGAGGGATATTTTCCTTATAACAATGAAGCCTGTTATATATGCTGCAAATGTTGGTGAGGATGATTTTGCAAAGGGTATAGAAAACAACGAATTTGTGAACAGAGTAAAAGAGTATGCAGCAGAAGAAAACTCACAGGTAATGCCTGTTTCGGCAAGAATAGAGGAAGAAATATCACAGCTTGACGGCGAGGAAAGGGCAATGTTTTTAGAGGAGCTTAATATGAGTGAGTCGGGACTTGACCGACTTATAAAGGCAAGCTATTCATTATTGGGACTTATAAGCTACTTAACCGCAGGCGAGCCTGAAGTGAGAGCGTGGACAATAACCAACGGCACAAAAGCTCCGCAAGCGGCGGGTAAAATCCATACCGACTTTGAAAGAGGCTTCATAAGAGCAGAGGTAGTTCATTTTAACGACCTTATGGAATGCGGCTCAATGACGGCGGCAAAGGAAAAAGGTCTTGTTCGCAGCGAAGGTAAGGAATACGTTATGAAGGACGGAGATATAGTATTATTCAGATTTAACGTATAAAAAATATGTCACAATAATCCAAAAGGCAGAAACGAATGATTTTCGTTTCTGCCTTTTGTTGTAGGGACCGGCGTCCTCGACGGTCCGCATCGTAGGGAACGACCTATGTGTCGTTCCGTTTTAAACATATCCGTAAATACCTCTTACACTAACCTCTCCCGAACTTATTTTTATAAGAGTACCATTTGTATCTATTACTATTTCACCGTTTTCGGTAATATCTGTGCATTTACCGATTATTTCGTTGTTGTTATATATTGCTTTTATTTCTCTGCCTATATTGATGCAGTTACTTTTGTATTCATCAGCAACCGACGCAAAACCGTATTTTAAAAAGTTGATGTATGCTTTTTCAAATTCTTCTAACAGTTTTTGCGTAATCAAGGCTCTGTTGTGCTTTGTTTTGGTTGTTTCATATAACGAGGTTGCCTTATTGGAAAGCTCGCCGTTAAATTGAGTTTGATTAACATTCACACCAATTCCGCAAATGACGTTATTTAAACCATTTTTATCTTGCTTTAGCTCGGTTAATATACCGCACACTTTTTTTGTTCCTATAACAATGTCGTTGGGGTATTTTATTTTTGCACCGTATCCTATTGCTTTGCATATGGCTATTCCTGCAACAAGTGTTATTTTGGAAATGTCATCAGCACAAATCTGTGGCTTTAATAAAATACTCATCCATATTCCAACGTCCTTTTGCGATTGCCATTCACGTCCCATTCTGCCTTTGCCTGCAGTTTGTGAATTTGCAATAAAAACAGTGCCGTCAACGCAGTCGGTGTCGTTTTTTGCAAGAGTGTTGGTTGATGCGGTTTCTTCAACGTATACGATATTTTGACCTATAAAGTCAGTTTTAAGACCGTCTTTTATTTTATTTTCCATATTTGCAGTCAGTTCCTTTCAAATACGCAAAAAGCAGATTCACGGTTTTTATTCGGGTGTATATTCAAAGCTTGGCATTAACTGCAGCTTAAACAAATTCATTGCGTGTTTTTTATCTATTATTTTCTTGATTTCCTCATCCTCACATACGCCTGTGCGTATATATTTATCGAGCATTGCATAGGTAAATCCAAGATTTTCCTCGTCAGTTTTACCGCAAAGACCGTCGATGGGGACTTTATCCACCAATTCGGCGGGAAGCTTTAAATAGTGACCAATCTGCTTAATTTCAGTAACTGTAAGATGAGATAGCGGCGAGAAATCGCCTGCCGCATCACCATATCTTGTTGAGTATCCAACCCAATCCTCCGACAGATTGCAGGTATTAACAACACGTCCGTTATTGCTCTGGCTTATTGCGTAAAGAGTGGTCATACGTATTCTTGGGGGAATATTTGTTGTGGTTTGTGGTGTTATTTCAAAGCCTGATGGTAAATTTTTTAAAAGTCCGTCAACTGCTTCTTTAATATTAACAGTATAGTTTTTTATACCCAAATGTGCAACAAGCTGTTTTGCACAGTCGATGTCTGCTTGCTCGCCGCAGGGCATTAAAACACCAATAACACGCTCTTTTCCCAAAGCTTCAACACAAAGAGCCGCCGCAACGGAGCTGTCCTTTCCTCCCGAAATGCCAACCACAGCATTACAGCCCTTTCCGTTTTCTTCAAAAAAGTCCTTTATCCAATTTACCACATCTTCAGTTGTTTTTTTTACATTAAACATATTTAATCTCCCTAAATAATTATATTATTACCATAATATCGTATTTTTATTTTGTTGTCAAGTTTTATTAAATGAAAAATTTGTAATAATTCAAGAAAAAATTGCAAAAAGACTTGACAAAATGTAATATAAAGGGTATAATAGGAGAGGTGTCTGGATTTAAGAATTGTATTAAAGACAGTCAATTTGGATTGTTAGATTAACAGGAGGTGCAAAGTAATATGAAAAGAACATTTCAACCAAAGAAGCGTCAAAGAGCTAAAGAGCACGGCTTCAGAAAAAGAATGGCTACAAAGTCGGGCAGAAGAATTTTGTCTTCAAGAAGAAGAAAAGGCAGAAAGTCTTTAACTGCATAAGCTTTGTTATATGGGCAGAAAGTATTATTGCTTTTTGCCTTTTTTAACATTATGAAGATAACAAATAAAACAGTCAGCTTAAAGCTAAACGGCGATTTCAGACGCGTTTATAAGCGTGGAAAAAGCTCTGTTGGCGGATATGTTGTTGTGTATGCACTAAAAACAAAACGACAAATAAACAGATTGGGACTTACAGTTTCATCATCTGTTGGTAAGGCGGTTAAAAGAAATCGAATTAAAAGACTTATGAGGGAGAGCTGGCGTGATTTAGATGCCAAAATCCCTGTTGGATACGATTTCGTTTTAGTGGCAAGAACAAGAGCGGCCGACAAAACAAAGCAGCAAATAGAACGTGATATTGAATATTCCGTAAAAGGTTTAGGATTGATTGAAGAATGAAAAAAATACTTATATGGTTAATTAAGTTTTACAGACACTCCATATCACCATATAAAGGGGGAGCGTGTTGCAGATTTACTCCCACTTGTTCTCAATATGCTTTGCAGGCAATAGAGAAATATGGTGCAATAAAAGGCACATATCTTGCCGTAAAACGTATTTTGAAGTGTCATCCCCTACATAAAGGCGGTTATGACCCTGTGCCTTAATAAATGCAACAAAAAATGGCATTTAATGCTACAATTTTAGCCAATTAATTTGGCGTGGAGGACTAATATGTTTGAATATCTTATAACTCGTCCGCTTGGCTGGATAATAGAGCAAATCTATAATCTGGTAGCGAACTATGGTCTTTCTATTATTATATTCACAATAATAGTTAAGCTTATCTTGTTACCGCTTAACATTAAATCTCAAAAGTCGATGAGAAAGCAACAAAAAATCCAACCTGTGTTGGCACAGTTGCAGGAAAAATATAAGAATGACCAGGAAAAGCTTCAAAGAGAGATGATGAAGCTATACAAGGAAAACAATATATCAATGACAGGCGGATGTCTTCCCACACTTATTCAGATGCCTATTTTAATAGGTCTTTATCAGGTAATTCAAAAACCGTTATCATATCTGTATGGTGTGGATTGGATGAGTCAGGCTGTAATTGACAAGGTGTATATGCTGCGAGATGCAATGGCACCATACATTGGCAAGCTTGCTCAATATACAGAAGAGCAGTTGGCCAATATGTCGCAAATTCAATTGTCAACGTGGGCACAGAAAATAAACGGTGTGTCAGACCCTTGGGCAATTAATTTCAACTTTTTGGGACTTGATTTGTCAAATACCCCATCAATTGTGACGGATTACATTATGCGACTTGATTTTTCAAAGCCTGGTGTTTATGCAATGCTTCTAATACCGATATTGGCGGTTGTTACATCAATGTTGAGTATGAAAATCACACAAATACAATCAGGACAAAACCCTAATCAACAACAGGGACAAGCAGCACAGATGTCTAAAACTATGATGTATATGATGCCTATTACAACGGCTATATTCACATTCACATTGCCGTCGGGTATAGGCTTGTATTGGATAATATCATCTGTTATGCAGGTAATACAACAGCTTGTATTAAATTATATTTTAAAAAAGAGTGAGTCGGAATTTGAAATAAAAATTCCTGAAAGGAAACAGCTTCATGGAAAAAAGAGCAAAAAACGTTGAAACAGCCATTGATTTAGCTCTTGCTGAAATGGGTGTTACAAGAGATAAAGTAGAGGTTAAAGTAATTGATGAGGGCACTAAAGGCTTTTTGGGACTTGGTGCAAAGGATGCGGTTGTTGAAGTAACTCTAAAACAGGAAAAGAAGGCTGCAAAGTCGGTAAGTGCTAAAAAAACAGCCGCAAAAGAAGAGAAAACTAACGAAGAAAACAACAAGCCGAAGCCACGTGAAAGAAAAGAAGTAAAGCCGCTTACCGAGGAAGTGGCAGCACTTGCAACAGAAATTGCCACAAAGTTCTTGAGTGAAATTTTCGAGGCAATGGCAATAGATGTAAAGATAAATGTATCGGTTGAAAATGAGGATACATTGCTTGTGCATCTTGATGGTGAGAATATTGGTATTGTTATAGGTAAAAGAGGCGATACTCTTGATGCATTGCAATACTTAACATCACTTGTTGTTAATAAGAAATCAGATAGCTATATAAAGGTTACTCTCGACACAGAAAACTACCGTGAAAAGAGAACAGAGGCACTTTTGGCACTTGCTCAAAGACTTGCTTCAAAGGTTGCATATACAGGAAGAAAGTTCACACTTGAGCCTATGAATCCGTATGAAAGAAGAATAATTCACGCAGCCTTGCAGTCGAGCGAGGAGGTTACAACTTATTCAATTGGTCAGGAGCCATACAGAAAGGTTGTTATTGCTCCTAAAAACCCAAGGCCCAGAAAGTCTAAAAACAGCTACGATTCAAGGAAAAAGTCTTATACTAAAAAGGAAGACGTATCCGTTGTAACTGACGAGGATTTGAGCGAACAAGCTGAAAAGAGAGGCAGCTACACAACAACATATAAGGCAGACTTTAAGCCACAACAGCATAAGGCTCAATATGCTTCATATGAGGAGTATCTTGCTGCACAAAAGGCTGAAAAAGAGGATTAATAAAAACGAGATGGGGAATGTAGAATTATTTTACATTCCCCTTTATGTAGGAGGGATAGTATGTATGCAAATTATCATACGCACACTAAAAGATGTAATCATGCAACAGGCGAAATGTGTGAATATGTAGAAGAGGCAATAAAATCAGGCAAAAAAATTCTCGGCTTTTCCGACCATTCACCCTACATTTTTGATGGTGATTATTATTCCACCTTTAGAATGACACCGCACCAAACCGAGCAGTATGTGAAGGAAATAGCTAAATTAAGAGAAGAGTATAAAAACGATATAAAAATATACACTGGCTTTGAATTGGAGTATTATCCAACCTTTTTTGAAGAAACAATTAATTTTCTGAAGCAGTTTGATTATGATTATCTTATTTTGGGTCAGCATGCATTAAATGATGAGTATAACGGTGCGTATACCTATAATGCAATGACAACGGCAGATGACCTTATCCTATACGTTAAGCAGACGATTGAGGCAATGGAAACAGGTGAGTTTTTGTATCTTGCACATCCTGATGTAATATATTTCCAAGAGGATTTGGTATTGTATAAGCAGGAGATGGAAAAGCTCTGTGTAAAGGCAAAGGAATTAAATATTCCGCTCGAGATAAATCTTTTGGGAATGGCAGATAACAGACGTTATCCGTTTGATGCGTTTTGGGAAATAGCAAAAAAAGTGGGTAATGATGTTGTTTTAGGATGTGATGCTCATAGCCCCAAAGCATTAAATAATAAAGAAGTCGAGAAAAAAGCGGTTGAGTATGCGTCAAAATTTGGTTTTACACCGCTAAAGGAACTTGAAATAGGAGAATAAAATGAGAAAAATTTTGTTTTTTTCGGATTCACATTCCAACACCGATGAAATGATAGAAATTATACAGCAAACCAAGGAAGTAGACGCAATCATTCATGCGGGCGACCATGCAAGAGATGCCGAAACGCTTGAAGCGATATTTACACATATACCTGTGTATTATGTATCGGGTAATTGTGATTTTCACTCATCCTATGCACCTGATGAGAGGCTTGTGGAGATTTTTGGCAAACGTTTTCTTATTGCACACGGACATCAATATAATGTTAAAAATGAAGTGTACAGTAATTACCTGACAATATCACAATCTGGTGAACAAAAGTGTGCAGATGTGGTGGTGTTTGGACATACACATATTCCGTATGTGGGCCTATATAACACAATGCACGTTGTAAACCCAGGCTCTGTTAAATATTCACGCACATATTCTGTGTGTGAAATTGATGGCGATAAAATCAATATAAGAAATTGTAAATTATAAAAGGGGGGATGTTAAAAAAGCGCAGACCGCAAAAAGTCAGTAAATACATTAAATACAAATTGATTGTTTATTATAAAAAGATATAAAACACGCAAAAATTTGTTATTATTTAATTTTTCTAATTTTTAAGCCTTTTTGCTACAAACAAACCTCACCACTCGACGTACAACCCGTACGCCTTCGGGTAACCCAAAAACAAAGCATTCGCTTTGCTTTTGGTTCGGTTTGTTCATTCTGCATCTTTTTTTCCAATCCCCCAAAAAAAAGACGGTGTAAATTTTTACACCGTCTTTTATGTTTTTTTGTTATGCTTTATTTCTGCTCTTTAATTTATCCATTTCCTCTATGCTGATTGTTCTTGTGTGAGCAGTGTGTGACCATTCGGTCTTATTTTTATCTATCATACCTGCTATTGCAATCGGTACCCAGGTAAAGTTATATACAATATAGCCAAGATAATATAAAATCATAGATGGCTTAAATTCACGACGTTCATACCATATAACAAAAGGAGTGTAGCAAAGCTGTGTAATTGAAATTATACTCCATATTATTGGTGTGTCGAATAAGTAGTTTAACTGCCAATAGCCAAAGTTACCGTCGGGGTAGAAGGTTTGTGCATATGCAAAGAATGTGATTATACCCATTGTTATAATTCTTATTGGCTGAACAAGGTATGTTGCACAGTCTATGCACGAAAGCTTGCCTTCGGTAATTCCCTTTTTCATAAGCTTCCAGAAATATCTTGAAGCAACATCGCAGTGACCTTGCATCCATCTTTTTCTTTGCTTCCAGGACTGCATAAGTGTAAGAGGCTTTTCGTCGTATATCTTTGCATCATATGCAAAGGCGACCTTTTCATCGTTAAGACAAAGCTTCATTGTAAATTCCATATCCTCTGTAAGACACGTTGCACCCCAACCAAGCTTCTTTAATGTATCAAGTGCAATTATAAAGCCTGTTCCCGAAAGCTCGCAGCATAATCCAAGATTATATCTTGCCTGTTGGAATATTCTGTTTACGCACCAGAAGCAGAAAGAATATGAGGCACTAATCCACGAATCATATGGATTTTTACTGTCTAAAAAGCCCTGTACCACTTTAAAGCCTTGGTTTGCTTTTTCGTTCATTGCCTTTAAAAAGCCAGGGTCTACAAGGTTGTCGGCATCAAATATTGATATATAATCATATTTATCGCCCATATTAAACAGCTTTTCAAATATCCATTCAAGTGCAAAGCCCTTGCCACGTTTTGTTTCGTCGAATCTTTCATAAACAATTGCGCCTGCACGCTTTGCCTCGTCGGCGGTGTTATCGGTGCAGTTGTCTGCAATTACATAAATATCATAGTATTCCTTTGGGTAGTCCATTTGTTTTAACGATTCTACCATATTAGCTATAACCGCCTGTTCGTTGTGTGCGGAAACTATTAATGCATAGCGATGAAGCTTATCTGATATTTTCTTGGCTGTATCGTGTTTTTTAATAAAGCCGCTTAAGCCTATAAAGAAATAATACATTCCAATACTAACCGAGAATATCTGCAATATGATACTCAAAACCGATAAAAAAGACATTTAATACCCTCCTTTGAAAAAATCCACATAAAAATCCATTTTATAATTATCATCAATATTTTACTACCTTTTTTATGAAAAATCAAGCATAATTTTAAAAAAATAAAAGTTTAGAATATACTTGCAAATCAAATAAATATAACCAGTCAAAATTGGTAGTTATTACTAAAATAAAAGCAACAAAAAACCCCAAAATGACCGTACATCGCAGTCTGTTTTCTACCTGCGTAAGCAGGTGGGCAGTTCTCGTTTGTTTTATAAGTCCACTGGCATTGCATAAGCAAAGGAGGCATTTACGCTGCAAACGAAGATTAAATCCCATATTAGAAGTGTTGGTAAAAAAAAGACTGTTACACGCGAAATCTCAGGGTGATCTGCATATTAAGTTTTTACAGTTAGAAGAAAATTAACTTTTCACTATACATATTGTAACACAATTTAATTAAAAATACAACTAATTGTTCTTTATTGTTTTATTAAAATAATGTTACACAATGAAAACAATGCATTATTCGGCAAAGTTTTCCTCGTCACGTCTGCAAAATTCATCAAATGCTTTCTGGAGTTGTTCTTCATCCTCAACCATAACAAGCTCTGCTTCTTCAGATTCAATATCTCCCACAACCTGCATTATAAGAACCTCATCACATTCTTCTTCCTCGGGAAGAACCTCAAGAAGTGCAAAATATGTTACACCGTCAAGCTCAAAAACATCAATAGTTTCAAATTCAATAGAACAACCGTTCTCATCTTCAAGCATAATTATGTTGTTGTTTTCCATTATTATTCTCTCCTTTTTTAAAATTTATTAGAGTATATAAATACTATATCCACGTTAGATATTTTATAACAATATCAGGGCATTGTCAAGACCTGTAATGAATTTTGTGATTAATATACTTGAAACAGGCTATAGTTTATGATATAATTAACACATATGAAATCTTACCATATGAGGTTTATGCAAGTCTTAACATAAAACAGTTTAGCAGTAAAATAAAAAGACATATTAGTGACTATATTATAAATTATGGGAGAGTAACTGCTTGAATATTGTTGTATATGTTTTTGATTGAGGAGCAGGACCTGATTTTGTTGAAATAAAATACTGCGTATAAATTGTTGACTTATTATACAATCACATCATAATATTGAAAGGAAGCTATATCTATGAGGGATATTTTAAATGAGGGCGTAAAAAAACTTGATTTAATTTTAAATCCAACGCAAACAGAACAGCTTGAAAAATATGCTGCTCTTTTAAAGAAATGGAACGAAAAAATAAATCTTACGGCAATAACTGATGATGAGGGTATTGCAACAAAGCATTTTTTGGACTCTTTAACGGCACTTTGCACCAACAAGGTTAAGGGCAGAGTCATAGATGTGGGGACGGGGGCAGGTTTTCCAGGGCTTGTTTTAAAAATTGCCAAACCTGAAATAGAGCTTACTTTGCTCGACTCTTTAAATAAACGTATAACGTTTTTGGGTGAGGTTGCAAACGAGCTTGGTATATATGATGTGGATATGGTACATTCACGTGCAGAGGATGGCGGTGCAAATAAAAAATACAGAGAAACGTTTGATACTGTTGTGTCGAGAGCAGTTGCAAATTTGCGGCTTTTAAGTGAATGGTGCCTGCCGTTTTTAAAGGTGGGGGGATATTTTCTTGCGCTTAAAGGCCCGCTTGCCGATAAGGAACTGGAGGATGCAAAACGTGCAATCACAATTCTTGGCGGTGAGGTTGAGAGTGTTTTTGAAGCAAATATTCCATTTACTGATTTATCGCACAAAATAATTGTTATAAAAAAAGTGCGACAAACTCCCCTAAAATACCCCAGAAAAGCGGGCATTGCAACAAAAATCCCTATCGAACAATGTTATAAAACACACAAATAACTGAATAAATAAAAATAAAAGCAAATTCTGTCAATGGAATTTGCTTTCTTTTTTGGGAAAATATGGTATAATATTATTTGTAAGGCAAAGGTATGCCACGTACGCATACGCAGGGTACCCCAAAGCCCTGTCTACCCCCTATGTCTTACACCTTCCACCACCGAGGGATTTTCGGCGGCGGCCTGCTAAAAAATTCGCTATTAATAATAATTTAGCTTTAAAAACAGGTTTTAGATATACTCCGCCGCCAAAATCTTCTTAAAAAACGAACCTTCTATGCCCGCTGAAGGTTTGGGATAAAATACATACACGGGCGGAAAGGCTATATTATGTTTGGCATTTTAAACCCCAAAAAAGAGGTGCTTATGAGTATACCTCTCGATGAAATTGCTCCCAACCCGTCACAACCGAGAAAGTACTTTGACGAGGAAGGACTTGAAGAGCTTAAAAATTCTATTCTTGAATATGGGCTTATACAACCAATAACGGTACGACGCTCCAAGGAAGGTTGTTATGAGTTGATTTCAGGAGAAAGGCGGTTTCGTGCAACGGTACGTGCCGGATTAAAAACCATAAATGCGTATGTTATAAACAGTGATAATAAAAAATGTGCAATACTTTCTCTTCTGGAGAATTTGCAGCGTGAGGATTTATCATTTTTTGAGATAGCACAAAGCTACGAAACACTTATTCGTGAGCAAGGAATGTCGCAAAGTGAAATTGCAAGACATACAGGAACAAGCCGCTCCAATGTGGCAAATAAGCTTCGGTTATTAAAATTACCCTCGGTAATAAAAAAGCTTATAAGAGAATATGATTTAACAGAGCGTCATGCAAGGGCACTGTTAAGACTTGATGGCGAGGAAAAACAGCTTGAGGCGGTAAAGAAAATATGTCTTAATAATATGACTATTTCCGAAGCTGAAGATATGATTGAAAAAATAATTAATCCTCCGCGAAAAAAAGTGACAGACATTAAGGAAATTAACGAGGCAAATGTTAATGTTTTTAAGAATACTGTAAAAAAAGCAGTTGAAATGATGAAAAATGGTGGTGTAGACGCAAAAATTGAGGAAGAAAACTTCGATTGGGGAACTGAATATCGAATTTTAGTTAATAAATCAGAAGGGAATAAGTGAAATTTTTTCTATGTAGTATAATTTATACAAAATTAATTCCCTGTTTATATTTTCTTTACAATTACAGAGTATAATATATTATAAAGATGATTTTAACAAATAAAATACACAGGAATATTTTGTATACATGAAGAATAAATATAAATGAATAAAAAACCAAGGAGGATTACATTATGGATAATACAAACAATCAGGCGATTGTTATAGGAACAATAGAAACCGATTTTGAACTTAATCACGAGATTTATGCTGAAAAATTTTACACATTTTCCATACAGATACCGCGTCTTAGCGGTGCAGCAGACAGCGTAAGAATAATGATTTCGGAACGTCTTATTATGGAGGGTGAGTATAAAATTGGTGATTTGGTTGAAATAACAGGACAGTTCCGTTCATATAACAGCTACGACAACGGCTCAAATAAGCTGGTTTTAACTGTATTTGCAAAGGATATATCCCGCTACAACGAGGAAGAAAACAAAAACCCCAACTCTTTATTTTTAAACGGATACATATGTAAAGAGCCAATATATCGTACAACACCATTTGGCAGAGAAATCACCGATATACTTCTGGCAGTAAACAGAAGCTATAATAAATCGGACTACATACCCATTATTGCCTGGGGACGTAATGCACGTTTTGCAAAAACACTCAATGTTGGTGATAATGTGAAGCTATGGGGACGTATACAGTCGAGAAATTATCAAAAAAGAATTTCCGATGATGAGGTTGTAACAAAAACTGCATATGAGGTATCTATTAATCGTATGGAGTTGGTTGATGAAAATGCAGAGCTTGAAAATGAAGCAGACGAAATCATGCTTGAAGTAGAGGAGTAATGTACAAAAATGGCGGTGTAAAAATTTTACACCGCTTTTTTACGGGATAGGAAAAAAAGATGCAGAATGAACAAACCGAACCAAAAGCAAAGCAAATGCTTTGTTTTTGGGTTACCCGAAGGCGTACGGTTGTACGTCGAGTGGTGAGGTTTGTTTGTAGCAAAAAGTCTTAAAAATCAGAAAAATTAAATAATAATAAATTTTTGCGTGTTTTATATCTTTTTCATAATAAACAATCAATTTGTATTTGATGTATTTACAGACTTTTTGCGGTCTGCGCTTTTTTTACATCCCCTGTTTCTTATTTCATCATATCCATTGCAGTGTCTATAACTCCGCCAATGCTTTTAAAAACTCCTTCGGTTTTTTTGGCAAGCTTGTGGGCGTTTTTTTGTGCATCTGAATTTGTCATTAGTGAAACGGCAGCACCAACCACAACGCCTGCTGCCATTCCTTTAACAAAGCTTCCTGTTCCTTGCATACGCATTTTTTTAACCTCCCATCTATATAAAATAATAATTTACTTTAAAAATAAAAGTAACATTTTTAGTATTAAGCAAAAGCACTAAAATAAACGTTGAAAAATTAAAGAAATATTACAATTTTTTGATTTTCTAATTAAAAAATACATAAAATTACTTGACTTAATCTTAAATGATGATATACTAAATATAAGTGTATATTTTTTAAAGAGAAGGGGAAATATATGGCAAATTTAAAGGCATTTAAAGGATACAGATACAACACAGAAAAAGTGGGTGAGGTGGGTGATAAAGTGTCGCCGCCATACTACAATATAAGCGACGAGGAAAAGGATAGTCTGTATAACTTGAGTGAATATAATTCCGTAAGACTTTTTTGCGGAAAAAATTATAACGATGATAATGAAAATAATAATAAATTCACACGTGCTGCCAATTTCCTGAAGGATTGGATTAGTGAAGGTATTTTAAAGCGTGACGCAGAAGACGCAATTTATATGTATGAAGAGGTTATGACCATTGAAAATGTACAGATAAATAACCGAAGCTTTGTGTCTTTAGTAGAGCTTGAGGACCTTGACGAGGGCGTTATAATGCCCTGCGAAGAAATACGTGAGGTTTCACGTCAGGACAGATACGATTACTTAACCGCAACAAATGCAGATATGAGTATGATTTGTTGTTTGTATGTTGAAAGAGAAAAAGAGCTTTTGAAGCTTATGAATGATATTGCCGAGGAAACACCCGATATGGACTTTGTTTCAAACGATTCGGTGCATCATCGCGTGTGGGTAATAACATATAAGCCCACCATTGATTATATAATTAAGCAATTTAGTGATTTGCCGTTGTATATAACAGACGGACAAACAAGATATGAAACCTGTTTGCAATATCGTGATTATATGAGGAGCAAGAACCCTAATCATACAGGTAAAGAGCCGTATAACTATGTTATGATGTCGCTTATGAATTCAAAGTCGGATGGTATTGTTTTGCAGCCTGTGCACAGAGCATTAAAGTGCCCTAAAGGCTTTAAGCTTGATTATTTCGTGTCGGCATCACAAGACCATTTTAAGATTGAAAAAATTATTGTGGACCATGGTGATGAATCATTTGTTGATACAATGAAAAAGCAAATAGCTACAAAGCGTCTTGATACAAAAATCGCACTTTATTGCGGAGGCGATTTCTTCTATCGTCTAACGCTAAAGGATAAAGACTATCTAAAGGATAGCGTGTATACGGATAAGTCCCAAGCATATTGCGGACTTGATAACGTTGTATTTAACAAGCTTATATTAGATGACATACTACGTATAACACCGCAAAATTACGAGGAGCGAGTGTTTGCCGAGCGTAATCCGCATAAGTGCTACGAGGATGTTGTGAGCGGTGAATTTGATGCAATGTTTATGCTTAATTCGGTTAAAATTGACCAGATAAGAAAGGTTACCGAGGCGGGTGAGGAAATGCCCAGATATACATTAAGTGTGTTCCCAAAGCCTGCAGTGGGAGTGTTAATTAATATAAAAGAAGACTGAAAGGGATAATAAATAATGATTCCTGTTGAAAAAAATAAGACCTATCAATTGGAAATTACATCTGTATCCTCGGAGGGAAACGGCGTAGGTCATATTGACGGATACGCTGTTTTTGTTCCCAAAACTGTTGATGGAGATGTTATAGAGTGTCTTATTGTTAAGGTAAGAAAGAGCTTTGCATACGGCAAGGCAATAAGAATAATAAAGCCGTCGCAATACAGAGTAGAAGCACCTTGTAATTCTTTTAAGCGTTGCGGTGGCTGTCAGCTTCTGCATATAGACTACGAGCATCAAAAGCAAATTAAGGCCGAAATAGTTAATGATGCTATGCAAAGAATTGGAGGCTTTGCCGATTTTAAGATTGATGGTGTTGACGGATTGGAATATCCGTTCCGTTATAGAAATAAGATGGTTTTCCCTGTTGGAAAGGATAAAAACGGTGAGGTTGTGTGTGGCTTTTATGCACAACGTAGTCACGATATTATGCCCATAGAGGATTGTATGGCAGGCAGTGAAATAAATGCTCATATTTTAAGAGCCGTAAAGGAATATATGGCAGAGTGTAATGTGAGTGCATACAACGAAGAAAAGCATAACGGGGTTGTAAGACGTATATTTATAAGACATTCGCATAAAAAGGGCGAAATTATGGTTGTGGTATCAGTTAATGCCGATACCCTAAAAAATAAAGACATCTTAATAAACAAGCTTTTAAACGTAAGTGAAAATATTGTAAGCATAATTTTAAATATAAATAAGAAAAAAACAAATCTTGTGTTGGGCGATGAAAATATAACAATCTACGGTAAGGATTGTATATCTGACAGCTTGCTTGATGTGGAATTTGAGATTTCGCCAATGAGCTTTTATCAGATAAATCCAGTTATGACACAACGGCTGTATAAAAAAGCACTTGAATTTGCACAGATAGAAAAAGACGACGTTGTTATGGACGTATATTGCGGAATCGGAACAATATCGTTGTGTGCATCAAAAGGGGCAAAGAAGGTTATTGGCGTGGAGATTGTTAAAGAGGCGATTGAAAATGCCAGGGAAAATGCAAAAAATAACGGCATAGAGAATGCACGTTTTTTTGCCGATAGTGCGGAAAATATTGTGCCAAAGCTTATAGATGACGGATTAAGACCCGATGTTGTTATTTTGGATCCGCCAAGAAAGGGCTCTGATGAAAAAACGCTTGATGCAATTATTAAGGCAAAGCCTGAAAGGATTGTGTATGTATCGTGTAATCCATCCACACTTGCAAGAGACGCAAGGTTTTTGTGTGACAGAGGCTATAGGCTTGAGAATGTTATGTGCTACGATTTGTTCCCGAACACTGTGCATATAGAAAGCGTGGCAAGATTTACACTTTCAGATGAAATTTAACAGAGATTATGAAAAAAATAGGTCTATGGTTTTTGCCATAGACCTATTTTAGTTTTAGTTATATTTTGGTTCACAAGTTAAATTCAGTCCCAGACGTTTAAATGTTTTTGCGTCGGTTGATGATAGCATCACAGATGAGTGTACCTCACAACCTCGTAATTTCGTAATCTGTGCCATTGCAAGCTCGGCATTTTTGTCGGTTGCAGCACATATAGAAAGAGCTATTAATACCTCGTCTATATGCAAACGTGGGTTTCTGTTGCCGAAGTGGTTGGTTTTAAGCCTTTGTATAGGCTCAATTATTGCAGGGGATATAAGATGTATTTTATCGTCTATTCCTGCAAGTGTTTTTAGAGCATTTAGCATAAGTGCCGCAGAAGCACCAAGCAGTGAAGATGTTTTTCCTGTTATTATTGTGCCGTTAGGTAACTGAAGTGCAACTGCAGGAGCATTTGCATCCTCTGCTTTTTTAAGTGCACCATCAACAACCAGACGGTCCTCTGTAGTAACACCTGCTTTTTTCATAAGCAGCTCAAGCTTTAAAATAACCGACTCATCAACCTTGCCTTTTTTCTGGTCGCAAAGGGCAGTGTAGTAACGTCGTATAATTTCCTGTTTTGAAGCACAACTTGTAATTTCATCATCAACTATACAATTGCCTGCCATATTCACGCCCATATCTGTGGGAGATTTATACGGACACTCTCCTAAAATCTTTTCGAGCATAGCATTCACAACAGGGAAAATTTCAACATCACGGTTGTAATTTACAGTGGTTGTTCCGTATGCTTCAAGATGGAACGGGTCTATCATATTTACATCATTCAAATCAGCAGTTGCTGCTTCATACGCAAGATTCACAGGATGTGTAAGCGGAAGATTCCATATAGGGAAGGTTTCAAACTTTGCATAGCCCGACTGTATTCCTTTTTTATGCTCGTGATATAGCTGTGAAAGACACGTTGCCATTTTGCCGCTGCCAGGACCTGGTGCCGTTACCACCACAAGCTCCTTTGTTGTTTTTATATATTCATTTTTGCCATAGCCTTCGTCGCTTACAATTTTAGACACATCTGACGGATATCCGTCGATTGAATAATGCTTAAACACAGGTATTCCCAATTGTTCAAGTCTTTTTTGGAACGCAATTGCCGATACCTGACCGTTAAAACGTGTAAGCACAACACTTCCCACATATAAGCCTATATTACGGAAGCATTCAATAAGACGAAGAACATCTATATCGTAGGTGATACCTAAATCACTGCGTTGCTTGTTCTTTTCTATGTCGGATGAATTAATAACAATAACAACCTCAACCTGCTCCTTTAATTGCAGAAGCATCTTAAGTTTACTGTCGGGCTCAAAGCCAGGAAGAACACGTGACGCATGGTAGTCATCAAATAATTTGCCGCCAAATTCGAGATATAGCTTGCCGCCAAACCCGGCAATTCTCTCTTTGATGTGCTCGGACTGCATAAGCAGATATTTATCGTTGTCAAATCCAATTTGCGTCATTTGTTTACACCTCATCCGTTCATTAATTTTCACACCATATTATTATATAACAAAATCTATATAATTTCAAGTACTGTTAATAATTTTTGTGAAAAATGTCGTTTTATCAGTCAAACACGGTTATATCTTTAAGGGTTAGCAATATTCCGTCGGCAATTCCCTTTGCAACCTTGTTTTGATATGTATTATCCGCCATCTTTGCAAGCTCGTCGGTATTGGAGATAAACCCTACCTCAACAAGACAAGACGGCATATTCGACCTCTTTGTTACTGCGTGCTCGGCAGTGCGTACACCTCTGTTTGCCGCACCTGTGTTGAGCAACATTCTGTTTAATACATTTTTTGCAAGCACACTGCTTGTTGTTCCGTATAGATTTTCGTTATTTGACTCTGCATAATAAACCTCACTGCCGTATGCCTCGTTGCTTTCGGCGGAGTTTATATGTATACTTACAAATACTGCTGCATCAATCTTATTTGCATATGCAGGACGCTCCACTAATGTTTTGTACACATCTGTTGAACGTGTCATATACACTTTATAGCCTGCCTCTTCAACAAGCTCTTTAACCTTATTTGAAATTGAAAGAGTTAAATCACTTTCTCTTATTGTTTTGCCGTCAAGCTCGCCTAATGCACCTGGGTCATTACCGCCGTGACCTGCATCTATAACAACGTATTTTTCTGTTGCAGTATGAATTATAGGCTCACGTGTTGGCTTTGGTGTTGCAGATGGAGTTGCCGTTGACGACGGTTTTTGTGTTGCTGAAGGTTTTGGCGTTGTATTTGGTAAATCCTCTGCCTTTGCGTATATAATAACGTCGTTGTTTCTGGTTTCAAAGCCATAGCTTTTAAGCTTATCAGTATCAATAACAATTCTTGCCCTGTCGGGATTAATTCCCACTCTTACAGAGTTTATGCCGCCTTTGTTTACGTCAAATATATTCTGATATAATTTAATATCTGTATACGGAAAATCAACAACAAGTCTTTCGGGGTCGGTTAATGTAAAGTATGAATACTTTGTTTTTTTATCTAATGAAACCGTAACGGCAATCTTGTTGTTTTCGGGCATTGTGTACGATAAATCTGTTATAGTTGAACGCTCGGGAGCAGGTGTTGGTGAAGCCGATGGCTTTGGTGTATTTGTAGAAGTCGGCAATGGTGTTTTAGTTGGTTGGGGTTTTTGTGTTGGAACAGGGGTAGGGGTTGCAACAGGCTTTGGTGTTGCAACGTCACTGCCTGACGAATCAATAAAAATTGCACCCTTTTCTTCATTAAATTCCACGTCAAGACCTATCATCTCGCTTATAAAACGTACAGGCACCATCGTTTTTGTGTTAGAGCCTTCCTTATTAATAAGTTTAGGAACAACGTTGTCGGGAATAGATACCTTTTTGCCGTTTACTATTGCCACATTATCGTTTATTTTAAGACGTACATACATACTGTCTTTTACAATCTCAACTGTTTGGGTATTCTGTGTGTATGTTACCTCTGCACCTATTGCCTCACAAACCTCTCTTACAGGCACAAGTGCACGGTCATTAAAAATAATAGGCTCCATATCCGAATATACGGGCTTATTTCTTACATATAGCTTATATAGATTGCCGTTGTATTCGTGACTTGAACCGTCATATTCAAGAACAAGAGCCGAGGAGTTTATTTGCAAAGCAAACAAAAGTGCCATAAAAAGACACAATGGTTTAAATAGCTTTTTCAAAAAAACACCTCCGTTTTTAAAAGATTATTCTGTGAATTTGTAGCCAAAATGGTCATAGGCAAGCTTTGTTGCAACACGACCTCTTGGAGTACGTGATATAAAGCCAAGCTGCAGCAGATATGGCTCATAAACGTCCTCAATAGTGTTTGCTTCTTCGCCTATGGTTGCGGCTAATGTGTCGAGACCAACAGGCCCGCCGCTAAAGTTTTCTATCATCGTTTTCAACATTCGCTCATCTATGGAGTCAAGTCCAAGCTCGTCAACCTCCATTTTCTTTAGTGCTGCATCGGCAGTTTTATAGTCGATATTGCCGTCGCCTCTGACCTGTGCAAAATCACGCACACGCTTTAAAAACCTGTTAGCAATACGTGGTGTGCCGCGTGAACGTGAGGCAATTTCAGCCGCACCGTCACTGTCTATTTCAACATCTAAAAGTGATGCACTTCTTATAACAATATCCTTAAGCTCATCAGTGGTATATAGCTCCAAACGGCTTATAACGCCAAATCGGTCACGCAGCGGTGCACTTAAAAGACCTGCTCTTGTGGTTGCACCTATAAGGGTGAATTTTGGCAAGTCTATTCGTATGGATTTTGCCGCAGGGCCCTTACCAATAATTATATCAAGAGCATAGTCCTCCATTGCGGGATACAATATCTCCTCAACCGTTTTCGACATACGATGAATTTCATCTATAAACAAAATATCGTGTTCTGAAAGGTTGGTTAAGATTGCTGCCAAATCGCCTGCTTTTTCAATTGCAGGGCCTGATGTTATTCTTATATTAACACCCATCTCGTTTGCAATAATTCCTGCAAGAGTAGTTTTACCAAGCCCTGGAGGGCCATAAAGCAAAACGTGGTCAAGTGCTTCTTTACGGCTTTTTGCCGCTTCTATGTAAATGCTGAGATTTTCCTTTGCTTTTTCCTGACCAACATATTCATCAAGTGTTTTTGGTCTTAATCCATATTCAATTTCTGCGTCCTCGCTCACAAAGCCGCTTGTTACAAATCTTTCTTCTTCGTCGAACAATTTTAAAATCCCCTTACATCATTAATAAAGCCAATGCCTTTTTGATAATTTCTTCTGTACTTAATCCGTCCTCTGTTTTTGAAACTGCCTTTTTAGCCATATCGGGACTATATCCTAAAACAACAAGAGCACTCACTGCTTCGTTTTTGGAATTTTCCTCCTCGCTGCTGTATGAAGCATTGGAGTCTATGTCTAAATCTTCATTCTTTAGCTTGTCCTTTAGCTCTAAAATAACTCTTTGTGCCATTTTCGGACCAACGCCCTGTGCTTTGGTGATTGTCTTTACATCGTTAGTGATAACGGCAACCGCAAACTTTTCGGGAGTAGTAACCGACAAAATAGAAAGAGCAACCTTTGGACCAACACCCGAAACAGAAATAAGCTTTATAAACATTTCCTTTTCTTCAAGTGTGGTAAAGCCGTATAGCTCCATTGCGTCCTCACGCACGTTAAGGTGTGTATACATTTTTACACTGCTCCCTGCAGGACCTATTGAATTAAGGCTTGAAAGCGAGGTGTATATAAGATAACCTATGCCGTTCGTTTCTATAACAACAAAATTATTGTCCTTCTTTTCTAAAATCCCCTTAATATGGTAATACACAAAAATTCTCCTTTTGCTACTAAAAAACTTATATATACATAATACAATATTTGCGTAAAAATGTCAAGATATTCGCTATATTACAATATATTTACAATTTTAGCGAGAGCTATATAAAAACCGAAGGGTATGTTAAAAACAATGTCTTTAACATACCCTTTTTGTAACATCTATAATACTGTCAGGTTTATCTATGATAAACTCGGCACCCGCACTGTTTAATTCTTCAAAATCACGGAAACCCCATAATACACCGCAGGAGTGCATATTTGCATTTTTTGCAGTATATATATCCACATTTGTATCACCAATGAAAAGACATTCACTTGGCTTAATGCCAAGGTCATCAGCAATTGCAAGTGCAGTGTCGGGCGATGGTTTTTTACTGTCGCCGTCTTTTAAGCCGTATACTGCATTAAATATATCGCCAAACATCGATTTTACCGCCTCAACTGCAACGTTGTGCGGTTTGTTTGAGCATACTGCAAGATATATGTTTTTTGATTGAAGCTCGTTTAATGTGTCAATAATTCCGTCAAAAACAGTAGTTTTACCAACGGGGTTATTTTCGTAGCCTCTGTCGTAGGCAAGGCACAGCTTCTCAAATGCAGCTGGTGTGTCTGCATTGTGGTATTTGAGCATACGATGTAAAAGAACAGCTCTCCCATCGCCTGCGAAATATTTATATTCCTCGGTATCAATGGCAGCAAGTCCTATTTCATTAAGTGCCAGATTACCGAAATATGCTATTGTGCTTAACGAGTCAATTAATGTTCCGTCGAGGTCGAAAATGCATAGCTTTATCATATTTTACTCCTTTTAATTCATTGCAATATTGGTATTTAAAATTTTATCGCATCTTGCTTTGAGAGGGCGGTATTTGTCGCTTTGCAAATGTTCATCCTCTGCCATAATATCTGTTGCGGCATTTTGTGCAAGCTTTAAAATATCCCTGTCCTCAAAAAGATTTGCAATTCTCATTTCGGGCAGACCATGTTGACGGGTTCCGAAAAAGTCGCCTGGTCCTCTTAACTTCAGATCCTGTTCGCTTATATAAAAGCCATCGTTTGAAATAGTCATTGTTTCCATTCTCTTTTTAGATATATCGCCGTGGCTTTGGTTAAAAAGCACGCAATATGACTGTCTGTTACCTCTGCCCACACGGCCTCGCAGCTGATGCAGTTGTGAAAGACCAAATCTTTCTGCGTTCTCTATAATCATAAGACTTGCATTTGGTACATTAACACCAACCTCTATTACGGTTGTGGAAACAAGTATGTCTGTTTTACCGCTCATAAAGCTATCCATAACAGCATCCTTGTCCTTTTGTTTCATTTTGCCGTGAACAACCTCAACACGCATATCGGGGAAAAGCTTACGCAGACGCTCGCATAGATTAACGGCGTTCTGCAGGTCGCTTTTTTCGGTTTCCTCAACAAGCGGACACACAACATATACCTGTGCACCCTCCTTCACATTCGCCTCTATAAACCGACAAATACGTCTTCTCATTCCTTCTTCCACTGCGTATGTTTTAACAGTTTTTCGTCCGGGCGGCAGTTCATCTATCACACTAACGTCCAAATCGCCATACAAAATAAGTGCAAGTGTACGCGGTATGGGAGTTGCCGACATCAAAAGCATATGCGGATTATTGCCTTTGGCAGCAAGCTTTGCTCTTTGCTCAACACCAAAACGGTGTTGCTCATCTGCAACCACAAGTCCAAGGTTGTTAAAAACCACGTTATCCTGAATGAGTGCATGAGTGCCAACAACAACCTGTGCACTGCCGTCTTGTATTTTCTTTAGGGCACTGCGTTTTTCACTTGCTTTCATTGTTCCTGAAAGCTTAACAATTTCTATGTTTGCACATTTAAAAAACTCTGTAAGAGTATCAAAGTGCTGCGAGGCTAAAATGTCTGTTGGTGCCATCATTGCTGCTTGTGTGTTGTTTTTAACTGCAAGATAAATTGCAGCAGCAGCAACTGCCGTTTTACCGCTTCCCACATCGCCTTGCACAAGTCTGCTCATAACACGTCCGCTTTTTACATCTGCGGCAATTTCATTTAGTGTGCGTTTTTGTGCTCCTGTAAGCTCAAATGGGAGAGTGTTGGTAAATTCACGTATCAGTGACACATTTGAAAAAACCATACCGTCTTGTGATACGTTTTCGCTTTTGTGGTTAAACAGTGCCAGCTGTAATATTAAAAGCTCTTCAAACACAAATCGCTCACGTGCAGTGTTGTAGCTGTTAAAATCGTCGGGGAAGTGAATATTTTTCATTGCATAATTTATTTCACAAATCTTGTATTTTTCACGAATATCGGCACTGATGTATTCTTCTATTGTACCCCTTGCCTCTAATGCCTTTTCCATTGCAGACTGCACAATTTTTTGGGTTAGATTACCTGTAAGCGGATAAATAGGTATAATTTTACCCGTGAAGTGTTGCTCGTTGGCTTTTTCAAATATGGGGTTTAATATTTCCTTTTTGCCAAGCCTTGTAGCAATTTTTCCGTATAAAATATATTTTTCGCCTGCAACTAAACGGTCGGCTAAATATCTGTTGTTATACCAAATTGCAGTTACCCGACCCGTTTCATCGTGTGCAATCATTGTTGATATAAGCATATTTTTTCGGACATATCTATCCTGAACAGGCGAAAAAACAGTGATACATAAGCACACTGTTTCTCCGTCTATACATTCATTTATTTTTTTTAAGGTAGTTCTGTCCTCGTGGGCACGCGGAAAGAGATATAATAAATCATCAACAGTATAAATCCCTTTTTTGTTGAAAATTTGCGCTCTCTTTTCGCCTACACCTTTTAAATATTTTATATCCATTATTCAATTCCTACGATATAATAATAAACGCTCTGTCCTCCGTTTTTGAGCATAACCTCAATTTCGTCATCCTCATATTTTTCTTCAAGGTATTTTGCCAATTCCTCTGCCTTTGCTTTTTTTACGTCTTTGCCGTAGTATACAGTGATAATTTCTGTATCATCATTAACCATAGAAGCAACAAGGTCTTGTGCCACTTTTTCAACGTCTTTTCCAACAACTGTAATATCCGAGCCTTTAATTCCCAAAATATCGTCCTTGTGAATTTCAAGGTCGTCTATTTCAGTATCTCTTACTGCGTAGGTTATCTGTGCCGCTTCAACACGTCCTAAAGCTTTTAGCATAGCTTTTTCGTTATCCTCGGCACTTTTAGCGCTGTTAAATTCTATCATAGCGGTTATACACTGCGGAAGATTAACAGTTGGTATAACAATAACCTTTTTATCGTCAACAAGGTCTATAACCTGTTGAGCTGCCATAATTATATTTTTGTTGTTGGGGAACACATAAACAGTTTTTGCCTTAATTTTCTTAACTGCCTTTAAAATATCGTCGGTTGACGGGTTCATTGTCTGACCGCCCTCGATTGTTTTATCAACACCTAAATCCTTAAGTATTGCACTAAAGCCCTTGCCCGATGAAACCGACACGAAGCCAAAGTCCTTGAGCTGCTGCTCCTTTTCCTTTTCTTTTTCTTTTTTCTTGGTATCTTTAATTTTAACCTGTGCGGCCTTTGGAGTATCCTCTAAAATAGATTTGTGCTGATGCTTCATATTGTCTATTTTAAGATTTATCATTTCGCCAAGCTTAACGGCCTCTTCAAGTACAAATCCGGGATGATTTGTGTGGATATGTACCTTAACCACATCGTCATCATCTATAACCAGCATACAATCGCCCTTTGGAGAGATTGCATTTCTAAAGCTCTCCACACCTGTGCCGCTTTCATATTTTTCTATAATAAATTCGGTACAGTACTTAAATTTAATTTCTTCTTGCTCTGCTGATGCTTGCGGTTTTACAACAGTGGCAACGCTTTCTTCATCACCGCCTGTTTTTTCAATAATCTTGCCGTTTTTAAGAAAATACAGTGCACCCTCTAAAACATATATCCAACCCTGACCGCCTGCATCTACTACGCCTGCCTTTTTTAGAGTGGGTAGTTGTTCGGGTGTGTTTTTAAGAGCCTTTGCACCGCGTTCAACTGCACCTTCAAAAACAGATAAAATATCGTCATTTTCACGTGATGAAAGCTGAGCACCTGTGGCTGCCTCGCGTGCAACTGTTAATATTGTGCCCTCGGTAGGCTTCATAACTGCTTTGTACGCTGCGTCCGAGCCTGCCATAAGTGCGTTGGCAATTTCCTCGCCGCCGCAGTCTGTTTTACCCTTTAAGCTTTTAGATATCCCCCTAAAGAATTGGGAAAGTATAACACCTGAATTACCTCTTGCACCTCTTAAGGTTGAAAATGCCATAACATCGGCAGTTTTTGTTAATGATTCGTCTGTTTTTGCTTGTAGCTCATTAGACATTGCAGACATAGTTAAAGACATATTAGTTCCTGTGTCACCGTCGGGAACAGGGAATACATTAAGTTCATCAACCTGTGTTTTGTTATTATACAGGTTATTTGCTCCCGATAGTATCATTTGGGAAAAATCAATACCGTTTAATCTGTTCATTCGTCCACCCTTACGCCTTCCACCTTAACATCTGCTCTTGTTACCTTTAATCCAACAGCCTGTTCGATAGTGTAACGTACACGATTTACAATACTCTTGCAGATTGTATTTATATTAACGCCATATTCAACAATGATGTGCAGTTCAACAACAATTCCGCCGTCAACCACACTCACACTAATTCCTTTTGTCATAGTATCGGGCATAAGAAGACTTACTATACCGTCTTTTTTGCTTCTTGAAGCCATACCAACAACACCATAGCATTGTGAAGCTGCCTCGCCTGCAATCTGTGCAACAACAGAGTTGGAAACTGTAACCTCACCCAAGCTCCCGTCCGTCTTTAAAATCATTAAAATCAGTCCTTTCCGATTTTCTATCTTTTAGGAAATTACCACTTTTAAGTTGTAATTTCCTAAATTACAAAAAAGTCTACATATGTAAGTGAGCTGTGCGAACGACAGTCACGATAGTGACTTTTTTATTTTTGTATTTCAAGTTTATCTCATAACTATACCAATTATAATACTATTATAACAAAAAATAACAAATTCGTCAATATATTTGTTACGATATTTAGTGTCATCAATCTGCCAAGTAAAATACAAAGTATTTCTTGTTGACATTTTGGAGGATAATTGTTATAATTGAATTTGTATTTATAAAGAAAATGTAGGAGATAATATGTACGAATTTAAAACGTTATCGAACGGTATTAAAGTAATTGCTGAAAAAATACCACACCTTAAATCAGTTACAATTGGTGTGTGGGTGGGAAACGGCTCACGACACGAGGAAAAAGAAGTAAACGGAATATCGCATTTTATAGAGCATATGGTTTTTAAGGGGACACAAAAACGCAGTGCACGCGATATTGCTTCGCAAATAGATTGCGTTGGAGGTATGCTTAATGCCTTTACAGCACGTGAATACACGTGTTTTTACACAAAAACACTTGATTCTCACGCAGAGCTTGCTTTAGATATTTTATCGGATATGATTTTTTCGCCGCTTTTGCAGGAAGAGGATATAAAGCTTGAAAGAAACGTTATATATGAAGAAATAGGAATGTATGAGGATAGTCCCGACGATTTGGTGTTCGACCTTGCATCAGAGGCGGTATGGGGTGATACACCTCTGGGGAGAACGGTGTTGGGTACAAAGGAGAGCCTTGCAAACATTAATTCAGATGTTATGAGGGCTTATATGAAATCTCACTACACTTCCAAAAACATTATAGTATCCGTGGCAGGAAATTATGATCATTCTTTATTTGAACTTTTGGAGAAATATTTAGGGACACAAAAACTGTCGAATAAAATGCCAAATATGGATAAAGGATTATATGTCCCCAAAAACATTGTAAAAGAAAAGGATATAGAACAGGTGCAGATAGTTGCATCATTTAAGGGGATTGATGTATATAACGAGGCTGCTATGCCGTTGTTGGTGTTTAATAATGTTTTCGGCAGCGGTATGTCGTCGAGACTGTTCCAGAATATACGTGAAAAATACGGACTTGTATATTCAATTGGTGCAGGGCACTGTGCATATACAGATTGCGGCACATTTGATGTGTCGGCTGGGATGAATGTAGACAATCTTGAAATGGTATGTTCGCTTGTTTGTGACGAAATAAACAGAGTTAAAAGAGAGAAGCTTACAAAGGAAGAGGTTAGTGTATCAAAGGAGCAGTTGAAGGGTAATTATATTTTGAGTGCAGAGAGCACAAATGCACGTATGCAAGGTGCGGGACGTTCACTGCTATTAGATAAAAAAATATATACACAGGAGGAAATGCTGTCTAAAATAGATGCAGTTACTGTGGAAGACGTTGCAGATGTAATAGACACTATATTTGATAAGAATACACTGGCATTAACAGCTCTTGGTCCTGTAAAAACGGTTGATGGATTGTTTGAAGGACTAATATAATTGTATATATAATAAACTAAAAAAAAGCGGTATAACCGCTTTTTTTAGTTAATGATATTTTGTATAACACCAAATGCAAGAAGCGACATAATTAGTCCTGCCGTCATAACACCTAACAGTATTGCAAGTAGGCTCTTGCCTTTCTTTAAACCTAAAAGGACAGCTAACAGACTTCCTGTCCATGCACCTGTTCCGGGTAGTGGAATTGCAACAAATAAAAACAATCCGAAATATCCGTATTTTTCTATTTGTTCCGATTTGGACATTGCTTTTTCCTTTATCTTTTTTGGAATTTTCTCCAGATACTTAATTTTCTCCATAAGTTCAAAAATCTTTGTTATGAAAATAAGTATAAACGGTATCGGCAGCATATTTCCCAAAACGGCCGCAATATATGTGGGTAAAAATGTTGTTTCCATAAAGCCTGCGGCTAAAATTGAGCCACGAAGCTCTAAAAGAGGTATCATAGACACCAAAAATACTATAATTTCACTTGACATTTTTCCCGATAGTGTACCAACTATTGATTGTACAATTCCATCCATATTAAAAAATCCTTTCAACTATCCTATAAACTATCCTATAAACTTGATTGGCTGATTAATAACTCTCATATCAACCTCTTTATATGCACCGCCAAATTCACCGTCGAGAGTCCATTTTATTTCCTCGTCGGAAACAATATGTGCATTTGGAGTTTTAATTAAAACCACTTGTTCGTTTTCATTTATTACTCCTGTTATGATTGCGTTTAAAATCTCTTGTATCTGCATAAATGTAACAGGCTTTTTAATTAAAACGATTTCAAATAAACCGTCTTTTAAATCTATAATGCTTTCCTTTTCAATACGCTTTAGGTCGAAGCCTGCAAGACGAGTTGAATTTAATATAAGTCCCAGCGAGAAATCACCTTCCACTGTTTCTTTATCGGTAGTAAGCGTGATATGATATGACGGGATGCTTGTAAGCTTTTTCATACCCTCAAATACATATGCTGCGTGACCAAAAATGTTCTTTACCTCCTGCGGTGTGTCGTATGATACGTCTGTAAACGCACCAAATGCGGCAACGTAGGTAAAATGCTTTTCGTTAAAAAGACCAATATCACATTCAAACATGTTTCCCTGTGCTATTCTCTGCGCTGCTTCCAGAGCATCGGTGGGTATACCTCTGCTTACGGCAAAGTCGTTTGTTGTGCCGCTGGGTATATAACCTATTGGCTTTCGTTTCTCGGGCTCAAAGGTCATCATAGCACTAACTGCTTCATTAAGTGTGCCGTCGCCTCCCGATATAACAATCACGTCGTATTCTGCAGCTTTGTTTAATATTGTTTTGTATGCATCATCCTGACACTGCGTGGGGTGTACGGTAACGTCATATTTTGCTTTTGTAAAAATATCTGTTATATCAAATATATAATTTTTTATATTTGCTTTTCCAGAAAGCGGGTTAAAAATAAACAGAAGCTTTTTCCACATTTTTAATACACACACCTTTCTTGATGTAGTGAATTGCGTCGTTTTGTTTGTATTTATTTGTTTTGTTAACCATCATCATTATACTAATAAATTGCTGGTTAGTCAAGGGGTATGGAAAAAATTTAATGTTTCTTAATATTTCAAATGATAGTAATGCATATTTTAGCATTGATTTATATTTCTACATTATTATATATGCATAAAGTTTTGAATTTATATTTTTTATTGATTTTGTGATATATTACTATATTTTTCATATAACATAAAAAAAATTATATTTTATATAAAAAATATTAAAAAAAGACTTTACAAACGTAAAAAAATGTTGTATAATGATTGCAAAGGCAAAATAAAAACAAAAAAAGCCAAAAAAAACAAAAGGAGATGAGTATTATGTTTAAATCGGATTACGAAATCAAAAAACAGATTTGCGAAATCGGAAAGAGAATATATACCAACGGATTTGTTGCCGCAAATGATGGTAATATATCTGTAAAGGTAGATGAAAATACATATTTTGCTACTCCAACGGGTGTATCAAAGGGTTATATGACTCCTGATATGATTTGTAAGGTGGACGGACAAGGCAATTTAAAAGAGCCTTGCGGACAGTATAAGCCATCGTCAGAATTTAAGATGCACCTAAAGGTGTATCAGGAAAGACCTGATGTAAACGCTGTTGTTCACGCACATCCTCCAATTGCTACATCATTTGCAATTGCAGGTATTCCGCTTGATAAGCTTATAATGCCGGAGGCAGTAATATTCCTAGGTTCAGTTCCTATTGCACAATATGGAACACCATCTACAATGGAAATTCCGGAATCACTTGAGCCATATATCCAAAATCACGATGCAATACTTCTTGCAAATCATGGTGCACTTTCATTTGGTTGTGACTTGAATACTGCATTCTTTAGAATGGAATCAACAGAATTCTACGCAAAATTGCTTATGTATGCAAGACTTTTGGGCGGCGAGCAAGAAATTCCTTGCGGCGAAGTTAAAAAGCTTGTTGAATTAAGAAAGCAATTTAACGTACCAGGCAGACACCCAATGGAAAAGCTTTGCCCAGGTTGTTACGAAGATGGTACTTGCGAAATGACACCAACAGAAGCAAATGACAAGTTTGGTTATGAATCAGCTGCAGCATATCACGGCTTCCAGCCACTACCATCACAAGTTTGTTCTACATCAGCTGCAGGCGATAAAGAGCTTGAATCATTGGTTTCTCAAATCACAAAGAAGGTACTTGCTCAATACAATAAGTAATAGGATATGTCTTAGGCAGAAAGGAATGATATGATTTGAGTATCGATGAAATGCTTGAGGCAGTGAAAAATCAGATTAATCCGCAAGAGGTTAAAAGCACACCCATAAAAAATGCAATAAACGGTGATATAAATCTCGAGGCGGCAAAGCTGCTTGTGGAGGCGGTTGAAAAAGCCGCAGCAATTATGAAGATTAATATTGTGGTTGCAGTAGTAAATAAAGGTGCAAATCTTGTTGCACTGCACGCAATGGATGATTCGTACATAGCAAGCATAAGGGCGGCACAGGATAAAGCCTACACTGCAATGGCTCTTAAAATGCCCACAGAGGTGGCACTTGAAGAGTCGAGAGGCGGAGCACTCGACGGTTTAACAAACGGAAACGGTATTCTTCTTTTAGGAGGGGGTATTCCTCTTACAAAGAACGGAACAGTTTTTGGAGCAGTTGGTGTAAGCGGAGGCAGTAAGGAACAGGATATTACTCTTGCAAGGGTGGCTCAGAAGATTTTTCAAATGAATAATTAAAGAAAGGAGGCTTTGTTGCGTGATAGATGAAAAACAGGTATCCGAAATAGTTAAAAATGTTTTAAGCGGTATGGATCTTTCATCGTTAGAGGAAAAGCCAAAGAGAAAACAGCTTGGCGTTTTCGACACAATGGAAGAGGCTATTGCAGCTTGTAATAAGGCATATGAAACCTTTAGATACTACAACAAAGAGCAAAGAGAAAACATCATAAAAGAAATAAGACGCTTAACTCACGAAGAAGCACAAACAATGGCAGAGCTTGCCGTTGAGGATACAAAGATGGGCAATGTGTATCACAAGGTATTAAAGCACCATCTTGTAGCAGATAAGACTCTGGGAACAGAGGACCTTCAAACAAGAGCTTTTTCGGGCGACAGAGGCTTAACTTTAGTTGAAATGGCACCGTTTGGAGTTATTGGAGCAATTACTCCGTCAACAAACCCAAGCTGTACGGTAATATGTAACAGTATATGTATGCTTGCAGGCGGTAATGCGGTTTTGTTTAACCCACACCCGCACGCAAAGAGAATCAGTGCATATGCCGTAGACCTTGTAAACAGAGCAGTGCTTGCTGCAGGCGGTCCTGAAAATATAGTAGCAACAGTTGCTAATCCAACAATGGAAACATCAAATATGATGGTTAATCACCCATCTGTTAAAATGCTTGTTGCAACAGGCGGCCCTGGAGTTGTAAAGATGTTATTATCGAGCGGTAAGAAGGCAATTGGTGCCGGTGCGGGTAACCCTCCGGTGGTGGTTGATGATACTGCTGATATTCCAAAGGCTGGTAAAGATATTATAGACGGCTGCACATTCGACAACAACCTTCCCTGTATTGCAGAAAAAGAAGTGTTTGTTATGAAAAATGTAGCCGATGAGCTTATTCACCATATGCTCAAAAATGGTGCATATTTGCTTAATAGTGAGCAAACAGAAAAGCTTATTGATGTTGTTACAGTATGGTCAAAGCCTAAAAAAGAAGGTCAGCAGCCAAAGCGCGTAATCAATAAGGATTTTGTTGGAAGAGATGCTAAAAAGATTTTAGCACAAATTGGTATAGAAGCAAAAGAGGACATAAGATGTATAATCTGTGAAACAGAATTCTCACATCCGTTTGTTCAAATGGAGCTTATGATGCCAATACTTCCCATAGTAAGGGTGGAAACATTTGAAGAGGCTGTTGAAATGGCAGTTAAGGCTGAACACGGTAACAGACATACTGCTCATCTGCATTCTAAAAATGTTGACCATATGACAGCATATGCAAAGGCAGTCTGCACAACAATATTTGTTAAGAATGCTCCGTCGTATGCAGGTATAGGCTTCAACGCAGAAGGTTGGACCACATTCACAATTGCAGGTCCTACCGGTGAGGGCATCACTTCACCAAGAAGCTTTACACGTCAAAGAAGATGTGTATTAAGTGATGCATTAAATATTGTTTAAGGAGGGGATAGAGTTGAATTTTGACGAAAAAGAAATTACCAGATTAGTTGAACAGGTTGTAAAAGAGATGACAGGCAATGCTAGTAGCACTTGTACTTGTTCAAAATCAACAGCTGTTCCAAAGACTGCAAAGGTTGCTATGATGACCGCACTTGAAAAATTTGAAATTCAGGAATATCCTATTCCAGAGCTTGGCGACGATGATATTCTTGTAAAGGTTGAAGGCTGCGGCGTATGCGGTACTGACGCTCACGAATACAGGAATGACCCGTTCTCACTGATTCCGGTTGTTCTCGGTCACGAGGGTACAGGTGAAATCGTGAAGATGGGCAAGAATGTTAAAAAGGACAGTGCAGGTAAGGCTCTTAACATTGGCGATAAGGTTGTTACTTGTATGATATTCAAGGATGACCCGGATATAACAATGTTCGACCTTAACAAGCAGAATGTTGGTGCCGGCGATATCTACGGATTGATGCCTGATGATGACATTCACCTTAACGGTTGGTTCGCAGATTATATGGTAATCAGAGGTGGCTCAACAGTGTTTAATGTAAGCGACCTTGACCTTGATTCAAGAATACTTATTGAACCTTGCGCAGTACTTATCCACGCAGTTGAAAGAGCAAAGCTTACAAACATTCTTAGATTTAATTCAAGAGTGGTAGTGCAGGGCTGCGGACCTATTGGTCTTATCTGTATAGCAGTATTAAGAACAATGGGTATTGAAAACATTGTTGCAGTAGACGGTAACGAGCAAAGACTTGAATTTGCAAAGAGAATGGGTGCCGACAAAACAGTTAACTTTATGAACCACAAGGGTATAGATGCTCTTGCCGGTGCAGTAAAGGACGCTTTCGGCGGTTACCTTTGCGATTTTGCATTCCAGTGTACAGGTTCACCGGTTGCTCACAGCAATATCTATAAGTTCATCAGAAATGGCGGCGGTCTTTGCGAGCTTGGATTCTTTATCAACGGCGGCGATGCTACAATCAATCCGCACTTTGACCTTTGCTCAAAGGAAATTACACTTGTTGGCTCATGGGTATACACACTAAGAGATTATGCAACAACATTTGATTTCTTAAAGAGAGCTATTGCAATCGGACTTCCGATAAAGGAACTTATTACGCACAGATATGCACTTGAAGATCTTAACGAAGCACTCAAAACAAACTTAGCTCAAAAGGGACTAAAAGTTGTTTATATAAATAAAGATTTTTAATTCCTAATCAAAAGAAAGGCTGAGTAAAAGTATGAATGAAGCAATAGGTATTATAGAAATGCACGGATTTGTTACCGCAATAACTGTTGCAGACGCCTGTGCAAAGGCGGCGGATGTGAGGGTTATAGCAATCGACTCAAACAAGCCTGCAAATGCTGAAACAGCAGAAGTTCCGCTTATTATGGCTGTAAAAATACAGGGAAGCGTATCGGCTGTGAAATCAGCAGTTGAAGAAGGCTCAAGAGTTGCGCAGAGCATATCCGGTCTGATTGGTTCACACGTGATTGCAGGTCCTACCGATTGTGCCGAAAAAATGGCAAAACGTTCAAGTGTAGGCCACGACAGAGTGGGCCATGTCAGAAATGGCGCATAAGGAGGTTTTAACTTGAAAGCACTGGGATTTATTGAAACAAGAAGTCTTTTAGGCGCAACAGTTGCCTCCGATGTCATGACAAAAGCGGCAAACGTTGTTGTTATTGGCACAGAAAAGATAGGTTCAGGTTTGGTTAATGTAATTATAGAAGGCGAAGTTGATGCAGTACGAGCAGCCGTTGCAGCAGGTGCAGAGGCAGCAAAGCTTCATGGCGAGTTGTTTGCATCAAACGTAATACCAAGACCGGATGATGAAGTAGCAAAGATACTTCCGAGTATATAACAGAGGAGGTACATAAAAATGTCTGAATTTTCATTAGGACTGGTTGAGGTAAGTGCACTCGGACACGCAATAAATATGCTCGACGAGATGGTAAAAGTAGCAGACGTTGAGTTTATTGCAATGGAGAGAAAGCTTGGAGGCAGACTTGTAACAATAGTTGTTAAAGGCTCTGTATCGGCAGTTAAGGCGTCGGTTGACGCAGGAGCTGCATTTGCCAGAGAGAATAACTGTTTAAAAGCGGCACAGGTAATTGCAAGACCACACCGGGAAATATTTAAGTTCCTTCACATAGAAGAGGAGGAAGTGGAGGCTGCTGCTGAGGTGGCAGGCACCCACACAGGCTCTGTTGGAGCCAAAACACAACCCAAAAAGTCGACTGCAACAAAGAAAACAACGTCGACTACAACACGTAAACGCAGCACAACAAAATCTGCGAATACAAATAAATAATGTTAGTAACGCTAAAATAGGCGTTATATATAAAAAATTAAGTCAATAATTTTAAGGAGGATAAAAAAATGGCAGTAGAAGCATTAGGAATGGTAGAAACAAGAGGTCTTGTGGCAGCAATTGAGGCAGCAGACGCAATGGTTAAGGCAGCAAACGTTACACTTATCGGAACAGAAAGAATCGGTTCAGGTCTTGTAACAGTTATGGTTAGAGGTGACGTTGGTGCAGTTCAAGCTGCAACAGATGCAGGCAGCGCTGCAGGCTCAAGATTAGGTGAATTAGTATCAGTTCACGTAATTCCACGTCCACACGGCGATGTTGAAAAGATTTTACCACAAATCTAATCAGGTAAAAAGCAATGTCCGCGTCGGAGATATTATTATAATATTTCCGACGCGGAAAATACATTGTGTATTTTAAAATACGATAAATTCGTAAAGTGAATTTTACGAATGACTCTGTGAAAGGAGTTAATAAGTTAATATGAGCAATATAGAAGAAATGATAACCCGTGCAGTTGTTGATATCCTAAAGCAGCAAGAGGCAAACGAGGGAATTAAGGTTGGTGTAAGTGCAAGACACGTACATCTTTCGCAAAAGGATTTGGAAACACTTTTTGGAGAGGGCTACGAGCTAACTCCTAAAAAAATGCTTATGGGCGACCAGTATGCAGCAGAAGAATGTGTAACTCTTGTGAGTCCGTCATTAAGATCAATTGAAGGTGTAAGAGTATTAGGCCCCGTAAGAAAGGAATCACAGGTTGAGATTTCAAGAACAGATACATTTAAGTTAAAGGTAAGTCCTCCTGTTCGTCCATCGGGTGAACTTAAGGGTGCGGCTCCTATGTCGCTTGTGGGACCAAAGGGAAGCGTATTTGTAAATGAATGTTGTATTATTGCAAACAGACATATACATATGACCCCTGAAGATGCCCAAAAGTATGGTATCAAGGATAATGATGTTGTTGATGTTGAAATTCAAAATTCAAAGCCAACCAAGTTTTATAATGTACAGGTAAGAGTCAGAGAAGATTTTAATACTGAAATGCATATTGATACCGATGATGCAAATGCCTGTGCTATAAAAACAGGTGATTTAGTTAAGATTATAGAAGATTAATTTTGAAAAAAACATCTTGTATTTAAAGGTGATTATATATGATTATTGGAAGAGTTTACGGAAGTATTGTATCAACACATAAGCTTCAAAGCCTTGTTGGCTATAAGCTTATGCTTGTACAGTGCATCGAAAATGGAAAATTAATAGATAAATACCTCACAGCCGTTGATGGTGTTGGTGCAGGTATTGGTGAGGACGTAATTATTACCACAGGTAGCAGTGCAAGAGTTGCACTATGTAATAACGACGTCCCTGTTGACGCTGTAATAGTTGGAATTTTAGATAAAAAACAGTGTTAAATAATCAGTAACGCAAAAAAGGGAGATAACAATGACATTAGAAAAGCTGCAGGATTTAATATACAATGCCGGCATTGTTGGTGCGGGCGGTGCGGGATTTCCCACACATAAAAAGCTTTCTATGCAGGTAGAAGATATAGTTGTAAATGCTGCTGAGTGCGAACCGCTTATGATGGTAGACCATCATATTTTAGAAAAGCACTTTGGAGATGTTGTTGATGTGCTCAAAGTTATTTCAAATACGTTAAATGCAAAGAGAGCTATAATAGGAATTAAGGGCAAGAATATTCACTTGCTCGATAAGAAAATTGTTAATTCTCTTAAGGGTACTAATATTTCAATTAAAGAAATTCCCGATGTGTATCCTGCAGGTGACGAGGTTGTATTAACCTATGAAACCACAGGGAAAATTGTTCCCGAGGGTGCAATTCCCATTGCAGTTGGTGTGATGGTTGTAAACGCAGAAACCTTGTATAATATACATAAGTCACTCAACGGTGAAAATGTAACAGAAAAATACATAACTATTGGCGGCGATATTGATAAGGATATAACCGTAAAAGCACCCATTGGTATGAAAATAAGTGAGTTGCTGACTGATTGTAAAATAACCGATTTAACTGATAAAGAGGTTATAAACGGCGGACCTATGATGGGTAAGCTTGTTGATTTGGAAAATGATGTTGTTACAAAAACCACAAAGGGACTTTTGATATTCCCTAAAACACATTCAGTAATACAACGTAAAAAACAGGATATATCAATAACTCTAAAGCGTGCGTCTGCGGCTTGTTGTAACTGTACAATGTGCACCGACCTTTGTCCGAGACATTTGCTCGGCTACGATTTACAGGTACATAAAACAGTGCGTGCAGCGTCACATAGCGAAGTCACAAACACAGAGGCGTTTCTACAAAATTCACTGTGTTGCGGTTGCGGTATATGCACTGTTATTGCCTGTCAACAAATGTTAGACCCGCAAAAGATTGCAGTATCAATAAAAGGCTCGCTTGGTAAACACGGATTAAAACGTGAAAATAATAAAGCACCTCAAAAGGTTGACGATATGCGTTCTTCAAGACTTGTATCGTCACAAACACTTATCGACAGATTAGGAATAAGAAAATACGTTAAGTCGGAGGTTAAGAGAGAATACATCGCTTTTAATCCAAAGACAGTTTATATAGAGCTTTCACAACACGTTGGTAAAAAGGCAGATTCACTTGTTAAAGCGGGTGATGTTGTAGTAAAAGGACAGCCAATTGCTGCAACAAGTGCAGATGCATTGGGAACAACAATGCATTCAAGCATTAATGGAGTTGTGCAAGAGGTTAATGACAGATTTATTATTATAAGTAAATAAATCACGGAAAGGTATGGAATAACACAATGAAATCCATTGGTTTGGTTGAATTAAAAAATGTATCCAAGGGCATTGTTGTAACAGACGAAATGTTAAAAAGTGCCGGTGTTACACTTATAAGTTCTGGCTCTGTATGTCCGGGTAAATTTGTTACCATTGTGGGTGGTGAACTTTCAGCTATAAGAGCAGCAATTGAGCGGGCAGAGCTTATTAGTGAGGATGCAATGATAGATAAGTTTATTATTGGTAACCTTGGCGAAAATGTGTATGAGGCAGTGTGCGGCACTGCTGATGTAAAGAAAAAACGTGCATTGGGCATTGTGGAAACATTCACAGCCGCAAGTGCAATATTAGCAGCAGATGCAGCTGTAAAGGCGGGCGATATAGAGCTTGTTGAGGTAAGAGTTGCAAGAGGTATGGCAGGCAAGTGCTTTGTTACTATGACGGGTGATGTTGCAGATGTAAGAGCCGGCGTTGAGGCGGGTGCAAAGCTTGCGGCAGAGGAGGGTGTTTTAATAAACACCGAGGTTATAGCAAATCCGCATCCAGAGCTTTGGGAGGCAATAATATAATCCAAATTAACTTAAAATTAGTTAGGGAGGTTAATGATGCTTGCGGTAGAACGTAGAAACAAAATTGAACATTTAATAAATGTGCATGGAAGTGTGCAGGTGGTTGAACTTGCAAAGTTGTTTGATGTAACCACCGAAACAATACGTGGCGACCTTTTAAAGCTTGAGCAACAGGGTATTTTAGAGCGTTCCTATGGTGGAGCAACACTTGCCGGAAATGATATGGACCCTGCTATAAGTGAAAGAGGTAATATAAATTTAGAAGAAAAGATACGTATTGCAAAAAGTGCAGTATCGTTAATAAGAACTGGTGAAATAATATTTTTGGATTCATCAACAACCTCATGGCACCTGTCGCGTCAGCTAAAGCATATAGAACGTCTTACAGTTATAACAAACGCGCAAAAAGTTATTAACGAGCTTATGGATTGTGAGAATATACAGGTTATATGCACTGGCGGAATATTAAATCGTAAGAATATGTCATACACAGGTCGTTCAGGTGAACGCACAATAAGAGAAAACTATCATGTTGATAAAGCGTTTTTATCTTGCAGAGGCGTAACCATAGAAAGCGGTATTGTTGACTCATCAGAGGCAGAGGCGGAAATTAAAAGAGCAATGGTTGAAAACAGCAGTTTTTCTGTTTTTATGTGCGACCATTCAAAGTTTACAAAAACTGGCTTTGCAAAGGTTACCGACTTTTCAAAAATCAAATGCCTTGTAACAGACGGCGATCTTACCGATGAATGGAAAATGGTTATGGAGAAGTATGATATTAATGTAATAAATGCATAATAAGTAATATGAGAACGGTTATCGGCTTTTCGGTAGCCGTTTTGTTGTTGGGAAGGTGTAATGATGGCGGATAGATTTTTAAGAACACAAATGCTCTTGGGTGAAGAAGCAATGGAAAAATTAAAAAACTCACACGTGGCGGTGTTTGGTATTGGCGGTGTGGGCGGATATGCGGTTGAAGCTCTTGTAAGAAGCGGAGTGGGTAAGATAGATGTATTCGATAACGATACTGTAAATATTACTAATATAAACCGCCAGATTATAGCCATTGAAAGCACAATAGGCAAAAATAAAGTTGATGTAATTAAGGAACGAGCTTTGCAGATAAACCCTAATGTTGTAATAAACGCATACAACTGCTTCTATATGCCGCAAAATGCAGATGAGTACGATTTTTCAAAATATACGTATATTATAGATGCAATTGATACTGTAACGGCTAAAATTGAATTAGTAATGAGAGCCAATAGTGTAAATGTGCCCATAATATGCTCAATGGGTACAGGAAACAAGCTCGACGCAACGCAGTTTGAGGTTTCGGATATATATAAAACATCGGTGTGTCCATTGGCAAGAACAATGCGTAGAGAATTAAAAAGTAGGGGCATAAAGAAATTAAAGGTGGTTTATTCAAGGGAAGAACCAATAAAATCAGACCATGTTGATGCTAAAACAACAAAACCGATTCCAGCGAGTGTTGCATTTGTGCCACCCGTTGCAGGAATGATACTTGCAGGTGAGGTAATTAAAGATATTGTTGGTTATTACTTATGATTGTGGTATTAATATAAAAAAATGATGTATAATAAGGCGGACAGTGTCCGCTTTTTGTGTTGTGAAATAAGGTGTTGTTTTATCTTTTAGGAAATTACTACTTTTATGTTGTAATTTTCTAAATTACAAAAAAGTCTACATATGGAAGTGAGCTGTGCGAACGACAGTCACAATAGTGACTTTTTTATATTTTTGCGGTTAAAATATTGAATTATCCGTATTTATTGTCAAAAAAGCTTGACATTGGTAGGATTTATGTTATAATTATAGAGATGTAATATATAAAAAATAGTAAGTTGCATTGTATAAATCTCGTACAATGCTGTATTAGTTTTAAATGGTGGTTTACGAAAGGAAAAGGAGATTTGTTATGAACAAAATTAAAAAGGTTGCAATTTTAACAGGCGGAGGCGACTGCCCGGGACTAAATGCCGTTATAAGAGCATTGGTAAAAACAGCAATAAATAAATATGGTATTGAGGTTGTGGGTATACGTAAAGGTTATCATGGATTATACTACAAGGACTTTATGCCTTTGAACGAAGAAAATGTGGATGAAATTATCGGCGAGGGCGGAACAATTCTAAAAAGCTCAAACAAAGATAATCTTTTTAAGTATCCCGTTAGAGATGATAAGGGAGATATTGTAAAAGAAAACGGTAAAATAGTATACGAAAATGTTTCAAACGTGGCTGTTGAGAATTTAAAGGAAGCAGGTATTGATGCTTTATTTATTCTTGGTGGCGACGGCACACTCACAAGTGGACGTGACTTTGCAAGACTTGGTGTGAATGTTATTGGTATTCCAAAAACAATAGATAACGACCTTAACTGTACAGACTACACATTCGGTTTTGATACGGCTGTTGAGGTTGTATCTGATTCACTCGACAGATTAAGAACAACTGCAAAGAGCCACGGTAGAATTATTGTTGCCGAGATTATGGGCAGAGGTGCAGGCTGGCTCACATTGCACGGCGGTATTGCAGGTGCTGCAGATGTTATTCTTATTCCTGAAATTCCATATGATGTAAATAAAATTGCTGATAAAATAAAAGCAGATATGAAAACAGGAAAGGATTTCTGGATAGTTGCCTGTGCCGAAGGTGCAAAGCCAAAGGATGGTGAGGCAGTTGTGTTAAAGATAAGAGAGGATAGTCCCGACCCTGTAAGACTTGGCGGTATTGCATCGGTATTAGCAGAACAGCTTGAAGAGTTGTGTAGAAACGAAGCAAGAGCAACCACTCTCGGACATATCCAGAGAGGTGGTACAACATCTGCCCACGATAGAGTTTTATCTTCACGTTACGGCTATGCAGCAATGGAGCTTGCTATGGAAGGTAAGTTTGGAAACATGGTGGTATTAAAAGGCGACAAGATAAGTTATGTGTCCCTTGAAGATGTAATAGGTCAGGAAAATAAGCAGGTAGATAAGAATTGCGAAATTGTTGAGATGGCAAAGGCAATTGGAATTTGCTTTGGTGATTAATAAAAAAGCCTCATTTGAGGCTTTTTTTATTTTATTACTTCCTCCATTAAGCATAATGCAATTTTTGCGTTTTCTTCAAAAATATCGTCTATCATAGATAATGGCAGAGGATTTTTTCCTTTGCCTATTTCTATTGTAAAGCCCAGCTTTCCAAATTCCTTTATAAACCAATCCTTGCATCCGCCATATGAGGCACTGCCAACAGGATGTGCAACTGCATATCCGCTTTCTTGTGCCATACGCTTGGCTATCTTTTGTGCTTTTTGTGATGCCATACCATCGAAGTCGTAGTAAATTTCCTGTCCCTGACTGTGAAATGCGGCAAGAGCATCAAAGTTCTCTTTCCTTATGAAATCTGTAACTGCTTTTGTTTCAGGCTCACTCTCGTAGAATTTGCCGCCGTATTTGGTGGGGGAGGGAGTATTTATGGTCATTTCCCAATTTGCGTTAAAATTGTGGTTAATATCAACACCGTTTGCATTTGCCTGCCATACCTCGTTAAAGCTGTGTATTCCCGCAACACTTATAAGATGGCGGTGGTGCGGGTCGGTTATATCAAGCCCGTGAATTGCAATATCAACACCGTCGGGATTAACCATTGGTATAACGTAAAGTGTGGTGCTATTATACAGTTCTTCTGTGTTGTAGCCAAACCATATATCTTTATTTTCAGTATGTTTTATGTATTCATCTAAAAATTTTATTAAAAAGACAGATGTAAGGTATTCAAGTCCGTGATATGCACCCGAAAGAAAAACTTTTTTCTTGCCCTTGCCAAAGGATACACCATATAATTCCTTGCCCATAACACTTTTGCCTATGATAAAACGATTAACGTTTGCGTTGTTTTCTGTGATTTTAAAAAGCTCATCCTTCATTCTTTTGTAGTCGTAGCTCATATAAAAAACCTCCCCATAAATCAAAATAATTACTGTTAAAATTATATGATTTACAGAAAGGTTTTATGAATGAAATTATATATCCCACAGATTAACCTGCTCCGATTCGGGTATGCCGTTAAAGCAACCGCTTTCTTCTAACAGGTCGAGCACTGTTCTTGATGCACCTGTGCGTGTGCGGAATTCGTCGATTGTTTTAAACTCACCCTTTTCACGCTCAAGCATAATTGCCTTTGCAACGTTTTCACCAAGACCTGCAAGTGCATTTAGCGGCGGACGTATTCCGTGGGGAGTTTCTAAAAAGTTTGTTGCGTGTGATTTATATAAATCTATATCATCAAACGACAAACCACGTGAATACATTTCTATACATATTTCAAGTATGGGAATAACATTTTCCTCCTTTGGCGATATTATTCCGTCACGCTTTTTATCGAGTAAATTCTGCATTGCCTCACGTGCAACTCTAATGCCTTTTGCCATTATTGCGGCATCGAAATCGTCTGCACGTACCGAGAAATACGCAATGTAAAATGCTTTTGGGTAATGCACCTTAAAATACGCAATACGAAATGCCATCATAACATACGCAACTGCGTGTGCCTTTGGGAACATATACTTTATCTTTTTACAGGAATCTATATACCAATCGGGCACGTTTTGTGCACGCATAGCCTCCTCGTCCTCGGGCTTTAAGCCCTTACCCTTTCGCACGCTTTCCATTATTTTAAAGGAGTGTTGCGGGTCAACACCCATAGAAATAAGATAAATCATAATATCATCACGTGCACAAATAGAGTGTGAAAGGTCACAAATTCCGTCTAAAATAAGAGTTTGTGCATTATTGAGCCACACATCTTCTCCGTGTGAAAGTCCTGAAATTCTTACAAGCTCCGAAAAGGTTTTTGGCTGTGTGTCGGAAAGCATCTGACGTACAAACTTTGTACCAAATTCAGGAACGCCGTAGCTTCCAAGGTTTGTGCCTATATCGCCCGACAGCTTTAGTGCCTTATTTGATGTAAAAAGTGAAAGCGTTTCTTTATCATCAAGAGGAATAGTGCGTGCATTAAGACCTGTAATATCCTCGAGCATTCTTATTACTGTTGGGTCATCGTGTCCAAGCTCATCGAGCTTTAACAGGTTAGCGTCGATTGAGTGATAATCGAAGTGCGTTGTAAATATATTTGAATTAGGGTCATCGGCAGGGTGTTGGATGGGGCAGAATTCGTGTATATTGTTTGTATATGGAACAACAATAATTCCGCCAGGGTGCTGACCCGACGTTCTTTTAACACCAACACAGCCCATTGCAAGACGCTTCATTTGAGCCTGACGCATTACCACATTCTTTTCCTCGCAGTATTTTTTAACATATCCAAATGCGGTTTTTTCGGCAACTGTTCCGATTGTTCCTGCTCTGAATACAAAGCCCTCGCCAAAGTATGTTTCAGTGTATTTGTGTATTGTAGGCTGATATTCACCACTGAAATTAAGGTCAATATCAGGCTCCTTGTCACCCGCAAAACCTAAAAATGTTTCAAATGGTATGTCGTGACCGTCTTTATTGTATTTTGTGCCGCATTTAGGGCAGTTCTTGTCGGGAAGGTCGCATCCCGACAAACCAATATCGGACCCCATAAACTCAACATTCTTACAGTTAGGACAGATATAATGTGCAGGAAGTGAATTAACCTCTGTAATATCTGAAAGAAACGCAACAAATGATGAGCCAACAGAACCACGTGAACCAACCAGATACCCATCGGAAAGTGATTTTCTAACCAGCTCCTGTGCTATACGATACATAACCGAAAAGCCGTAGGTGGTTATTGAATTAAGCTCCTTATCCAAACGCTCCTGTACCTGTGGGGGTAGGGGATTGCCGTATATCTCTTTTGCTTTTTTTATTGAGTCGTCAACTATTGCTTCCTTTGCACCATCAACAACAGGCGGACATTTTTCCTTGGGTATTGGACGCACATTCTCAACCATATCAGCAATAAGGTTTGTGTTTGTTACAACAACCTCATACGCCTTTTCCTTGCCAAGATACTCAAACTCCTTAAGCATTTCCGCAGTAGTTCTGAAATATAGCGGTGCCTGATCATCAGCATCCTTAAAGCCTTTGTAGTGCATAAGTATTTTGCGGTAGTCTGCACCGTCTTTATCAAGAAAATGCACATCACAGGTTGCACACACTATCTTGTTGCATTTTTCACCAAGCTCAACTATTTTTTTGTTGAGTGCCATAAGGTCCTCATCGGTATTAATGTGTGGAAACTCTGCTGAACGCTTCATATACGCATTATTACCGATTGGCTGTATTTCTAAATAATCGTAAAATTGTGCAATCTCCATAAGTGTTTCATCGTTTGCACCTTCTACAAGAGCAGTAAACAGTTCTCCCGCCTCGCAGGCAGAGCCTATAATTAAACCCTCTCTTTTTTGAGCAATAAGACTTCTTGGCAAACGTGGTGTTCTTTGGAAATATCTTAAATGTGATTGTGAAACCATTTCGTAGATATTTCTTAAGCCTGTCTGGTTTTTTGCAAGCAAAATTATGTGGTTGGCCCTGTTTCTCTTTGCTGCAACACGCAGGTCGTAAACCTCATTAAGCCTGGATAAAGCACTGTTACCTTCATTTTTCAACTGCTCAATCATTTTAACAAATGCCTCGGCAGTTGCAGCAGCGTCGTCTACTGCTCTGTGGTGGTTTTCTAATATTACATTAAGATGCTTTGTTAAGGTATCAAGCTTATGGTTATGCAAAAACGGATACATACATCTTGCAAGAATAAGAGTGTCGATATATGGGAAATTGAAGGTATCACCCATTTCCGTTGCCTTTTGCTTTAAAAAGCCCATATCAAAAGATGCATTGTGAGCTACAAGCACACAACCCTCGCAGAAGCTTTTAAATTCAGGCAAAATCTCTTTTATACGCTTTGCATCTATAACCATCTCGTCGGATATGCCTGTGAGTGCTTGTATGTTTTCGGGGATTTTCATTTCGGGATTAACAAAGGTTGACCACTTATCCACAATTCTTCCGCCGCTAACCTTAACTGCACCGATTTCAGTCACGTTATTTGTTTTAAAATCAAGACCAGTTGTTTCAATATCAAATACCACAAAGTCGGAGTCGAGGGTGGCATTACCTGTTTTGTAAGCAATTTTTTTAGAGTCGTCAACAAGGTATCCCTCAACGCCGTATATAACCTTTATCTTCTCGTTGAGTGACGAGGCTTTCATTGCGTCGGGATACGATTGCACAACTCCGTGGTCAGTTATGGCAACCGCCTTGTGTCCCCAATATATTGCACGGTTTATAAGGTCGGCAGTTGACGATACGGCGTCCATTTGCGACATTTGTGTATGCATATGAAGCTCAACTCTCTTTTGCACTTCATCGTCACGTCTTATGGGCGGTGCATCTATTTGAGCAATATCCCTTGCCATAATTATAACCTCGTGGGCATAATCGTCGTATTGTGCATTGCCTCGGCATACTATGTGTATATTACCTGCCTTCAATCCTTTTTTTATTGTGCTATATAGCTTTTTAAACGGCTCGTCATCCTCGGTTTTGTTTACAAACATTTTGAGTGTTACAGAATCGGTCATATCTGTAATATCCATTGTAACAAGGTGAAATTCCTTTTCGGTTTTCTTGGATTTTATCTCCCTTTCATCAAGCGAGAAAACTCTTCCCGATACTGTTACAGTGCCGCTGCTTTCGTTAATTGATGAAATTGATACAAGATCACTCTTTATTGAACGTCCGTAAAGCATTTCGGTTACATTAACCTTGCCAAGAACAGTTGGTTTTAGCGGATTAGAGCCGTCTTTTATATTAGCCATCTCGCTATCATCAAGAGTATATACCATAACATTTTTATCTATATAATCTTTTTTTTCGGATATTTTATAGCTTACCCCACGCAAAGAATAGGCACTGCGTACGGTTTCGCATGCCCATTGTGCTTCATCTGCTGCTGTGTTGGAAGCAAAGATTATTTCCATTGTGCGTGTATTTCTTGAAAGATTTACTTTTTCAACCTCAATTGCTTGTAAAGCTTCGTTTTTTACCAATGGAAATAATGTGCCTAATTTGGGATTCATAAAAATTATCCTTTCCTACATAAGAGCTAATATAAGCCTGTATGATTTCTCTAAAGCTATTGGGCGACCGCATAAGGTCGCCCATAAGTTGATATAAATTCATTTAATTACTTAAAGTATTTAACACCTGCTTCAAAGATTAGCTGATTTTTATTGCCAGGAACGTTTTTAGCAATGTTTTCACCAATACGCTCGCTGTGTCCCATCTTACCCAAAACTCTGCCGTCGGGGCTTGTTATACCCTCTATTGCACAAACAGAGCCGTTTGGATTCCAGGCAATATCATATGTTGCCTTGCCCTCCATATTAACATATTGAGTTGCAATCTGTCCGTTTTTAGCAAGCTCTGCCACCTGTTCGGGTGAGGCAATAAATCTGCCTTCGCCGTGCGATAGAGCAATTGTGTGGATATCGCCTGTGTTTACATTTGCAAACCATGGTGATTTATTTGACGCAATTCTTGTTTTTGCCATACACGAAACGTGTCTGCCAATTGTGTTGAAGGTAAGAGTTGGTGAGTTATCGTCCATATCTCTTATTTCGCCGTAGGGGACAAGTCCAAGCTTTATAAGTGCCTGGAAGCCGTTGCATATACCAAGCATAAGTCCGTCACGGTTTTTAAGCATATTCATAACTGCATCCTTAACAAGCGGATTTCTGAATGCTGTTGCAATAAACTTACCGCTGCCTTCAGGCTCGTCACCGCCCGAGAAACCGCCGGGTATCATAACAATTTGTGAGTTGTTTATTCTCTTTTCCATCTCACGCATAGAATATGTTACATCTTCGCCGTTAAGGTTTCTTACAACAAATACATCTGCAATACCGCCTGCATTTTCAAATGCCTTTGCTGTATCATACTCGCAGTTGGTGCCGGGGAATACAGGTATAAATATTCTTGGCTTTGCAAATTTCTCACTTGCTACTGTAATATTTCTCTTGTCGTATGAATAAGTCTCAGGCTCTTCGTTAAATTTGCCTGCTTTTGTTGGGAACACCTTTTCAAGCGGTGTTGTCCAAGCCTTTAGTGCTTCGTCTAATGCAATGCTTACACCGCAAGCCTCAAGCACGTTTTTGTTGGTTGTTTTACCTATTTCAATGCCGTCTGTTACATCGTCTGTAACCTCTAAAACAATAGAGCCAAATGGTGCATTAAATAAGTCCTCGTCACCTACGTTAAGTGTTGCACCAATCATATTACCAAACGACATTTTAGCAATAACCTCTGCAAGACCAAAGCCCTTTACCACGCTCGATGAAAGCACCTTGCCGTTTGTTATAAGTGAATGTATGGTGTCATACATCTTTTTCAACTCGTCAAATTTTGGCATATCGTTTTCGTCACGCTCTGCCTTGAACATAACAAGCTTTGAGTTGGCCTTTTTAAATTCCTGTGATATTACCTTATCTGCCTTTGTGTGTGAAATTGCAAATGAGGTAAGTGTTGGCGGAACATCTAATTCGTTAAACGAGCCACTCATAGAGTCCTTGCCGCCTATTGAGGCAATGCCAAGCTCAAGCTGAACCTTATATGCACCCAAAAGTGCCGCAAATGGTTTGCCCCAACGTTTTGGGTCGTTACCTAATCTTTCAAAATATTCCTGGAATGTTAGATATATTGTTTTGTAATCAATACCCATAGCAACAGCCTTTGAAACAGATTCAATAACTGCAAATGCTGCCCCGTGGTATGGGCTCCAGCTTGAAAGGTTTGGATTATATCCAAAGGTCATAATTGTGGCTGTGTTTGTTTTGCCGCCTAAAACAGGCACCTTTGCCGCCATACCCTCGGTTGGTGTAAGCTGATATTCGCCGCCAAAAGGCATTGTTACAGTGTTTGCACCAATTGTTGAGTCAAATTTTTCGCAAAGTCCCTTTTGTGAGCAAACATTCAAATCTGAAAGAACATTTAACCATTCGTTCTTTATATCTGTTTTCTTTTCATATTTGAAGAAGCTGTCATTTTCTGCAGGAAGAACAACCTCAACGTCGGTATTCTTTGTTGCACCGTTAGTATTTAAAAATTCTCTTGAAATGTTGCAGATTGTGTTACCTCTCCAATTCATAACAAGACGCGGATTTTGGGTAACAACTGCAACCTTTGTTGCCTCAAGGTTTTCTTCGTTTGCGTACTTGATAAACTTATCGGCATCAGCACTTCTTACAACAACAGCCATTCTCTCTTGAGATTCGCTTATTGCAAGCTCTGTTCCGTCAAGACCTTCGTATTTCTTTGGTACTTTATCCAAATCAATTGTAAGACCGTCTGCAAGCTCGCCTATTGCAACACTTACACCGCCTGCACCAAAGTCGTTACAACGCTTAATAAGTGTTGTAACCTTTTCGTTTCTGAATAATCTTTGTATTTTTCTCTCAACAGGAGGATTACCCTTTTGTACCTCACTTCCGCACGTAACAACGCTCTTTTCGTCGTGTGCTTTTGATGAGCCTGTTGCACCGCCAATGCCGTCACGGCCTGTTCTGCCGCCAAGAAGAATAATAACATCGCCATCTGTGGGCACTTCTCTTATTACGTTCTTTTTGGGAGCTGCACCAACAACCGCACCGATTTCCATTCTCTTTGCAACGTAGCCCTCGTGGTAGATTTCCTGTACCTGACCTGTTGCAAGACCTATCTGGTTACCATATGAGCTATAACCTGATGAAGCACCTGTTGTGATTTTTCTTTGCATTAATTTGCCTGGTAGTGTGTTTGCAAGTGAAACACGCGGGTCGCCCGAGCCTGTTACACGCATTGCCTGATATACGTATGAACGACCTGATAACGGGTCACGTATAGCACCGCCAAGACAGGTTGCAGCACCGCCAAACGGCTCTATTTCTGTTGGGTGGTTGTGTGTTTCGTTTTTAAACATTATAAGCCATGGCTCTTCAACGCCGTCAACATCAACGTTAACAACTATTGAGCAGGCATTAATTTCTTCCGATTCGTCAATTTCTTTTAATAAGCCTTTTTTCTTTAGCTGCTTAACAATAATAGTTGCCATATTCATAAGGCACATATCACGGTCGGGAGCGTATAGCTCTGCCTTTGCTTTTTTGTATTCCTCATATGAGGCTTTTATTACATCACCATATTTGCCATCGTTTATTTTTACGTTGTTTATTCTTGTTGAGAATGTTGTATGACGGCAGTGGTCAGACCAATAGGTGTCTATCATTCTCATTTCTGTGATTGTGGGATTTCTCTTTTCGTCGTTTTTAAAATACTCCTGACAGAATTTTAAATCGTCTATGTCCATTGCAAAGCCCATTTCGTCAAGAAAAGCTTTCATTTGAGCCTCGTCCATATCAATAAAGCTCTCAACAGTTTTAACGTCTTCGGGTATGGTAACCTCCATATCAAGTGAGGTTGGCTTTTCAAACGTTGCCTCTCTTGCTTCAACGGGGTTAATAAGGTATGTTTTTGCCTTTTGTAATTCTTCGCAAGAAACATCGCCTGCAAGAACGTATATTTTAGCATATCTCACCTTTGGACGTTCCTTTTGTGTTAAAATAGAAATACATTCCTCGGCACTTGCTGCTCTCTGGTCGAACTGACCAGGGAGATATTCAACTGCAAATTTTGTGCTTTCTTTTATTTCTATTTCCTCGTCGTAGGCATTATCAACAGGAGGCTCTGAAAAAATTAAGTCTCTTGCCTTTTGATATTCCTCGTCTGTGATGCCTTCAACATCATAGCGGTTTATAATTCTTACAGCACTTAAGCCTGTAATTGAAAGATTACTTCTTAAATCCTCCAACACGCCCTGTGCTTCTACATCAAATCCCTTTTTCTTTTCAACGTAAATTCTTCTTACTTGTGACATAATATGTAGTTCCTTTCAGTTTTATTGTATAATGAAGTATTGAGTATGTTTTAAAACAATACAATATTAACCATTGAGTTTTATAAGTGTTCCTTTGCTGTTTTCGTGTTGAATTATAGATAATGAAGCATTATCTATATCAAAAAGCTGTGTTTTGTATGCGTCAAGACCTAACAGATATGCAATAACACTTCTTGCAGTTCCCCGATGAGTAACAATAAGTATTTTCTTGTCTTTGTGCAGCTCTAAAATCTTATCTAAAGCCTTGCCTACTCTTTCGCTCACTTCAACAGTGCTTTCACCACCGTCAATTTTATAGCCAACATAATCGTTCATCCATAAAAGGTACTGTTTAGGGTATTTTTCCTTAACCTCCGCAACTGTTAAGCCTTCCCATATGCCGAAGTTTCGCTCTATAAAAGCATAGCTCATATGAACGGGAATGTTTTTATGGATTTTAAGATATGGTGCTATGGTATCCATTGCACGTGAGAGCGGGCTTGAATAAACAACATCAAAGTTTATATTTTTTATTTTACCGCACAAAAGCTCTGCTTGCTTTTTACCTACTGCATTAAGGGGCATCTCTTCAATACCTGCAATGGCGTGCTTCACGTTTGCGTCGGTTTCTCCGTGGCGGACAATATAAATTTCGGTCATATTTTCCTCCTATAAATTCATACACTATAATTCTACCATAAAAAACAAAATATATCAACTAAAATAGCAAAAAAAATTATTCGCTTTTTTACCAAAAAACTATTGACAAACCTCAAAAATTGTGTTATTATATAAAAGTCGTCACAACGACGTATATGCGGGAGTGGCTCAGTGGTAGAGCGTCACCTTGCCAAGGTGAACGTCGCGAGTTCGAATCTCGTCTTCCGCTTAGAAAAAAAGACATTATTCGTTAGAATAATGTCTTTTTTTAACTAAATCCGTCTTGCGACGGAATAAATCAATCTTCGATTGATGAAATCTGCTAACGCAGATGAAATCGCCTACGGCGGATAGAAAGACGGATTTAATTTCATCAAAGTCATATGACTTTGATTTCATCCAAACTTGTTTGGATTTCATCGTGCTTTGCACGATTTCATTAATAAGATGTTATAGTGTTTTTGAGGTGTTTTAAATGAATGAAAATAAATTAGCAGATTTATCTATGGATTTTGCTATTGATATACTTAAAATTTATTGAAAAAATCATATTTTTGTGTTAAAATCACTAAATGAGATAATTTACATATAAATATACAAAGGAGTAAAGAGAAAATGACATATAAAGAACAGGTAGCAAGTGTGTTACAAAAGCAAAGAAAAGGCGTAGAATTAACAGATGAAGAACTCGATATACTATTCGAACAATTAAGCCCGGAAGCTGCAAAAGAAATTGATAATCAACACACACCGGTAAAAAAATGATGATGCTAATCTAACCATTCGGTTTTTCTTTTGACAAGTCACACTTATTATGATATAATACTCTTGAGGTGGTATAATATGGATTTTATTAAATTTGTTGAACAAATTCCCAATATTACAATAGCAAAAAGAATTGCTTCTGCATATGTAATGGATCACAGAAGATTGGATTTTGAAGAATTAAAAAATGGGTTAAGAAAAACTGCAAAGCAGTATACTTTATTTGAAAATATAAAAAATAGATTAGAAGAAATTAAACTCGATTCAAATCGTGCAGTAAGGATTATTGCTCCAATTTTATTGCGTGATTATTTGTTAAATCAAGATGATTTCATTTCACCTACTAAAGATACTGACTCTGCAGTTTTGACCTATGAGAAAACTATTGTAGATGAATCGAATAATTTTGATGAAAGTAAGATATCAAAAGATTTCGCATTGTTTAAACATATGTTAGATGCTGCTTGGGCACATAATGATGATATATCGGTTGATGAGAAAAATTTATTAGAAACATTAAGAAAGTATTTGTCTATTTCTATCAAAGAGTTTCATATGCTTGAAGCAAAGTCTGGAAGATTTCCAATGCTTGAAAATGCATTACATACATACGACGACATAGATGATGCTCGTAAAGTACTGCAATCAAAAGGCTTGATTGTAGCCGTAAAAAATTCTGATGGCGTAATGTGTGATATGATACCTGATGATATAGCTCAATGTATTAGAAAATATTATAATATTGAAATACGTGCATATGGATATGAGAAGCGTGTTGATTATGTAATCAAGAAAACGAAAAAACAGTATCTTGTTGATATTGTAAATAAAGCAAGTCAATATTTTTCTAAAGCAAAAATTGAAATATCAAATAATCCTACTGTAAATGAATTAAAAGAAATTATTTTGAAATCTATACAACCATCTAATTTGATTGGTGGATTTTCACCACGAGATGGTCTTGATGTTACAATGTTGTCGACATGGTGTGGAGATATAGGGTTAAGTGTATCGGGTAATAAAGTTGCGTTGATTGATAGAATTCTTGAATACTATGATTCAATGAGAAAAATTGAAATTAAGACACAAGACGAAAGAGAAAAACTTATCGCATTTTATGAACAACTTGCAAGTAGAGATTTGAAAAATTTGAGAGCAAATAATATCATCGAAAAAGATCTACAATGTGAGCACTTTTTTGAAGATGCGACTAATTTCTTGTTTGAGAAAATGTTACTTAATAAACCGTTAACTTTGACAGGTTCAGAGCATCCAGACGGTAAATTATCCTTTAAAGATAAGTATATTATGTGGGATAATAAATCAAAGGAAACGGCGGTAAACTTAAAAGATCACATTCAACAGTTTGAAAGATATATAAAAACATCAGATAAAGATGTAGTGGTGTTTATGGTAATTGCACCTGATTTCACACCACAAAGTGTTCAAGGATGTGTTGATTTCTCTTTAAATAATGACACACAGATTCTATTGATTACCGCTGAAGAATTAAAGACAGTAGCAGAAAAGTGGGCAAAGAAACATCCTGGAGAAATATTTAATTTAGGATATTTCAAGCAGAATGGAAGATTTGACATAAAACTATTAAATTTATGAGAAGAGAGTGGCATCTAAACCATTATGCTCCTTCACGTCGGAACAAGTTATTCTTGTTCCGATTTTTTTGTGTAAAAAAACAGCATTAAAAATTTTTTATTTTGTATATATTTTTTCTTGTTTTTTGTCGTATTATGTGATATACTTTCTTGTGGATATTTTTGTGATGAAAAAAATCATATCAAAATTAAATTCATTATACATACAGGGGGATAAAAATGGTTTTTTCGAGTATCTTGTTCTTGTTTTATTTTTTTGTGCCTGTGGTAATTATATACTACCTGCTGCCACAGAAATTTAAAAATGCATTTTTGCTTATCTCAAGTTTGATTTTCTATGCTTGGGGCGAACCAAAATATATTTTCCTTATGTTGTTTTCAGCCGTATTTAACTATGCTGCAGGGTTATATGTACACAAATTCAGCAACGATGAGAAAATGGCTAAAAGAATAGTTATTGCCGCAGTGGTTGTTAATTTGGGTATTCTGGGCGTTTACAAATATACAGGCTTTTTCCTGTCGGGATTTATGAGATTTATAAGTCCCGATGCTAAAATTCTAAATCTTATATTGCCTATTGGTATATCGTTTTATACCTTCCAGGCACTTTCGTATGTTATAGACGTATACCGCAAGGACGCACCTGTGCAAAAAAGTGTTGTTAATTTTGCACTGTATCTTTCAATGTTTCCCCAATTAATAGCAGGCCCTATTGTAAGATATGGCGATGTTGCACTTCAGATAGACAACAGAAAAGAAAGCTTTGAAAAGTTCTCGCAGGGATTTATACGTTTTGTGGTGGGCTTATCAAAAAAGGTGTTGATTGCAAATAATATAGGTGCATTGTGGAATATGATTTCATCGTTTGAATACACAGGTCTTTCTATGGGTTGGGCATGGCTTGGTATTATTGCATTTTCACTTCAGTTGTATTTCGACTTTTCGGGTTATTCCGATATGGCAATTGGCTTGGGTAAAATGTTTGGCTTTGATTTTATAGAAAACTTTAACTACCCTTATATTTCAAAAAGTGCCACTGAATTCTGGAGAAGATGGCATATAAGTCTGGGCACGTGGTTTAGGGAATATGTATATATTCCGCTGGGCGGAAACAGAGTTTCAAAACGTCATAATATGCTTAATCTTTTGGCAGTGTGGTCGCTCACAGGTCTGTGGCACGGTGCTGCGTGGAATTTTGTGTTGTGGGGTTTGTTCTTTGGTGCGATTTTGATTTTTGAAAAGAATTATTTTTTAGAAAAGCTAAAGAAAACACCAACCTTTGTTCAGCATATATATGCACTTTTAGTGGTTATAATTTCGTGGGTTATGTTTGCAAACGATAATACTGCAAATATGTTCCACTACTTAAAGGCGTTGTTTGATGTTACAACATTGTTTACGTTTGATGCACAGCTTTTATATAACACGCTTTCATATGGAGTTTTAATTGTTATTGCAATAATTGCAGCAACACCACTTCCCAAAAAGCTGTTGAATAAGTGTGTTGGCAAAAGGAGGGCAAGTGTTGTTAAATTCATACTTGCTATTTTAGGACTTATTATATGTATAGCATATCTTATAGACGATAGCTATAATCCGTTTTTATATTTCAGATTTTAATTTGGGGAGGGTAAAAGGTGACAATTAACGAAACACCTCAAAAGGTGAGAAAAAAATCAAAAGTATTTTCGATAACCGTTATGGTTATTATGACTTCACTGTTGCTTTTTAATATTTTAAAAAGACCTACCGAATTTTCCCAATTAGAAAACAGAAATCTTACCCAGCTTAATGCTCCCACATTCACAACCATTTTTAATGGTGAATTTATGGATAATTTTTCAAACTATGTAACAGACCAGTTTGCTTTTCGTGATTTCTTTGTGGGTGTAAAAGCAAACATAGAAAGAATTATGGGTAAAAAAGGTAATAACGGTGTTCATTTCGGATACGACAACTACTTAATTCAAAGAACACAGGGCTACAACCAAAGTGAAATTGACGATAATATAAATGCCATAAAAGCTATGGCAGACACTAAAAGATTTAACCTGTCGCTTTCTGTGGTGCCGTCTGCATTTGAAGTTATGCAGGATAAGCTGCCAATGAATGCATATGATAATATTTATTTAAGGTTAATGGACTCGGTAAATACAGGGCTTGAGGGTGTTGATGTGAATATTATAGACACACACAGCACACTTATGGAAGCAAATAACGATTATTTGTATTACCGTACCGACCATCACCAGACTGCATTGGGAAGTTATTATGTGTACAGAGACGTTGCAACAGGTATGAAGCTATCTGCATACGAATATCCTGCTTTTGAAATAAAAACAGTGGCAACCGATTTTTACGGAACAACATATTCAAAAGCACCTCTCCTAAATGCAAAGCCTGATGAAATATCGGTCTTTAAATTAAAGGAAAATTGCCCTTCATACAGTGTTGAATGTCCTGGTGATGAATATAGCCTTAACGGACTATATGATGAGGAGAAGCTGAAGGAAAAGGATAAATATGCGTATTACCTTGGCGGAAACCACCCGCTTACCGTTGTAAAGAGCGATTGCGGCACAGGTGCAAAATTAGCAATATTCAAGGATTCATATTCACATAGTGTTGCACCCTTCTTTGCAAATCACTATGATGAAATTCATATGATAGACTTAAGATATTTTACCGACGATATGGTGGCATATTTATTGCAAAACGGAATAAAAGATGTTTTGTTTTTGTATAGTGACGATAGCTTTTTGTCGGGTTCAAATCTTGCAAAGCTCGGCTCGTTTGCTTCAATGTATAAATATGTTGAGCCAACCTATGGCAGAGTTCCCGAATCCGAAGCGGTTGATGCAGGGTTCTTTGCAGATGCGTTGTTCATAGGCGATTCTCTAACAAAGGGCTTCCGTATGTGCACAGATTTACCTGTTAAGTTTCTTTGCTGGGGCGGCGGCGGCACAACACAGGTGTTGTCGGTGCCAAGTAAAGAGGATAATGTGGTAATAGTTGATGCAGCAGGTGCAGACCCTGATGTAAATAAGTTCTATATAATGCTTGGCTTAAACGAAATTGCTATAACAGATAAAGCAGGCTATATAGAAAGATACACTAAAATTATTAAAAAGCTGCGAGAGGCAAAGCCCGAATGTCAGATTTATATTCAGTCGATGCTTCCTATTTCACGCTCCTGTGAGGCTAAAACGTCGCTTAGCATGGCAGATATAAACGAGGCAAACCGTCTTCTTGAAAAAATGGCGGAGGAAAATCAGTGCTTCTATCTTAACATAATAGAATGTATTGTTGGTGCTGACGGCTATCTCCCCGAGGGTGCGGCAAGCGACGGCATACACTTTAGTGCACAATATCACGCAAAATGGCAGAATTATCTGCAGACACACACATATATGGATCCCAATTCACAAATCAAACCAACAGTTGAATTTGTACTCTTCCCCGATGGCGGTGAGGTTGACCTATTGGAAATTTCCGACCAACTGCAAAATGAGGTTAAATTTGTAGAAAAGCTTAATCCTGTAAGTGACAGAATTATATCAAGTCTGTATGGTATAAATGAGGGTGACGCCGTAAACGGTATTGTTTTAACAAGCAGCGGTGCAACGGCAGAGGAAATAGCAATTTTTGAGGTTTCATCACCGCAGATGGCAAAGGCAGTAAAAGAAAAGCTATATAGCAGAATTGAAAAGAAAAAAGGTGATTTTGAAAATTATATTCCCAAAGAAATGGGTAAGCTAAATTCACCGTTGGTTGCATATGGCGATAATTTAGTTGTTATGTGTTTGTCAGACTATAATGATGATGTTGAAAAGGTGCTAAAGGAATTTGATCTAAAAATAGATTAAGCATAACGTAAAAGGAGATGTTTAAAAACTTTGTTTTTAAACATCTCCTTTATTAATATTCTGTGCATACTGTTTAGGAGAAATACCCATTGAACGCTTAAATACATTAATAAAATAGCTTAAATCATTAAAACCGCAATCATATGCAGTGTCGGTCACGCTCACTCCCGAAAGCAGCATTTCACACGCAGCTTCAATGCGGTATGTTGTTATATATTCAACAGGTGTCTGACCAGTAACATCTTTAAAAACCTTGCAGAAGTAATTAGAGCTCATAGAACATTCATTTGCAAGCTCGCCAAGGCTTATGTTAGAAGAAAAATTCTTTTCTATATACAAAATTGACGGCTTAATTTTATCGACCCTGTATTCAATAATGTTTTTTGGAGTGTCCTGCTTTTGCAGTGCATTATATGCTATTTTATATAACGCACTTATTACCTCAAACTCATATCCCAAACGGGGCTTTTCAAAGCACTCAAAAATAAAATCCACATCTGTGTTTTTGTGAAATTGAACTGCACAAACAATCTTCGATTTTAAAATTGTACGTATCTTTTGCGTTGCATACATTATAGCAGGGGAAAACACAATACATTCATACTCACATTCGTTCGGCTCTGCTCCGTGTGCTACTCCGCCAGGGATATATATACTGTCACCTGCTTTTAAGGAGTAGGGAGTGTCGCCAATCTGAACATCTAAAGAACCGCTTGTAACACGAATCAGCTCAATATCCTTGTGCCAATGTGTTTGCATATGATAGCGGGGATGATTTTTATTTACCTTGTAATACTCAATGGGGAAGTCGGAGGTACCACGACTTGTCATTTCGTGTAATAGTGAGAGCTTCATTTTATTATCCTTCCTGAAATGGTCTATTTAATTCATAATATTTTACCAAAAAATACTTTTAATCGTAATATTCTTATACTTTATTCCATTATAACACAAGTATTTTAACAAAGTCAATAGTATAATTATATTAGACTATAATATTAGTTTAAATATAAATATTATTTTTAAGGAGGAAAAGATTATGGCAAAATCAAGACTAATAGGCGATTATCCTGTTATAGGTATTCGTCCTACAATTGATGGTCGTAGAGGACCTTTAAAGGTAAGAGAATCATTAGAGGTTCAAACAATGAATATGGCAAAGGCTGCAAAGAAGCTGTTTGAAGATAACTTAAAGTATTCAAATGGTGAGAGTGTTAAGGTTGTTATTGCCGACACAACAATAGGTCGTGTTCCTGAATCAGCAGCTTGTGCAGACAAGTTCAGAAAAGAAGGAGTAGATATTACTCTTACTGTTACACCTTGTTGGTGCTACGGCAGCGAAACAATGGATATGGACCCTCAAACAATAAAGGGTGTATGGGGCTTTAATGGTACAGAAAGACCTGGTGCGGTTTACCTTGCATCAGTTTTGGCTACACATGCACAAAAGGGACTTCCTGCATTTGGTATTTACGGACACGAAGTTCAGGATATGAGTGACACATCTATCCCTGCAGACGTAGAAGAAAAGCTGTTAAGATTTGGTAGAGCAGCAGTTGCAGCGGCTTCAATGCGTGGTAAGTCATATCTACAAATTGGTTCAATTTGTATGGGTATTGGTGGTTCTATTATAGACTCCGACTTTATGGAATCATACCTTGGTATGAGAGTTGAGTCTGTTGACGAGGTAGAAATCATCAGAAGAATGACAGAGGGTATCTATGACGAGGCAGAATTCCAAAAGGCTTTAGCTTGGGCTAAAAAGAACTGTAAGATGGGCTTTGACAAGAACCCTGAAGATATGCAAAAATCGGATGCTGAAAAGGCAGAGCAATTTGAATTTGTTGTTAAGATGGCAGTTATCATTAAGGATTTGATGAATGGTAATGCAAATCTTCCTGAAGGCTGCGAAGAAGAAGCAGTTGGACACAACGCAATTGCAGCAGGCTTCCAGGGTCAAAGACAATGGACAGACTTCTATCCAAACGGCGACTTTGCAGAGGCTGTTCTTAACACATCATTCGACTGGAACGGTGCAAGAGAGCCATATATTCTTGCAACAGAAAATGACGTACTAAATGGCTTGGGTATGTTGTTTATGAAGCTTTTAACAAACAGAGCACAAATGTTTGCCGATGTTCGTACATATTGGAGCGGTGAGGCTATAAAGAGAGTTACAGGCTACGATATTAAAGACGAAGCAAAGGCTGCTAATGGTGTTATTCACTTAATTAACTCGGGTGCTTGCTGTCTTGACGCTAATGCTGAAGCAAAGGATGAAAACGGCAATGCAGTTATGAAGCCTTGGTATGAGGTTACACAGGCTGACCAGGATGCTATTATGAATGCTACAACATGGAATATGGCAGACCTTGGATACTTTAGAGGCGGCGGTTTCTCATCAAGATTTGAAACAACAGCAACAATGCCTGCAACTATGATAAGACTTAACCTTGTTAAAGGATTAGGTCCTGTTCTTCAAATTGCAGAGGGTTGGACAGTTGGTTTACCTGCTGATGTATCAGATGCACTTTGGAAGAGAACAGACTACACATGGCCATGTACTTGGTTTGCTCCAAGATGTGATGGCAAAGACGGCAGCCCATTCAAGACTGCATATGAAGTTATGAATAACTGGGGTGCTAACCACGGTGCCATCTCTTATGGACATATTGGTGCTGACCTTATCACAATGTGTTCAATGTTAAGAATTCCTGTAAGTCTACACAATGTACCCGATGAAAAGATATTCAGACCTGCAAGCTGGAACGCTTTTGGTATGGATAAGGAAGGTCAGGATTACAGAGCTTGTAAGGCATACGGACCTTTATATAAGAACATTAAATAATTTAAATTACATAAAAAAGGTTGTTGCATATGCAACAACCTTTTTTATACATATATAACATTATATCCTGCTGCCTTGTAGAGTCTGTTTTTTACTGCAAGGCCATATCCGTCAAGGAATTTAAATTCCGCATACACAACCTCAACACCAAGAGCATCAAAGCTTCTTAATGCACTAAAAAGATTTTTTGCATATGAGCGGTTATCACCTCCGCCGTCTATAACAACTGCACTGTCGTAGGCGGAATTAAACATTGTTAAAACACCTGCTGTTTTTTGGGAATTTTTTGCTAACAGCTCTTTTATTTTTTTTCTTACATTTTCACATTCACCCTCAACCACAATAACCTCTGCTTCGGGTGAATAATGCTTGTATTTTGTGCCTGGACATTTTGGTTTTTCGTTTTCGCCCACAGCCTCCATAACATTTTTATCTATTATGGTTTCGGGTACAACCAAGCATAGCTCCTCGTATGTAACACCGCCGGGTCTTAACAGAACAGGGGTGGGGGAGGTGGCATCAACTATTGTAGACTCAACTCCAAAATCACAGTTTTCACCATTTATTATACCCTCAATTCTACCCGTCATATCGCTAATTACGTGCTTTGCCTCGGTTGGACTTGGTTTTCCTGAAATATTTGCAGACGGTGCTGCAATAGGCACACCGCATTCTTTTATAAATGAAACTGCTGTGGCTTGCATAGGAAAACGTATTCCAACACTGTCAAGCCCTGCGGTTACAGTGTGGGGGATGTTGGCTTTCTTTTTTAATATTATTGTAAACGGTCCGGGCATAAAGGCAGCTATAAGCTTTCTTGCATTTTCGTTTATATCCTCGGCAAGCTCGTCTATTTGAGATATATCACCTATATGAACTATAAGCGGATTATCCGATGGTCTGCCTTTTGCAATGTATATTTTCTTTACTGCATTTTCATCAAGTGCATTTGCACCCAAGCCGTAAACTGTTTCGGTGGGGAATGCAACAAGTCCGCCACTGCGTATAATCTCGCCCGCTTTTTTTAGGTTGTTTTTTTCTATAATACAGGTTTCCAAGTTATTCCTCCATATTTCCGTACTGTGCTAAAAGAGAATGTTTCATATTCCATAGGTTTTGTGAAAGGTCAACGTAGTATTCGTGCGGATTTTCAAATCGCTTTACTTCGTCCCACAATCCGTCTACCTCCATTGCACAATACTCTCTTAAAATATCTATATCGGGATTTTCATACACACACTCGCCATTTTTGAAAATTTGCTTCAATAACGGTCTTGCGTAGAAGTCTTTTACTTTCTTTCTTTTCCATATATGGTTGGGGTTAAAGATTTCGTATGGCTTTGAATTATCAATAACCTCGTCGAAAAGTGTGATTACATCGGCAATTGCTCTGTTTGTTTCCTTTGAGTATAGTCGGTAAACCTGTTTAAAGCCTGGTGTGGTTATTTTTGCCACATTTTCACTTATTTTTATTTTTGGAATTACTTTGCTATCATTATCTTCGACTGCAACAAGCTTATACACACCGCCAAACACAGGCTCGGATGAGGATGTTATAAGTCTTTCGCCAACACCAAACATATCAACCTTTGCACCTTGTATGAGCATATCACGTATAATATGCTCGTCCAATGAATTGGAAGCAACAATCTTACAATCACTATATCCTGCTGCATCGAGCATTTTACGGCATTTTTTAGACAGATATGTTATGTCACCTGAATCTATACGTATACCCACAGGACGTGCACCCAAAGGCTTTAGCACCTCGTCAAATACCTTTATTGCATTAGGAACACCCGATTTCAACACATTATATGTGTCAACAAGCAGGGTTGTGTTATTGGGGTATGTTTTTGCATATGCCTTAAAGGCATCGTATTCGTTGTCAAACATCTGTATCCAGCTGTGTGCCATTGTGCCCATTGCAGGTATACCATACATCTTATCGGCAATTGTGCAGGCTGTTCCTGCCGCACCTGCTATATATGCGGCTCTTGCGCCAAGAATTGCACCTGTGTAGCCCTGTGCACGCCGTGAGCCAAATTCCATTACCGCTCTGCCTTGTGCGGCACGTACTATTCTGTTTGTTTTTGTTGCAATAAGGCTTTGATGGTTTACTGTAAGCAGTATCATTGTTTCCAAAAACTGTGCCTGACACGCAGGACCTCTTACAGTTAAAATTGGCTCATATGGAAAAATGGGTGTTCCTTCGGGAATTGCCCACACATCACAGGAAAATTTGAAAGTGGAAAGGTATTCTAAAAATTCTTCGCAGAACAAGTTTTTGGAACGCAGATACTCAATATCCTCATTTGTAAATTCCAATTCCTTTATATATTCAATAACCTGTTCTATGCCTGCAAGTATAGCAAATCCGCCTTTGTCGGGCACACGTCTAAAAAACATATCAAAATATGCAATTCTATTGCCTATGCCTTCTTTGTAGAAACCGTTTGCCATTGTAAATTCATAGAAGTCGGTTAGTAGTGTCATATTCATTTTATCATCCCTTTCTGGACTTGTTATTTTTGCGTATCTTACGCATTTAATCTCATTTGCGTACAAATCCGTACGCGGCAATCGCTTAAATACGCAACCTACACAAAAATCCCTGCGTCCGTTCGAGTTGTTAATTTTGCGTATCTTATGCATTTAGTCTTATAAATTAAAAGGATTGTTGTAATATACATCCAACAATCCCTAACAAAGCTCTATATTATAAAATCAAAAAGAATAATTACCCTTTCTGCTATATCCTCCGCTGCGTTTTGAAGCGGCGTTTCTTTTCAAAATACGAAAAGCCTCATCACTGTCTGTTTTGAATTTTGAAAGCTTATCTTCAAAGGATAAATTATCGTCTTTTTGCGACCAGTCAATATCTGCAGGACGAATCGGTTGTTTTGGACCGTTTTCTTTTGGTGCTCTCTTTTCACGTGGCTTTTGCGTTGGAACGCCTTTTTCCATAGTCTGTTTTATAGATAGACTTATTTTGCCGCTATCCTCTATTTTTATAACCTTAACCTTAACAGAGTCACCTTTTTTTATATGTTCATTTATGTCTTTAACATATGTTGTTGAAACTTCAGAAATATGTACAAGTCCCGATTGGTTTTCACCAAACTCAACAAACGCCCCGAAAGGCATTACACTTACTACCTTGCCGTCGAAAATATCCCCTACAGAAATCACTTTTTTTAAATCCTCTTCCTTAATTATTCTTCATTTGATGATACGTCCACAAAAATCTTGGCATTTTTTTCAACCAATCCAAGCTTTTCTGTTGCAACGCTTTCTATGTATTCGTCTGTGTTGGCTTTGGCTCTTAATTCGTCGATTTCACGCTGGCGTTCCTTTTCGTATTCTATACGCTGCGTTAACAATTGAGCCTGCCTTTTATTATCTATTATTTGCGGTAATTGCATAAAACCTTTAAATAACATAGCACAAATAGAGAAGACGAATATAAAAGCAAATATTCTGTTTTTGTTATAGCGTGCCCGTTTTTTTGGCACTTGTTTTACTGATTTGCTCATTAACATTCCTCCCTATAAGAATTTTATACAAAAATCGCACTGGTGTCAATAGTATTTGCAAAAATAATTTAAATATTTTAATAATTTTTGCAAAAACATATCCAAATATCTTTAATATAAGCCGACTTAAAGTATTATAATACAAAATTGCACCCAAAATTAAGCCGCATATCTCATATGTGCTTATTATTCCGTCGTCGGTTATAAGCAGCATATATGCAATGGTGCATGTAGCAACAATCCAATATAAAAAATCACTTATCCATATAAAAACAATATTAAAGCTTATTGCACGTCTTATGGCACGCACAATATCGTAGCATAGACCCAGTAGTACGCCTGTGAGGGTTAAAAGTATAAGTGAAAAGACCTCGCTTGTCATATTTATTTAAACAAGCCCTCAAAAACCGATTGTTTTTGCTTTGTTTTTGTGTATTGAATCGAAATAATTTCTCCGCAAATATTTAGCTCACCCAAATCTGTATCGAGCTTTGAAATATTAAGACCTTTGCCCTTTAATATTATTGTACCGTTGGTTGTGGTTATATCAACAGCCGTTTCGGAAAAGTTACCCACATCAACAACACCTGTCATTGATATGCATTTGCGGTTATTTATTTCAACCTTATGCTCTGTGTTTTTTGAAATTGTATTCTGTGTCACAATATATTACCCCCATATATAAGAATCACATTATATATATGAGGTGATTTATTAATTTATTACTTCGTAAAGAGAAGTGGCATCATTCTTTAAAACATGCTCTTTAATATCTTTAACCTGCACCTTAATAACACGTTCGCCCATTTTAATTTCAAGGATGTCGTTTTCTTTAACGTCGTAAGATGCTTTAACAACCTTACCGTTTACGGTAATTCTGCCTTGGTCACATGCTTCGTTTGCCACTGCACGTCTTTTAATTAGTCTTGAAACTTTTAAAAATTTATCTATTCTCATATTGCACCAAATAATAAGGGACTGTCGTATCAATGGATTTTGTATAAAAGTGTATAGAAGTGTTTTCTCTATTTTTGTTTCATACAATAAATCTTTTGATACGACAGCCCCTTATCTTTTTTTAAGAAAAATTATTTGTTGTTTACAGCATCCTTGAAAGCCTTACCAGCCTTGAATGCAGGAACCTTTGATGCAGGAATGTTGATAACTTCACCTGTTCTTGGGTTCTTACCTTGTCTTGCATCTCTTTCTCTTACTTCGAAACCGCCAAAGCCAAATAATTGAACCTTGTCACCTTCGCAAAGAGCCTTCTTAATTGTTTCTGTAACAGCAACAACTGCTGCTTCAGCTTGCTTTTTTGTCAACTCTGCACTTTGTGCAACAGCTGCAACTAATTCTGTCTTGTTCATATATGTTTCCTCCTTGAAATATTTTAATAACGGGATTAACATCCCATACCTCTATCATTTTAGTACAAAAATTACCACTTGTCAAGTGTTTTGTGTAAAATAAGTTGTATTTTTCTCATTATTTATCATTTTTTTGTGTTTTTATACCTAAAAAATGAAAAAACTAAAAAAATAAAAAAAAGTTTCTAAAAAGTGTTGACAAATTGGGAAGTATCTGTTATAATAATTCCTGTCGTTAATTGAGATGACATAAAAAAACAGGTATATATGGGAGTTTAGCTCAGCTGGGAGAGCGTCTGCCTTACAAGCAGGATGTCACAGGTTCGAGCCCTGTAATTCCCATTAATCTGGCCCGGTAGTTCAGTTGGTTAGTACGCCAGCCTGTCACGCTGGAGGTCGTGAGTTCGAGCCTCATCCGGGTCGCCATATGCCTTTGTAGCTCAGTCGGTAGAGCAAGGGACTGAAAATCCCTGTGTCGGCGGTTCGATTCCACCCGAAGGCATCAAAAGTGCGGGAGTGGCTCAGTGGTAGAGCGTCACCTTGCCAAGGTGAACGTCGCGAGTTCGAATCTCGTCTTCCGCTCCATTTGAAACAAAAGACGCACCTTTGCGTCTTTTGTTTTACAAATATGGCGCCATAGCCAAGTGGTAAGGCAGAAGTCTGCAAAACTTTTATGCCCCGGTTCAAATCCGGGTGGCGCCTCTTTACCAAAAGCACTTCCTGGGGAGTGCTTTTTTTATCTTATTTGCGTGTAAGAGGGTGATTTTTGTGAAAAAGGTTATAGCTTTTCTTGTAATTCTTGCAGTTGGTGTGGGTATTATAAATGCTCAAACTGATTTTTTCTTGAATATTTCAAAATATATTCCCGAGCTGGAACAATATCCCATTGTAACCAATATGAGTGCAGATTTTTCAAGCGCACTTTCAAAAATCACTTCGGTAATTCCAACACCGTCGCAGATAGTTGCATATATAAAAAATGAAGAGCTGCCCATAGACCCCGAGGATGTTGCACAGAATGCATATATTGCCGACAGTCCTATGCTTACCTTTTATCCCGATGAAAATATCAGTATGCGAATAAATGATGAAGGTGATAAATTAGAGGTATTTGGCATAACAGACAGTGAATACAAAAAATATCTTGTTGTCTGCTTTGATGATTATAAAGAAACTGTGGAGCAAACAACAATTCCAACAACTGCCGAGGGAGTGTTCAATAAAAGCATAAAAATTCCCGATACAGATGCAGATACACTAAAGATTACAGTATATACTGGCAACAAAGCATATGGTGAGTTTAAAAGCTGGGTGCTTAATGTTGTAACTATTTTTAAAAACCAATATGGAGCGTGGGAAATTAAAGCATCGCCTGTTTATGAAAATAACAGAGTGCAATATGAAACAGATAAATCAATATCTGATGCATTAAAATCAACACCGTCTATACAGAGTGATTACACATCAATTTCATCTATTGCTCAACAGGTAACGTCGGGGCTTACCTCGGACTACGATAAGGCAGTAGCCCTTCACGACTGGGTATGCTCGTATATGTATTATGATATAGATAATCTTGATTCGGAAGCAACCCCGCCGTTTTATGCCGATGAAATTATAAGAACTCAACGTGCGGTATGTCTTGGCTTTGCAACACTTTATGCATCCTTGTGCAGAAGTGTGGATATTCCCTGTAACGTTGTTTCGGGATATGCACTTGGTGTTGGAAATGATATGGACTGGACAGATGAAACAATTGCAACAGATTATCAAAATCACGCTTGGAACGAAGTTTATGTAGATGGTAGATGGGTTATAGTTGACACAACGTGGGATACTGCAAATAAAATAGAGAATGGTCAGAAAATAAAGGGTGACGAGGTTTCGCATTTGTATTTTGACTCAAATCTTCAGTTTTTCTCGCAAAATCATAAAATTATAGAGTATCAAAAAAGAAGATAATCACAAAATGTGTTGCTCAAGAAAGGAATAAAAAATGATAACAGTAACAGATGTAAGCCTGAATTTTAGTGGTGAGAATTTATTTTCAGATGTTAATTTAAAATTTACCCCGGGTAACTGCTATGGTGTGATAGGTGCAAACGGTGCAGGTAAATCCACATTTCTAAAGCTGCTTTCGGGTGAGCTTGAAACAACATCGGGTACAATTTCAATTGCACCAAATTGCAGAATGTCGGTTTTAAAGCAAGACCACTTTGCATATGATGAATATTCGGTGCTCGATACAGTTATAATGGGCAACCAAAAGCTGTATTCTATTATGAAGGAAAAGGACGCACTATACGAAAAAGAGGACTTTAGCGATGAGGACGGCGTAAGAGCTGCAGAGCTTGAGGCGGAATTTGCTGAAATGGACGGTTGGGAGGCAGAGTCTGACGCATCAAAGCTTATACAAGGTCTTGGACTTTTGGAGGATGTTTTATATAAACAGATGTCGGAGCTTGATGGTAAGGAAAAGGTTAAGGTATTGCTTGCTCAAGCCCTGTTTGGCAATCCTGATATAATATTACTTGACGAGCCTACAAACCACCTTGATTTGCAGGCAATAGAGTGGTTAGAAGAATTTTTGATAAATTATGAGGGTACAGTTATAGTTGTATCGCACGACAGATACTTTTTGAATGTTGTATGTACTCATATTGTTGATATAGATTATACCAAGATAAAAATGTATGTTGGTAACTATGAATTTTGGTATGAATCGAGCCAGCTGATACAGAAAATGATAAAACAACAAAATAAGAGGGCAGAGGAGAAAATACAAGAGCTGCAAACCTTTATAGCAAGGTTTTCTGCCAATAAATCAAAATCAAAGCAAGCCACAAGTCGTAAGAAAATGCTCGATAAGCTTACTGTTGAGGAATTGCCTGCATCGTCGAGAAGATATCCTTTTGTGGGCTTTGAACGAGACAGAGAGGCAGGTAAAGACTTGCTGACGGTTGATATGGTATCAAAAAGTGTGAATGGCGAGGTTTTAATAAAGGACTTCAACTTCACAATGAATCACGACGATAAAATTGCAATCATAGGTGAAAATGAGCTTGCAGTTACAGAGCTTATAAAAATGCTTGCACTTGAAACAGAACCTGATAGTGGTACAATTAAATGGGGAATATCCACTTCAAGAAGCTACTTTCCAAAGGATAACACAGAATTCTTTGAGGGCTGTGAACTAAATCTTATGGATTGGTTACGACAATATGCACCCGATGGCTTTGAAACACAGAATGAAACATATATAAGAGGCTTTTTGGGAAGAATGTTGTTTAGCGGTGATGATGTCTTTAAACAGGTTAAGGTATTGTCGGGCGGCGAGAAGGTGAGATGTATGCTGTCACGTATGATGCTTTTTGGGTCTAATGTTCTTATTTTAGACCAACCCACAAACCATCTTGATCTGGAAAGTATAACGGCAGTAAATAACGGACTTACTGCATTTAAGGGTAATGTTGTATTTGCCTCCCATGACCACGAATTTGTAAATACTATTGCAAACAGAATTTTAGATATCCAATCAGACGGCACAGTAATAGACAGAATGTGTACATTCGATGAATATATAGAACAAAAGAGAGTATAAAACCAAAACAGGAAGCAGATTTTGCTTCCTGTTTTGTGTTATGATTTTTTTTGAACACAGTTTCACAACGTTTATGCACCATTAGCACAATTTAAAAGGCAACAAAAAACCGCATTTAAGGTTGTTCCTGATACAAAAAGAAAAACTATATGGATAACATCTGTGAGAATACAAAAAGCAGACGTTGGTAGCCAAGTGCCGAATAGTAATAATATTACTCCACAGCTCACGTCCGAAACGCCCCTTGTCTCATCGTCTGCTTCTAATAATATTATATCACAAGATAATAAAACTGTCAACAAGAACTCGGTCTCCGTTGGTGATACATTCAGAGATACAAAGTTCAATAACACTATCACTGTTGTAGAGCGTGATGATACGAATACTGTTGTTGAAATAGACAACGGCAAAACAGTTGAACGTAAGGTGCTTGAGAATGCAAAAGCTGACACTCTTATTTTAAGAAACCAATATGAACAAATTGGAAACTCTGAAAGCTTATCTTCGAAAGATACAATGGTTCCCGTCCAAAATGCAACAACTGACTTTGAAAAAGTGGTTGTTGACTATGTGGAAACAGAAATATCTAACGTGGAATACGACTTAAAAAAAGTAGACAAAATCAAAAACATATTTGCAGGGACACGCAGTGGGTATGTAAGAGTGTTATCAGACGGCACATATGAAAGCGGCACATACGGAGAAGGTTCAGGGGGATTTGTGGCAAATGAAAATATCGTTCGCTCTAATTCGTTGGAAGAAGTTTTATCTGCTCAATACAAGTATATGCTTGAAAACAGCAACGGAGATATAAGCCACACAATACAAAAGCATTTGAAAAATTATAAAAAAAGGCACAATGAGAGTGCACCTGTTAGCACCGAATATACCACTGTTAATGAAGATGTTATTGATTTAGCAGAGGGTGAAATAAAACCTGTTGTTGATGCTATAAATGAAACATTATTGCCTGGAGCAAAAGAAAATATATTTGTGAGTATGGAGAAAGTAGGGCAAAAGGGTGATATTGCTATATTTGCAAAGAGAATGGTTGAGTTCTACGCAGAGAAAGGTACAATTGGAAGCTTGGCTGATTATTTTTCTGATAGCGGTGAAAAGGTTGTTGCTACTATAGAAAATATAGCAAAGGATATAAAAGGATTGATAGAAAAAAACTCTTATTTCCAAAGTAAGAAACATAATAAAAAAGGAGATGCAACAGTGAACAATGTCAATACTGACCCTGTCGGTAATGATGGTAAGAACTTTCTTGCAAAATTACAAGAGAGCGCCAATATTTTCAATAATACTCCAAAAATATTCAGTATAAATACAGAGTCGATTAAGAAAAAAGGGAAAATGACAGAATCTATCGAAGCTTATTTTAAAGATATTGGCGGAAAAGTGGTTAATCCTGTGTTGGGTATTGTTGAATTGAATAAAAAAGGTGCAAAAACAACTGTGTTTCATGGTATGTCGGGAGAAAAATTTACTGCTGTTGCGGCTATAAAAGATGTAATTGAAAAAGGTTTTATTATTTCACATGATACAAACTGGAAAAACAGAGGATATGATACTTATTTGATTGCAGGCAAAGGAGATATAAATGGAGACACTTCTGTTGTGGGCGTTATTGTAAAAAATTACCCAAATAGTAAACATAATAATAAATTTTATTTGCATGAAGTAATAAAAATAGGAGCTTCTCACACGGCGGTTGATAACAACTCAACACATGTAAACGAGCAAACTCCTATTAACAACAATATTATATCACAAGAAAATAATGTTGTCAATAACAGTGTACGCACAAACACTGAAAATGATACCAAAACAGCAAAGGTTATTAAGGCTATTAAGAACTCATTACGACCTGAAATCATATCCAATCCTAAAATTATGTCTATGCTACAAGAGCGATTTGGTGAGAATGGTTTTGCGGAATTTGCGTCGGATATTATTCTTACATACAGCCAAAATGGCAGTATAGGAGAACACGAGGCATTGTTTACAGATGGCGGAAAAGCAGTATATGATGCTTTGGCAGAGAATATAGACACAAAATTTTCTGTAAATGTATTGAATGATGAAACAAATAGTGATATAATAAATGATGATAATGTTATTGAAACGAGTTATTCGACAGATGAAAATGATTTAACACTGTATTTGCCAAGGCAAGAGTATGCAATGGTATCAAAGGCTATTATGAAAAAAAATGCTGGTGTTGCAGATAAAAAATTAAAGCCTGTTGATTATGTTTATGCTGCTGATGGGTTTTATGTTTATAGAAATAATAGTTTTGGAGATTTTACAGTTACTGAAAAGTTTGATGTAGAAACAGAATATGAAAGAATAAGTGTATTGGAGGAGTTGATAGACGATGGCATATACACCAACACAGACAGAGAAAGACTTAATAGGTTGCTTGATGATGTTCAGAGTGGAGAAGGAAGCAATACTGGGGATAATGAGCGGACTGAAAACAGAAGAACAGCAGTGGGCAATGATAGAGTTTTTGGCGGACAACAGAGAAGCGACACAATCAGACATTCTTCTGGAGTTAGTGAAAATAACTCGTCAGATGAAGTAAGCTATTCAGTAGAAAGAGAGGGAAATGACAGTGGCCAAGCAGGAGATTTATTATCAAATGGAAGCAGCGAGTGGCAGAACGGTAAGCGTCCCCGCCAGCCAACTAAAAGAGTGGATGGAAGGTCAAGACGCTATAAAGAGGGGAAAGGAATCGCAAATGAGCGAAGAGAGTATTGCAAAACTCTCAAAGATGCTGGGAATACCATACGAAAAGTAATATTTGGCCATCAGTGCGAGGTTATTGGAAAAGAGCATTATACCAAGCGTATGGCGAACATCGAAAAACGCAATGCGAAAAATGGTATTGATGAGACTATTTTTATAACAGGAAAAGCCAAATTACCGTTTTTAAAGGATAAGAATGGAAATAGTAAAACTGCAAAAGGTATATTCATAAAAACGAAAGACGGTCGTAAAATAGTTATTGTTCAATATGACCACGATTTATTTACACCTGAACAGATTAACGACCACGAGCTTGTACATAAAGACTTTAAATCAAATCGTGTACAGAAAGTAAAAAATCTTATTATTAACAGTCTTTCAGTAGTTGAAAAAAAGGATATTCTTGAAAGGCTGGCGAGAGATTACAACGGAATAATAAAAAACAACGAAGAAAAGATTTTTGAAGAGTTTGTTGCAAATACACTGTCAGGAATGAATGAGTATACTTCGCAGTTTGATGAGCTAGTAAAAGCATATTGGGCAGAAGATGATGCTTTGATTGATACATTCAAGGTTTCGGAGTATGTTGAAAGTACGGATTCCGGTGGAGGAAAAAATGATTATAATATGGATGTTTTCCCTACATATAGTGAGAAATATACTGAAGATGACTACACAGATTTTGGATGGGCAAGAGCTAATGGTATTTTAAATGCTGGCCAAAATAGTGATTATCGTTCTAAATTTATGGCTGCAAAAAACGGGCACGCAAAATTTAATATGACTAACAGTGGTGAATATATTATCCCAGTAAGTGATATTTATGACGCGTCAAAGGAAGGCATAAACAATACTCTTGTTTTTGCGAATGGAACCATTGACAAACCTGTTATTACGAGCATAATAAGGATATACGAGGATAATGAAACAATTTTAGATATTGTAAGGAGGTATATTTATGATTGTGAGCGGAGAGGCATTCAGCCAGAGGTTAGAGGGTCTTTCAGACGATACTATGCTGTTGATTTCAAAAGTAGCAAAGAACAACAAGAAGAAATTTTATCAGGCACTGAATATAGTGAGGACAACAGCTACAGAGGAGAAAATCGTCAGGAAACTGAAAGATCTGGAGAAATAATTGAGCCTATAACAGCGTTTGATATTGATAATAGAAGACCAAATAGTTCTGGAAAAAGCATTGGAGATACGCCATCAAACGAAATAAATAAACTATTAGGGGTTGATGACATTAGTTATTCCAATGTTACAAATACAACAAAAATAAAGTATAACCCATCAGGATTAAAGCTGACTGCTACTGAAAGAGAAAAAGTATATTCAGCTATTAGCACCGATTATTATAACAAAAACAAAACTCACGAGGGGCTACAATACCAAAGTTGCGTGACGGACAATGAGCACATATTGTATATTTATGAGGACGGTGGTTTTGGATATTATAATGTTGTTGCTAAAGTTGATTATGCGAACGAAGATGTTGCAACTGCAATAATGGGGGTGATAAATAATGAGAAAATTGACACAATCTCAAACCTTATTAATAGAGTTACTGAAATCCTTGAAGATAGACGAAGCGGCTATTCTATTTATAACGCTTACACTAAAAAGATTAGACGCGGTGGACGCAATGCTTCTTTACATAAAGGACCATCATCAAGAGACAAATCGGGAAGATTTGATGCAAACAGCAGTAGAGATAGAGGAGCTGGCAGAGGAAATGAATCTGCCAGAGAACGAATAAGTGATTTTGGAGAAGGCTCTCCGTATGATGAAAACATTTCCAATGTTAGTTATTCACTTGCCGGAGAAAACACAGAATTCTGGGATGAATGGCTTGACAAGATAAAGGAATACGGTGCTATACCTGTGGGTGAAAATCCACATAGAGAGATACAAGTACCAAAGAGAACAGCCAAAGATAAAAAGGTATCGCAGACTGTACGCACAATTCTTGAAGCAAAGGCAACACCTGATGAAGCTGTACCGACCATTGAAAAAATGGTTGAGGATGGTATTTTCTCTTATTAAAGTAACAAAAAACCGCATAAATGCTTATTTATAAGCACTTATGCGGAATTTTAATTTATGACCCGTAAGGGAATCGAACCCTTGATGCCGCCGTGAGAGGGCGGAGTCTTAACCGCTTGACCAACGGGCCAAAAATAAATTACCTGTATATGATACCACACAAATTGGTATTTGTCAAGACATTTTTATTAAAAAATGCGTTAAAATTATCTTTGTTTGGTTTGTGAAAATATACTCTAAAAAAGATGTTTCTTTATTTAAAAGTGCTATTGCAATTAGAGTGAAATTATGCTATAATTGACACATACAGAATTTTATTTCATAAAATTCTTAAGAGCTGTCGCTCTTTTGTGCTCTTTCGAGCACTGTGTCAATTGACGGTGTGGCAAAAATCTCCTTGCCAGGAAAGATTTTTGCTCCTGGTAAAATGATTTCTCGGCATCTAAATTGTACACGAAATTTATAATGTATTTCGTAGAATAATATTTTAATTCAAGAAAGGATACGGAGGTATTATGAAGGTTTATAACACTCTGACACGCAAAAAAGAGGAATTTATACCACAGGATAAAAATGAGGTTAAAATGTACTCTTGCGGCCCTACCGTATATGACTATTTTCATATAGGAAATGCCCGCCCGTTTATTGTGTTTGATACAATGCGTAGATATCTTGAATATAGCGGATATAAGGTAAAGTTTGTGCAAAATTTTACCGATATAGACGATAAAATGATAAAGAGAGCAAACGCAGAGGGCATAACAGTTAAAGAGCTGGGTGAAAGATTTATTAATGAATATTTTGAGGATGCTCAGGCACTTGGTATTCATAAAGCAACCGTACATCCAAAGGCAACAGAAAATATAGATGCTATAATTGATATTGTTAAAAAGCTTGAGGAAAAAGGCTTTGCATATAATGTTGACGGTGATGTATATTTTTCAACAAAAAAATTCCGTGAATACGGCAAGCTTTCAAAGCAGCCTCTTGAGGATTTGGAAGCAGGTGCAAGAATTGACATAAACGAAACAAAGCGTGATGTTATGGACTTTGCCTTGTGGAAAAAGCAAAAGGAGGGCGAGCCTGCGTGGGAAAGTCCGTGGGGAATGGGCAGACCTGGTTGGCACATAGAATGTAGTGCCATGGCGAATAAATATCTGGGTGAGACAATCGATCTTCATTCAGGAGGTCAGGATTTGATATTCCCTCACCACGAAAATGAAATTGCACAAAGCGAATCGGCAAACGGAAAGCCTTTTGCAAATTATTGGATGCATAACGGATATATCAATATAAATAATCAAAAAATGAGTAAGTCGCTGGGTAATTTCTTTACTGTAAGAGATATACGTGAAAAGTACAACAGCGAGGTTATAAGATTTTTTATGTTGAGTGCTCATTACAGAAACCCCATAAACTTCTCCGACGTACTTATGGAGCAGGCAAAGTCGGCAGTTGGCAGAGTATATACTTGTATTGAAAATCTTGAATTTCTAAAATCGGGTGCAAATAATAATGAAGCCGATGGTGAAATATTAAATGCACTCAAAGCATACAAGGAAAAGTATATAGCAGCAATGGATGACGACTTAAATACTGCAGATGCAATTGCAGCAATATTTGATATAGTTTATCTTGCAAATACAAAGATAGACCAAAACTCATCAAAAGCCACAATTGATGCTATACTTGCTCTTATAAGAGAGCTTGGCGACGTTTTGGGACTGTTTAACCAAAGCAGTGAGAAGTCGCTTGATGAAGAAATAGAGGCTCTTATAAAGGAAAGAACCGAGGCACGTGCCCAAAAGAATTGGGCAAGAGCAGATGAGATAAGAGATAAGCTAAAGGAAATGAATATTGTATTAGAGGATACACCTCAAGGTGTAAAATGGAGCTATGCAAAATGATAAATGTTAAAGAACCATCACAATATTCGTCGCTTGCACTTGCCTATATGGGCGATGGTGTGTATGAGCTTTATGTAAGAGGCAGAGTGATTGGCGAAAATCCTGATATGCCTGCACATAAACTGCATTTGGAAAGCGTTAAGTATGTAAAAGCACACGCACAGTCAAACAGTATACACGCCATTGAGAAAATGCTTACAGAAAAAGAAATGGCAGTGTATAAGCGGGGCAGAAATGCAAAATCTGCAACAGTGCCTAAAAATGCTGACCTTACCGATTACCGTCACGCAACAGGCTTTGAGGCACTTATAGGATATCTTTATTTATCTAATGAAGAAGAAAGAATGAATGAACTTATGTCAGCTGCATATGAAAATGCATTTGATAAAGAATAAAACAGGGGGAATTATTAATGGACAAAAAAAGAATTACCGAGCTTAGTATTATTGCAAATAAAGTGAGAAAAAATGCAATAACTGCTGTGTATACGGCTGCATCAGGCCATCCAGGAGGCTCGTTGTCAATAGCGGATGTATTAACACTTTTGTATTTTGAAGTTATGAATATAGATCCTAAAAACCCCAAAAAAGAGGATAGGGACAGATTTGTTTTATCGAAAGGACACACTGCACCTGCACTATATAGCACATTGGCTTTAAGGGGATTCTTTCCTGTTGATGATATACCAACCTTCAGAAATATAAATTCATATCTGCAGGGACACCCTGATATGAGAAAGGTGCCTGGAGTTGATATGTCAACGGGCTCGCTTGGTCAGGGTGTGAGTGCAGCGGGAGGAATGGCACTTGCTGCAAAGCTCGATAATAAGGATTACAGAGTATATTCAATTTTAGGCGATGGTGAGCTTGAAGAAGGTCAGGTTTGGGAACAGGCTATGTTTGCTGCTCACTATAAGCTTGATAATCTTACTATTTTTGTGGATAATAATGGATTGCAAATCGACGGTGATATCTGTAAGGTTATGAATCCAACGCCCATAGATAAAAAGTTTGAAGCATTTGGCTGGAACGTGGTTGTAACAGATGCACACGATTTTGAAAAGTTATATAACGCAATTGAGGCGGCAAAGGCTTGTAAAGGTAAGCCTACTGCAATTATAATGAAGTCGGTAAAGGGTAAGAATGTATCATATATGGAAAATAATGCAGCATGGCACGGAAATGCCCCCAAACAACCCGAATATGAGATAGCAATAAAAGAATTGGATGAAATTATTAATAAATTGGAGGGTGAACTATAATGGCAAAGAAGGCTACAAGAGAATCATACGGTGAAGCACTTGTTGAACATGGTAAAAACCCCAATATAGTTGTTTTGGATGCAGACCTTTCCAAGTCAACAAAAACGGAGATGTTCCAAAAAGCATATCCCGAAAGATTTATTAATATGGGTATAGCAGAAGGGAATATGATGAGTGTTGCGGCAGGTTTGGCAACAACGGGTAAAATTGTTTTTGCGTCTACATTTGCTATGTTTGCGGCAGGACGTGCATTTGAACAGATAAGAAACTCAATCGGATACACAAATCTTAATGTAAAAATAGGTGCAACACATGCAGGCATTTCAGTTGGTGAGGACGGTGCTTCGCACCAATGTCTTGAGGATATTGCACTTATGCGTTCTATTCCGAATATGGTTATTATAAACCCAGCCGATGACAGAGAGGCCATGGCTGCTGTTAAAGCTGCAATAGAACACGAAGGACCTGTTTATATGAGATTTGGCAGACTTGCAGTTGAGGATGTAAATGACGATAATTATAAGTTTGAGCTTGGTAAAGGTGTTGAAGTTAAGGACGGAAGCGATGTTACAATTATAGCAACAGGTCTTATGGTGGAAATGGCTATTAAGGCATCGGAACTGCTTAAAGAAGAGGGAATTAGTGCAAGAGTGGTAAATATCCACACAATTAAACCGATAGACAAAGATATTATAGTTAAGGCTTCAAATGAAACAGGCGCTATTGTTACTTGTGAAGAGCACTATATTATGGGCGGACTTGGAAGTGCTGTAACAGAGGTTGTGTGTGAAAAGGCACCGTGTCCAGTTAAGATAATAGGTACAGACAGATTTGGTAAATCAGGTAAACCAGCACAATTATTTGAAGAATACGGCTTAACACCTGAAAATATTGTATTAAAAGCAAAAGAAGCAATAGCTATGAAGAAGTGATTTTATATATTACTGAAGGGAGCGATATAAATGAGAAAAATATTATCAGTTATTTTATGCATAGCAATGATGCTTGGCATTGCTGCTTGCGGTGGCACAAATGATGTTGAAAAAACATCAACAACTATTGAGCAGATAGACCCTGTTAATGTTCTTACTGCAAATGATGTATATGAGGCACTTGAATTTGAATATGTGCCTGTTGTTGACGGCGGAGTTATTGTGCACGAGGATAATACATCAAAGGCAGTTTATGTTAGCGAACCAAAGGGTGAAAACGACAGTATTGAAATTAAAATTACACAGATGACAGATAAAATAGATGCACAATCAGTGAAGGCACAGTATGATGCCGCTATGGCAAAGAGAAGCGATACAATAGAGGTTGCAAATCTTGGTGAGAGTGCATACATAGCATTCCCGTCGATTTATGTTTATGATAGAGGCTGCGTAATAAAAATAACTGCAGGTTCGGGAAATAGCTCGGAGCAACAAAATCTCTTAATGGCACTCGCAGCAAAGGCAGTAACAAATTTTGAGGCGATTGTTCCGCCACTATCAGAAAGTAAAAAGTAACAAATAATATACTAAAAAAGGACGGTTTGAACAATTCAAACCGTCCTTTTGATTGCAGACTATAAAAAAGCCACTATCGGACGGTCGTTTTCTTAGCTCACTTCCATAAGTAGACTTTTTTGTAATTTAGGAAATTACAACTTATATAGTAGTAATTTCCTAAAAGATAAAAAAACAGTGACCATATCGGTCACTGTTTTTGTGGTTTTTAAATTAGTGAACAATTGCAAGCTCTGTTTCTTTATCGAAAATGTGTAGCTTGTTAGTATCGAAGCAAACATTAATTGTTTCGCCAATTTGTGCGTTTGAGCGTTGGTTTACCTTTGCTGTGAATGGTGTATCAGAAATCTTTAGATATAGATATGTTTCTGAGCCAAGAAGCTCTGTAACATCAACGTATGCACTACATACACCGTCGGGTTTAGCTGCAATAAAGCCTTCGTCATCGTGGATGTCTTCAGGTCTAATACCTAAAACAACAGTTTTTCCAATGTAATCCTTTAATGGAGCAACCTTGCCTTCAGGAATTTTAATTGTATTTTCACCAAATGCTGCATACAAACCGCCATCTTTCTCTTCAAGAACAGCATCTATAAAGTTCATTTGAGGTGAGCCAATAAATCCAGCAACAAACATATTACAAGGCTCTGAATATAGAGTTGTTGGTGAATCAACCTGTTGAACAAAACCATCTTTAAGAACAACTATACGAGTACCCATTGTCATAGCTTCTATTTGGTCGTGAGTAACGTATATAAACGTTGTTTGTAGCTTGTTGTGAAGTTTTTTAATTTCTGTTCTCATTGCAACTCTTAACTTTGCGTCAAGATTTGAAAGAGGTTCATCCATTAAGAATACCTTTGGGCTACGAACAAGTGCACGTCCCATAGCAACACGCTGTCTCTGACCACCCGATAGAGCAGCAGGCTTTCTGTCTAACAAATGCTCAATTTCAAGAATTTTAGCTGCTTCGTCAACTCTCTTTTTGATTTCATCCTTTGGAGTTTTTCTTAACTTAAGAGCAAAAGCCATATTATCGAAAACGGTCATATGTGGATATAGAGCATAGTTTTGGAAAACCATAGCTATATCTCTGTCTTTTGGTGCAACGTCATTCATAAGCTTGCCACCTATGTAAAGCTCACCATCTGAAATTTCTTCAAGACCTGCTATCATACGCAAGGTTGTTGATTTACCACAACCTGAAGGACCAACAAGAATTATAAATTCCTTATCCTCGATATCAAGTGTGATGTCGCTGGCACCTACAAATCCGTTAGGATATCTTTTTGTAATATTTTTTAATTGCAAATCTGCCATTATTAATAATCTCCTCTCATGCTTTCAATTTGCTTTATTTTTACAGACTAAATTAGCTTAATCTTTGGTTGTATTGGAGCACATATAACTCCATAATGTTTCATTTTAACATATAATATATGATAACATATTCTTGAGGAAAATGGTAGTCGAATAATAGACAAAAATCCAATAAAATCTTTGTCTATCTTCGACAAAAAATATTTATCTGAAAAAAATGTGCACAAAACATTAGTGAGAAGATGCAATTATTTTGTTTGCTACTTCCATGGGTGCTCTTTCGTATCTTACAAACTCAAATGTGAACATTCCTCTGCCACCGCTTAATGCACGTAGGTCTGTTGCGTACTTATGCATTTCAGACATTGGAACTTCAGCTTCAACAAGGTTAAGGCCCGACTTGTCGCTTTCACCCATGCCCATTATACGTCCGCGGCGTTTGTTAATGTCGCCAATAACATCACCCATTATGCTTTCTGGCACATAGCTCTTTAAGTAGCCGATTGGCTCTAATATTACAGGACCTGCCTGCTTTAAGCCTTCCTTATATGCAATTGATGCGGCAGTTTTGAATGCCATTTCCGAAGAGTCAACAGGGTGATATGAACCATCAAGCAATGTAGCCTTCAGGTTAACAACAGGATAACCTGCAAGCACACCCTTTTCACAGCTGTCCTGTAAGCCCTTTTCAACAGCAGGGAAGTAGTTACGTGGTACACTTCCGCCAAATATCTTCTCTTCAAATATCATTTCCTCGGTTATGCCAGGTGCAAACTCAATCTTTACATGACCATACTGACCGTGACCGCCCGATTGCTTCTTATGCTTGCCTTCAACAACAACAGTCTTTGTTATTGTTTCACGATAAGGAGTAATAGGCTCTTCAACTATCACACTTGTGCCGTACTTTGTCTTTAATTTGCTTAATATTACATCGATGTGTTGTTCGCCCTGACCGTTTATAAGTGTTTGCTTTGTTTCAACGTTATTTGTTACTGTAAATGACGGGTCCTCATCCATAAGCTTTGCAAGACCGCTCACAATCTTTTCTTCATCACCCTTTGCTTCAGGTAGAACTGCCATAGAAAGTACAGGTGCGGGGAATTCGATACCTGTAAGAATGATGTTCTTGTTTTTATCGCAAAGTGTGTCGCCTGTTTTTGTGAATTCAAGCTTTGCAACACAACCTATGTCGCCTGCCTTAACAGAGTTTGTTTCCACCTGCTTTTTACCGCAGATTGTGTAAATTTTACCAATTCTTTCGTTTTCGCCTTTATTCGGATTATAAAGAGTTGTATCGGGCTTAACCTCACCTGAATATACTCTGAAAATTGAAAGCTTACCAACGTATGGGTCGGCAATAGTCTTGAATACAACTGCCGATGTTGTTTCTTCGGAGCTTTGTACCAATTCAACAGGCTCGGCAGTGTCTGCCATTCTTCCGATTTCTTCGATTTCTGATGGTGCAGGAAGATACTTTCCAATACCATCCATAAGGCTGCGAACACCAATGTTATCCTGACCGCTTCCGCAGTATACAGGGTAAATACTTCCGTCTTTTACACCCTTTCTTATAGCCTTTTTAATTTCGTCGAAGGTAAACTCCTCACCATTGAAGTACTTAACCATAAGCTCTTCATCAGTTTCAGCAATAGCCTCCATTATCATTTCTCTTAATGGTGCAACCACTTCTGCCATGCCGTCGGGAACAGGGATATCAACTCTGTCCTGGCCTTCATAACGTCTTGCAGTCATATCAACTATATCAACGAAGCCCTTGAATTCATCGCCTTCTCTTATGGGATAAACAAAAGGTGTTATTGATTTGCCGAAGGTGGCCTTCATCTCTTCAAGTGTACGCTCGTAGCTGCCACGTGCATCATCAATCTTGTTTACAAAGAACATAATCGGAACGCCTCTGTTCTTTGCATATTGGAATACCTGCTCTGTACCAACAGAAACACCGCTTCTGCCGCTTAAAACAACAAGTGCAGAATCAACTGCTCTTATGCCTGCCTTAACGTCGCCTGCAAAGTCGAAAAATCCTGGTGTATCTATTACGTTGTATTTCATATCCTTCCATTCTATTGGAGCAACGGAAGTTGAAATGGAAAAACCACGCTTTGTTTCTTCGGGATCGCAGTCTGTTACTGTTGAACCGTCTGCAACCTTGCCCAAACGGTCAATTGCACCTGCGTTGTAAAGCATAGCCTCTGTCAAAGTTGTTTTGCCGCATTTTCCGTGCCCCATAACGGCAATGTTTCGAATGTCCTCCATTTTGTACAATTTCATAGTATATCATCCTTTCGTTTTTAAAATTTGTTTAATGTTTCCTTTATTTGCTTATATAATAAGCCCTATACATAATATTTACCACCTTTTTATAAAATTCAAACAAATTAAACACAAAAAAAGAACGTCATCTTGTACAAAATTACAACTATAAATTTAGTTATTTTGAAATCAAAATGATATTCTTTTTGAGGTTATACATTTATTTTATCTGTTCACATCGCCTCTTCCAACCTTAATTTCAAGGTCGGCGGTGGCAACTTGTTCTCTTAAAAGTGTTAATCCTTCAGCGGCTTCTACTCCTGTATAGGCTTTGTTGTTGTATAAAGTGTATAGCTTTCTCACATTTGATGGTGAAAGGTTTGGCATAACAACATTTGCACCTGCCATAAGCCCCATAACTCTGCCTTGCGGATGAATTGTGCCAAGGGCGGTTGTTGATGGTATAAGTGCATACGGAAACATAAGTCGGAGTATGGAAATAAGGTTTATACACCTATTAAGACTTCCGTTTTCATAGCTTGCAAAGGGCGTATCGTTGTGTGATAAAAACGGACCTATTCCTATCATATCAGGCTGAATTTCTTGCAGAAATCTTAAATCTAAAACAATATTTTGCAGCGTTTGATAAGGACTTCCAACCATAAAGCCCGAGCCTGTTTGAAATCCTATTCTTTTAAGATTTTTAATACATTCCATTCTGTTTTTTAAGCTCATATTTTGAGGATGCAGCTTTGAATAATGCTCTTGGCTGGCTGTTTCGTGCCGTAAAAGATAGCGTGTTGCACCCGCTTCATAAAAAGCTTTGTAGCTCTCATACGGTTTTTCACCTATTGAAAGTGTTATTGCACAATCGGGATATTGCTGCCTTATTTTTGAAACAATACTGCATATTCTTTCGTCGGTAAAATAGCCATCCTCACCACCCTGTAAAACAAAGGTGCGAAAGCCAAGCTCATATCCGATTTTTGCACAAGCAAGAATTTCCTCTTCAGTTAGACGGTAGCGTGTTGCATTTTTATTATCACAACGTATTCCACAATAGTAGCAGTTATTTTTACAGTAGTTTGTAAATTCAATTAAGCCTCTTATATACACATCCTTGCCGTAATATTCATATCTTCTTTCCATTGCCCTTTTAAAAAGATATTCCTGCTCGGGTGTATCTATAAGAATACCCAATTCTTCGTCGGTTGCATTTTGTGTGCAATATAGCCTGTCTATTATTTTATTAATATCCATATAATATACCTGTTTCATTGATTGTTATTAGTAATATTTCTTTATAATAAAATTATAAACCGATGAAATAAAAAAGTCAATAATAAATGAGTGTTTATATAAAAATATATTGACAAAAATTCAAAATATGGTATACTTATACTTAATGAAAAGCACATAGATTATGAGATAAAACAAGGGGATTATCATATGATAAAAGACATTCAGGAAAAAATTTTAAAGCTAAAAAAAGAAAAGGATTTTTGCATTCTGGCACACAGCTATCAAAATCACGAAATTCTTGAAATTGCGGATTTTACAGGCGACTCTTATGCGTTGAGTGTGAAGGCAAAGAACGTTAAGGAAAAGAACATACTTATGTGCGGTGTGAGGTTTATGGCAGAAACTGTAAAAATGCTTTCTCCTCAAAAGCGTGTTATCCTTTCACATCCGCAAGCAGGCTGTGCAATGGCAGACGGTGTTACAAAGGAGGATGTTGTAAAATTAAAGCAAGAGTATAAAGACTATACTGTTGTGGCATATATAAATACAACAACTGATTTAAAAACGGTGTGTGATGTGTGTGTTACATCGTCTTCGGCAGTGAATATTGTTAAAAAAATTGATAATAACAATATATTATTCATACCTGATTGTAATCTTGGTGCATATGTAGCACAGGAGGTTCCCCAAAAAAATATAAAGCTTATAAAGGGCGGATGTCCCGTGCATGCGGCAGTAACACTCAAAGATGTTATTGAGGCAAAGAAAGCACATCCCGATGCATTGCTTCTGGTGCATCCTGAATGTATAAAAGAGGTTACACAAGCAGCAGACTTTGCAGGCTCTACCGCAGATATTATAAATTATGCAATAAAATCCGAACACAATGAGTTTATAATAGGGACAGAAAATAATATTGCAGAGCACCTTAAATTTATGTGTCCCCAAAAGAAGTTTTACAATCTTTCAAAACACCTTATATGTGCCGATATGCGTCTTACAACAATCACAGATGTGTATAACTGCATAGCAGGTGACGGGGGCGAGGAAATTGTGTTAGATAATAACACAATAAACAATGCAAGAAAATGTATAGATGAAATGATAAGGTTAAACAATGAATAAAAAAGCAATAATAGCAATGAGCGGCGGAGTGGACAGCTCGGTTGCCGCATATTTGATTAATAAGGAAGATTACAACACAATCGGCGTTACGCTAAAGCTTTTTGCAAATGATAACATACAAACAGATGAAGGGTGTTGTACGTCGGAAGATATAAAGGACGCCGAGGCTGTTGCACACAGACTTGGTATGGAGCATTTTGTTTTTAATTTCAGCGATGATTTTGAAAAGGAAGTGATTGCACGTTTTATACACGCATACGAAAACGGAGCAACACCAAATCCCTGCGTTGAATGTAACCGTCATATAAAATTTAAAAGACTTTTGCAAAAGGCATACGAAATGGATTATGATTACGTTGTTACAGGTCACTATTCGAGAGTGGAAAAGGACGGCGACAGATACCTTTTAAAGAAGGGCATAGACCACACAAAAGACCAGAGCTATGTTTTGTATTCACTAACACAGGAGCAGCTTTCACACACACTTTTACCGCTTGGCTCGCTAACAAAGGAGCAGGTACGTGAAATTGCAACAGAGCAGGGCTTTATAAATGCACGAAAGAAAGAAAGTCAGGATATATGTTTTGTTCCCGACGGTGATTATGCTTCGTTTATAGAAGGATATTCCAACAAAACATATCCACACGGTGATTTTGTTGACCTTGAGGGTAATGTGCTTGGTGAGCACAAGGGAATAATAAGATACACAATAGGTCAGAGGAAAGGACTTGGGCTTGCACTTCCACAACCTATGTATGTGTGTAAAACCTGTATTGATACTAATAAAGTTGTTTTGGGATATAATGATGATTTATTTTCAAAAGAGCTTGATGCCGATAATATAAATCTTATTGCTTGCGATAAATTTAGTGTCCCCACAAGAGTAAAAGCAAAAACAAGATATTCTCAAAAAGAAGAGGATGCAACAGTGTGGCAAACAGGCGAGGATACTATTCACGTTGAATTTGACTCTCCGCAACGTGCTATTACAAAAGGTCAGGCAGTGGTAATGTATGATGGCGACACGGTTGTTGGCGGAGGAACAATAAAATAAAATATTCTGAATTTGGTAATAATTACTCTGCCAAAGCACCTTCAACACAGCGTTATTAATTAAATGTTTATTGGTTATAAGGTAATTGAAAATATAGCTTGAATAACAAGTATTCCTTCATCATAATATATAACAGGAAAATTATGTTATGAAAGGGTGGAGGGTATGATTATTCATACAAAGGTTTTAAAAAAGGGTATTATATTTTTATTTTTAGGAATAGCTCTGGGAATATCATTAAGAGTGTTTTGTTTTGATAACATTTCACAGGTATTTTTAAACCGCAATGATTTTATGGTTATATGTGATGCTGGGCATGGAGCACCCGACGGCGGTGCGGTTGCAGATGACGGCACACAGGAAAAGGACATTAATCTTGCAATCACAACCAAGCTTGTGGAGAGCTTTGAGGGTATGGGAATACAAGCTATTGTAACACGTGAGGGCGATAGCGGGATATATGATGAAAATGCAACAACAATACGTCAAAAAAAAGTTGATGATATGCATAAACGACTTGATATTATAAACAAAAGCGGAGCAGATTTATTTATAAGTATACATATGAATTCCTTTACGGATACTTCGGCACAAGGAATTCATATTTTTTATGCAAATGAAGATGAAAACACCATAACACTTGCAGAGGAAATACAAAAATCAATTGTTGGGATTACAAATGCACAATCGCACGATATAAAGCATGCCAACACAAGATTGTATCTTATGAAGAATGCAAAAATTCCGTCAATTTTAATAGAATGTGGTTTTATGTCAAATCCGAAGGAGGCACAGCTGTTAAAACAGGATGAATATCAGGCTAAAATAGCGTGGGCAATAGCTAGTGCGGTGAAAAAACACATAAATCAATAAAAAAAGACGAAATATTCAATAAAAAATCACAGTTAAACAACAAATATTACAAAAAATATAACAAAATCTTGTTTTTCTTGTTGACTTGCCCGAATAATAGGTGTATAATATAAGGAAGTAAATTATTTACTGAATATTTAGTTTTATATATAAGATAAATTTAAGGAGGAATGAGAAATGAGCAGAGTATATAATTTCTCGGCAGGACCGTCAATGTTACCCGTTGAGGTACTAAAAAAAGCACAAGAAGAGATGGTGGAATACGGCAACAGCGGTATGAGCGTTATGGAAATGAGCCATCGTTCAAAGGATTATCAGGATATAATAGACAGTGCAGAGAGCCTGGTAAGAGAGCTTATGAATGTACCAGATAACTACAAGGTTATGTTTTTACAAGGCGGCGGTTCATCACAATTTGCAATGGTACCTTTAAATCTTGCAACAAAGAATAAGAAGGCAGATTATGTTATAACAGGTCAATGGGCAAAGAAAGCTGCAGAGGAAGCTGAAAAGTTTATAACAGTAAACAGAGTTGCATCTTCAGCCGACAAAACATTCTCATATATTCCTGAAATAGATGCATCAAAGCTTTCATCAGATGCAGACTATTTATACATTTGTTATAACAACACAATATACGGAACACGCTTTAGTGAACTTCCTAAAACAGATGCTGTTCTTGTTGCAGATATTTCATCTTGCGTAATGTCGGAAGAAATCGACGTAACAAAGTTTGGTTTGTTGTTTGCAGGTGCACAAAAGAATCTGGGTCCTGCAGGTGTTACACTTGTTATTGTAAGAGAAGATTTAATTGGCGAAACTCTTGAGGGTACACCAACAATGTTCGACTACGCAATACACGCAAAGAATGGTTCGATGTACAACACACCTCCTACATACGGCATTTATGTTCTAAAGCTTGTTCTTGAGTGGATTAAGGATATGGGCGGAGTTAAGGCAATTCAAAAAATTAATGAAGAAAAGGCAAATATTCTGTATAACTTCCTTGACTCATCCGATATGTTTAGCGGTACAGTTGTTAAAAAAGACCGTTCGCTTATGAATGCACCGTTTGTTACAGGTAACGAGGAATTAGACGCTAAATTTGTTAAGGAGTCTAAAGAGGCGGGCTTTGTAAACCTTAAGGGACACAGAACAGTAGGCGGTATGAGAGCAAGTATGTATAATGCAATGCCTGTTGAGGGTGTTAAGGCTCTTGTTGAGTTTATGAAGAAATTTGAAGCAGAAAATAAATAAATTAAAAGGAAGAGTTAACTATGTATAATATTCTTACATTAAACAAAATCGCACAATGCGGATTAAGTCAGCTTGGCGATAATTATACAATAACAGATGATGCTTCAGCTAATGCTGACGGTATCATATTAAGAAGCTTTAATATGCACGATATGGAGCTTGGTAACAACTTAAAGGCAGTTGCAAGAGCAGGTGCGGGTACTAATAATATTCCAATAGATAAATGCACTCAAAAAGGTATTGCAGTATTTAACACACCTGGTGCAAATGCAAACGCTGTTAAAGAGCTTGTTATTGGGGCGCTTTTCCTTGCATCAAGAGATGTTGTTGGTGCAATCAAATGGGCAGGTACATTAAGCGGCGACGATGTTGCAAAGCAAGTAGAAAAGGGTAAGTCAAACTTTGCAGGTTGTGAAATTAAGGGAAAAACACTTGGTGTAATCGGCCTTGGTGCAATTGGTATACTTGTTGCAAATGCAGCACTAAAGCTTGGAATGAATGTTGTGGGATATGACCCATACCTGTCGGTTGAAGCTGCACTAAAGCTTTCAAGCCATGCAACAAGAGTTGCAACATTAGACGAAGTATATGCAGTGTCTGATTACATAACAATACACGTTCCGCTAATGGATTCAACAAAGAACACAATTTGTAAGGAAACATTGGCAAAGTGTAAGGATGGAGTTAAAATTCTAAACTTCGCAAGAGGCGGTCTTGTTAATGTTGACGATATAAAAGTGGCTATTGCTTCTGGTAAGGTTTCAACATACGTTGTAGACTTCCCCGATGAAAACACAATAAACCAGAATGGTATAATATCTATTCCGCATCTTGGTGCTTCAACAGAGGAGTCGGAAGATAACTGTGCAGTTATGGCTGCAAAAGAAATAAAGGAATATCTCGAAACAGGCAATGTTGAAAATGCTGTAAATCTTCCAAACTGTTCATTGGCAGTTGCAGGTGAGGGCAGAGTGGCTATTATTCACAAGAATGTTCCAAACGTTATTGCCAAATTCACAGACGCAATGTCATCTGTAAATATTTCGGATATGATTAGTAAATCAAAGGGCGATATTGCATATACAATTATGAACACAGACCATAAAGTGACAGCACAAATTGAAGAAAAGTTAAATTCAATAGATGAGGTTATTTCAGTAAGAGTATTTTAATTTTAACAGGGGAAGGAATTTTCTTCCCCTGTTATTTTTTGCAAATTTTAAAAATGTATTGAAAAAAAACGAGTGTTGGTGTATAATATATGTATGTTAACTATAAGGAGGCTAAAAAATGCTAAAAGGAATATCGAAAATAATACCGCCCGAGCTGTTAAAGATTATGATGGAAATGGGACATGGTGATGAAATTGTTATAGGCGATGGAAATTTCCCTGGTGCAAGCCATAATGCAAGATGTGTAAGATGCGACGGACACGGAGTTTGTGAAATTCTTGAGGCAATGCTTAAGCTTTTCCCACTCGATACATATGCAAAGCCTGTGTATTTAATGGAAAAAGTGCCTGGTGATACAGTAAAAACACCAATTTGGGATAAATATGCCGAAATTATAAAACCTTATACAGATGAAGAGATGGAGCATATAGAACGTTTTGAATTTTATGAGCGAGCAAAAAAAGCATATGCAGTTGTTATGACAGGCGAGAGTGCATTATACGCAAATGTTATATTAAAAAAGGGCGTTGTAACAGAGTAATTATATAAAAAATACATCATTCCATAATGATGTATTTTTTGTAATATATTGACAACAAAGCATTAAAAAGGTATAATTAAATTATTGTTTTGAAGGGTGGTGAGGTGCTTGAATTTAAATATTCCTTTGGATATACGTTTTATTTTAGACAGACTTGAAGAAGAAGGCTTTGAAGCATATTTAACAGGTCGTGAGCTTTTTGGACTTATAAACTCACAAAATATACATTCGTGCACTGTTACCACTAATGCACAATATGATGATATAAAGAGAATGTTCCCAAAAACTGTTGAAACAAAAAACGGTAATATAAATATCATTTATAAGGGCATTGGCTATGATATACGTCTTATGGATAACGAAACAATTATTGATATATGTAATAAGGCTGTATTTACAATAAATTCAATGGCTTATTCAATAAAGACAGGGTTAATAGATAAACACAACGCAATTGAAGACATAGAACACAGATTCATACGCAGTGTAAAAACAGATGAAAATATATTTTTGCAAAAACCTTTGTCTATGTTAAAGGCCATAACACTTTGTGCAGTGCTTGATTATAGGCTTGAGGATAAAACAAAGGAAGGTATAAAAAAAAGCTCTGCGGCGGTAAAGAGAGTAAAAGGTGAAAAGGTATTTAGAGAAATAAACAGAATTTTGCTGTCACCGCACCCCGATTATATACGTATGCTGCACGAAACGAACATACTCTGCTATATTATGCCGCAGCTTAACCGTTGCTTTGGTGAAACACAGAGAAATAAATATCATATATATGACGTTGGTGAGCATATAATGCATGCACTCACCTATGTAAGAAGCGACAAGGTTTTAAGATGGGCAACTCTGCTTCACGATATTGGAAAGCCATTAACTTCAAGTACTGATGAAAATGGTATTATTCATTTTTACGGACACTATAAAGAAAGCAAAAACATAGGCGAAACAATTTTAAGACAATTTAGGATGGACAGTGATGAAATAAGGGAAATTTTACTTTTAATTGAAAACCATGATGTTAGAATAGATGCATCTGCAGTGGCAGTTAAAAGGATGATGTCGAGGCTTGGTTCGGAACTGTTTTTGAAACTTTTAGAGCTCCAGGCGGCAGATAATATGGCTAAAAATATGGCATATTTCCCCATAAAGAAGGAAAATCTCGATAATATAAGATGTATTCATTCAGAGGTTATAGCCTCAAATGATCCGTATTCGGTAAATCATCTTATGATAAATTCACGCGACATAGCTTCAATAGGATTTAAAAAGGGCAGAATGACGGCAGATGTTTTAAGAAGCCTTATTAATGAGGTAATTGTAAATCCGTCACTCAATAACAGGGAATATCTTATAAAAAGAGCAAAGCAAATATATAGCAGACATTAAATGAAGGTGATATAATGGAAAAAGAAATACAAGAGGCAATAAGGCTTTTGAATGAAAATAATTATGTTGTGATTCCTGTAACAAAGGGACAGGTCAGTTTGTGTGATAATTGTAATCAGATTGAGGCAGAGTGCAGATATAACGCCATAGGCTATGCCTGCACAAATTTAAGATGCCTTAATCCGTACATAAAAGAACAGCTACAGGGAGAATGAGTATGAAAACGGGACTGGTTATGGAAGGCGGTTCAATGCGTGGTATGTATACTGCGGGTGTGACCGATGTTCTGATGGAAAATGATATTGTTTTTGATGGCGCAGTGGGTGTGAGTGCTGGTGCAGCTTTTGGTTGTAACTATAAATCACGCCAGATTGGAAGAACAATACGTTATAATAAAAAATACTGTACCGATAAGCGATATGTGAGTATTTCATCGTGGCTTAAAACGGGAAATTTATATGGCGAGGACTTTGCATACAGCACACTTCCTAAAGAGCTTGATGTGTTTGATAACGAAACATTTAAAAATAACAAAATGGAATTCTATGTGGTGTGTACCAATATGAATACGGGTAAGCCTGTATATCATAAATGCTACGATGGCGGTGATGTTGATTTAAAATGGCTACAAGCATCGGCGGCATTGCCGCTCGCCTTCAAACCTGTTAATATTGATGGTGTAATGCTTGCAGACGGCGGTATGGCAGATTCTATACCGTTGAAATTTATGCAGGGTCTTGGCTATGAAAAGAATGTTGTTATTATGACACGTCATAAGGGATATAAGAAAAAGAAAAACTCACTTTTGCCTGTTTTAAAGGTGGTTTTAAGGAAGTATCCCAATATGCTCAAGGCTATTGAGAACAGACATATAATGTACAATAACACATTAAAATACATAGAGGAGCAAGAAAAAGAGGGAAAGGTATTTGTGTTTTATCCAAGCAAGGAAATAGAGGTTGGTGTTATGGAAAAGGATGCCAACAGGCTTGAAGAGGTTTATCAGCTTGGCAGATATGATGCGAATGCATTATTGGATAAGCTAAAAGAATTTATGAAAAAATAAGAGCCATAAAAAATGGATGCATTTGCATCCATTTTTATTCGTTCTTTTTTTGGGGTTTTGCACCAAAATATTGATAAATATTACATTTTATCATTCCATTATATATTTTTCTCTTTTTATTGGCACTCTTGCCATACAGGCTTTCAAATTCCTCGTTTGAGGTGAGAATATAATAATTCCACTCATCGAGCCTTGCAAAGTTTTTCCCAATCTGTTGGTATAGCAGCTCACAATCCTTTTTCTCGCCAAGACGTTCACCATACGGCGGATTACATATGATAGTGCCGTAGGGCTTATCAAACGTAATATCTCTTGCATCACCCACACGTATATCTATGTATTCGTCAACGCCTGCTTTTACACAGTTTTCACGTGCAAGCTCTGCAGTTTTGGGGTCTATATCATAGCCGTATATTTCAAGGGGTATATTTTTTATACTGTCCCTTGCCTCGTCTGTTGCAGCTTGCCACAACGAAGCATTAATCTGCTCAAAGTCATTTGCAGCAAAACGGCGTAACAGACCAGGAGCGATATTCTTTTTAAGCATTGCTGCCTCAATAGGAATAGTTCCGCTTCCGCAGAATGGGTCGCAAAGCGGATATTCATATTTCCAGAAGCTCATCATCACCATAGAAGCCGCAATAGTTTCCCTTAACGGTGCTAAATTTGAAAGCTGACGGTAGCCTCGTTTGTGCAACGGCTCGCCCGATGTATCTATCATAAGAGTAACAATATCTTTTTGAATAGAAAACTGAACACGGTACATTGCACCGTCCTCGGGCAGCCATTCAATGCCGTAGCATTGCGAAAGGTTTTTAGCAATTGCTTTTTTTATTATTGCCTGACAATCTCTCACACTTGAAAGCTGGGATTTTAAGCAGTGCCCCTTTATTGGGAATGCACTGTCTTTTAAAATCCATCTGCTCCAGTCGAGCTTTGTTGTGTTATCAAAAAGCTCTTCAAAGCTTTTTGCCTCAAATTCTCCAACCTTTATTAAAACTCTTTCGCCTGTTCTTAACCACATATTAGCACGGCATATTGCTGTATAATCGCCCATAAAGGTAACACGACCGTCTGTTACGGAGGTGGTTTCGTAACCTAAACGGCGTATTTCTCTTGCAGTAAATGCTTCAAGCCCAAAAAGTGTGGGAACAATTATTTCAAAATTATCCATTCTTTTTCTTCCTGTTCTTCTTAACAAATTTTCTTCTTTTTGATGTTGATTTTAACTTGCTTTTCTTATTTTGTTCTATAAGGTTTTTTGCCTTGTCTTTTTTGCGAAATTTCTCAAACATTTTTCCTGTGGCATCCTGCTCCAAAACAAATTCAACTTGCCTTGAAACAATATCTGCACGCATAACAGTAGCACATACCAAATCGCCTATCATAAACACGTTTGATGTACGCTGTCCCCTTAAAGAGAGTGTATCCTTATCGTATTCATAGTAATCATCGGTCATATTTGTGACACTTATAAATCCCTCAACACTGTTTTCAAGCTCTATAAACAATCCTGAATTTGATATATGACGTACAACACCCTCATAGCTCCTGCCTATATTCATACTCATATATGCAGCTTTCATAAGGTCATCAACATCTCGCTCGGCATATTCTGCCGTTATTTCTGTTTCGCTTGAATGACGTGATGCTTCTAAAACAAAATCAGTATATCCCAAAACGTTCTCGCCTGCGATAAAGCTCTTTAAAATGCGGTGTATTGTAAGGTCGGGATAACGTCTTATGGGTGATGTAAAATGACAATAGTAGCGTGCTGCCAAGCCAAAATGACCAAGATTTTGTGTTTTATACTCCGCTTTCATAAGTGAACGAAGCATTGTCATTGCTATCATATTTTCTTCGGGAGTGTTTTGTGATAGCTCTAATATTTTTTGTAATTCCTTTGGATGAAGTGGGTTTTCTTCGCTGTATTTTCCTTTAAGAGCCAACCCGAATGGCTTTATGAAGTTATTAAAGGCAGTTATTTTTTCCTCCGATGGTGATTCGTGAACTCTGTATACAAATGGCATATCTGCCCAGAAAGCATATTCGGCAACGGTTTCATTTGCACAGAGCATAAATTCCTCTATCATTTTATTAGACACGCCACGCACCGTTTTTTTTATATCAATTGGCTTTCCAAAATCATTAAAAACGAATTGCGGTTCGGGGAAGTCGAACTGAATAGCACCTCTTTTGTCGCGTTTTTGCTCTAATATTTTTGCAAGCTCACGCATTTTATTGAGTGTATGCAAGAGATGCTCATATTCACTGCACAGAGCTTCGTCACCGTCGAATATTAAATTCACCTTATTATATGTCATTCTCTCTTTTGAGTTAATAACCGTGTTTTCTATCCTGTGTGAAAGCACAGCACCGCTATCATCTATTTCCATTGTAACAGACAAGGTTAAGCGGTCTACATTTGGATTTAGTGAGCATATTCCGTTAGACAGTCTTTCGGGTAGCATTGGAATGACTCTGTCGGCAAGGTAAACACTTGTGCCACGTTCAAATGCTTCCTTATCGAGTGCACTGTTTTGTGTTACGTAATGTGTTACATCGGCAATATGCACGCCTAATTCGTAATTGCCGTTTGGCAGCATATCAAGCGATATAGCATCGTCGAAGTCACGTGCATCATCACCGTCAATTGTGAAAATAAGCTTATCTCTTAAATCTACTCTGTTATTTATATCCGTTTCGGTTATTTCCTGTGGAATTTTGTGTGCCTCACGAAGTGTATCGTCGTCAAATTCCTGCTTTATGTTATGAGAAATTATAATACCCTCAATACAACCCTTTAGAGATTCGCTATCGCCAAGTATAACCTCAACTGTGCCGAATACGTCGTAGTTTTTATCGTATTCGGTAATACGAGCAGCAACACGGTCGCCTGTTTGTGCTCCGTTCATATCCTCGGGTGCAATGTGCACGTGGGCGTAAATGCGTGTGTTATCTGCACGTAGCCTGAAATAACCGCCTTTGCAATTTTCCATAATCACGCCTGTTAAAATTTCATTTTTTCTTTCAAGCACACGCAAAACAACACCCTCACGTGTCATTTTGGAATTCTTTTGTGCATTTTCGATGCCGACAACAACTCTGTCGCCATGAAGTGCGTCACGAAGCTTCGCACCTGGTATAAATGCTTTTTCTTCGTTTTCATCGTCGGGGATAAGGAATGCAAAATAACCCTTTGCGGAGCAGTCAATTATTCCGCTTACCATTGCACAATCGGGTGTTATAGCCATATATTTTTTATGCTTTGTAACAAAAATTCTGCCCTCAATGCAAAGTTCGTCAAGAATTTCTTTAAACTCGTTAGAAGCATTTTTTGGTACATCGAGCATAATCATTAAATTTTCAAACGACATCGGAATATAGCCATCCGATTTTATATATTCATAAATTTTTTCTTTTCTTTCCATTATATTCCTCTGTATGCTTATATTTCATATAATATTTTCACAATATAGATAATTTTACCAGGAGTAAAAATGCTTGCTTGCAAGGGCATTTTTACGACGCCGTCAATTGATGTAGTGCTCGCAAGAGCACAGAAAGCTGTTAGGCTTTCATAAATTTTGCAAAGCAAAATTTAATATATATCAATTATACATTATTTTTATTTAAAAAGCAATATTTTAAAATATTCTTTTGGTTAGTTTATGTTTTTTAGAGTGTGTTATGCAACATAACCCAAAAAACGACAGAAATTTTATACATAATTTCTTGTTTATGACTTTTTATTATAACAATATTTTAATAATTTAATAATTTTTTAAAAAAGTCTTGATTTTTTCACCAAAATGTAATATTATATAGTATATAGGCAAATACTATGTTGCTTATAGGAATGGAGGTAATACACTATGGATTTTGGCGAAACAATGAAAATTAAGCTTGGCAATTCCAAGAGCATCGAGGTGAGTGATGTTATTAAGCAGGTTTATGATGCTTTAAAAGTTAAGGGATATGATCCCATAAGCCAGATAGTGGGATATATTTTGTCCGGAGACCCCACCTACATAACAAGCTATAACGGAGCAAGAAACCTCATTGTAAAGATTGAAAGAGATGAGCTTTTAGAGGAACTTACAAAATCGTATCTTGAAAAGCTTTGATTTCGATAATATAGAATATGTAAAGAGAACAAAACAAATTTTTAGTTTTGTTCTTTTTTTATGCTACGGGTTGTCGAGGACGCCAACACTTACGATATTTATTGTTTTATTAAGCTTGATTTTTGATCGCTTGTGTGATACAATGAATACATAAGCTATATTACAGGAGGGATGAAAATGGGTGAAAAGGTACAAGAATTCTTAAGAAATGCAGAAGAAGAGAAAAAAAGAATAATTAATTTGCAGAAAAAAGAAATATTAGACAAGTTGGGGTTATATACAAAGGAATATTGTCCCATGCTTGCGAAATGTATGTGTGTGGTAAAAAACGATCCAAAAAGACATATATCGGCAACCTTTGAGAATTTAAACATTAAAAAAGGCGACATTAAAACCATAAAACTAAATGAAGAAAAGGTAGAGGTTATTGTTGAGTCAATTCAGTATGTTGAAAAAGTGGGCGAAATTTACAAATATGATGAACAAGGTTATTCAAATGTATATAATACAACTGTTCATTATAGGAAGATATATGAGGAAGTCAGTGATGAAGAGTTTTTAAAAATAAAAAAGTATGTACCACAATATAAGCCTGCAAGTGTTGATACATATTCGAAAAATGCCACATCATCGGCTTTGGTTGTGATTGCGGTTTTAATTTATATTGGTGGTTTTTTTGCGGGAATAGGAGTTTCTGATGAAATGGATTCGTTCGTTGGTTTTCTTGTGTGTGGAATTTCTGCATTTGTAAGTGGTACAACGTTTTTAGGATTTGCAGAAATTATAAAGCTGCTTCAGGAAATCAAGGATAAATAAAATGAAAGATTTGCCAAAGCGTAAAAATATACGATTGGATGAATTTGATTATTCAAAAAATGGATATTACTACATTACAATTTGCACAAAAAACAGAGAAAAAATATTGGGTGATATCGTAGGGGACGGCGTCCTCGACGTCCCGAAAATGAAATTGTCATATTTTGGTGTTATTGCTGAAAATGTTATAAATAATATTAATAATTTTTATGATGATATTGTTTTTGATAAATATATTATAATGCCAAATCATATTCATTTAATTATAAAAATACAAAATCAAGACGGGTTGTCGAGGACGCCAACCCCTACAAATTCCACGATTTCAAAATTAGTTTCAACGTTTAAGAGATTTTGCAATAGAGAATATAAAATAAATATCTGGCAAAGGTCATTTTATGACCATATTATTCGTAACGAAGATGATTATTTGAAAATTTCAGAATATATCATAAATAACCCACTTAATTGGAAGAAAGATAGTGAATATATTTAATAATTAAAAAATCGCAGTCAATTGACTGCGATTTTTTAATTATTTCTTTTCGTAATGAACATGTAACAGCTCGTGATTTCTACCCTTAATGTAATCATCATAAGCACTTTGTACTGTTCCTGATTGATTAGAATACTTAATCTGTAATGCGTTATCTGTCTTATACAAGCCCTTTGCTCTCTCACGCTTACGTGATGTCATAGCAAATGGCTGACCTGCACCGCCAACGCAACCTTCAGGACAAGCCATAACTTCTATAAGGTCGTAGTATAGCTCACCGCTTTGAGTTTTTTGAATTATACTTTCAGCATTCTTTAAACCGTGAACAACACATAGCTTAAACTCTTTACCATCAACAGTTATTGTTGCTTCTTTAATTTCATCGGAACCTCTTACTCCTATGAATTTAATTTCCTTTAAAAGTGCAGAAGTATTTGCTTTATAACAGTATCTTATAACTGCCTCCGCAACACCGCCTGTTACACCGAATATAACACCTGCACCAGAACCGCCCATTTCAAATGGTGCATCAAGATACTGTGCTTCAAGATCATTTAGTCTGATACCTGCTTCACGTATCATTGTTGCAAGTTCTTGAGTTGTTAGTGAAATTTCAATAACTCTTTTACCGTTTTCGTATGTAAACTCCTTGCGGGCAGCTTCATACTTTTTGGCAGTACAAGGCATTATTGCTACATTTATAAGTTCTCTGTCATCATCTGTTGTTTTGTACCATTCGTTAATGGTTGAACCAAACATCTGCATTGGAGACTTACAGCTTGAAATGTTGTTATTAATTAGTTCGGGGTGTTTTTCTTCAGCATACTTTATCCATGCCGGACAACAAGAAGTATACATAGGGAACGGACCCCCGTTTTTAACTCTTTCTAAAAATTCACCTGCTTCTTCAATAACAGTAAGGTCTGCGCCTGTAACTGTATCGAATACCTTGTCAACACCCATCATCTTAAGTGCCGCAACAGTCTTACCAAGCACGTTTCTTCCGTCTTTTAGGCCAAATTCCTCGCCAAGAGCAACTCTTACAGCAGGTGCAATTTGAACAACAACACATTTTGTTGGGTCATTCAACAGCTCCCACATCTTTGCTGTTTCGTCTTTAACCACAATTGCTCCGGTAGGACAAACTGCTGCACACTGACCGCAGTTTACACAGTCTGTGTCGCACAATTTGTTATCAAATGCTGGCATAACCTGCATTTTTGAGCCTCTGTGTGCAAAGTCTATTACACCAAGACCTTGCTTTTCTTGGCAAACTCTTACACAGTCACCGCAAAGAATACATTTATTTGGATCTCTTACGATGCTTGTTGAGCTATCGTCGATTTTGTATTCCTCTCTGTGATTTTCAAATCTTATATTTTTAACACCAAATCTGAATGCTAATTCCTGTAAACGGCAGGTGCCATTTTTTTCACAGGTTGTACAATCACGGCAGTGAGCAGCCAGCAACAGCTCCAAAATCATTTTTCTGTGATTTTGAAGTCTTGGTGTGTTGGTTTTTATTTTCATACCGTCACGTGGCTTTGCACTGCAGGCAGCATCAATACCGCCCCATTCGTTTTCTATTACACACATACGACAAGCACCGTATGTTGAAAGCTCGGAGTAATAGCAGAAGGTTGGCATATCTATGCCCGCTTTTCTTATTACCTCCAATATATTCTTTTCGCCTTCGATTTCTACCTCTACATTATCTACAAACATTGAAGCCATCTGCTTACACCTCCTCTATTGCATCGAACTTACAGGTTTCAATACAAGCTCCGCATTTAATACACTTCGACTGGTCAATAACAAACGGATTTTTAACTGTGCCGCTAATTGCACCAACAGGACACTTTCTCGAACAAGCAGAACAACCCTTACATTTGTCGGGGTTAATTTTAATTGTCTTTAGTGCCTTACACTGACCTGCAGGACACTTCTTGTCAACAACGTGTGCAATATATTCGTCTCTAAAATACTTTAGTGTTGAAATCAATGGTGATGCAGCAGCCTTACCTAAACCGCAAAGTGCAGTTTCAGAAACGGTTTTTGCTAATTCTTCAAGCACATCAAGATCCTCTAATTCACCATTACCTGCAACAATTCTTTCGAGGATTTCAAGCATTCTTCTTGTACCCTCACGGCAGGGAACGCATTTTCCGCAGGATTCGTTCTGTGTAAAATTCATAAAGAAGCGTGCAACTTCAACCATACAGGTATCCTCGTCCATAACAACAAGACCACCTGAACCAATCATTGCTCCAACCTTCTTTAGTGAATCGAAGTCAAGAGTCATATCAAGAAGCTCTGTTGTTAGGCATCCGCCTGAAGGGCCGCCTATCTGAACAGCCTTGAATTTCTTGCCGCCCTTTATGCCTCCGCCTATGTCAAATACAACGTCACGAAGAGTTGTTCCCATAGGTACTTCTATAAGACCGGTGTTTTTGATATTACCTGTTATAGCAAATGCCTTTGTTCCAGGTGAACTTTCTGTTCCCAATGTGCAATACCACTCTGCACCCTTATCTATAATAAGCGGTACATTTGCGTATGTTTCAACATTATTAAGAACTGTTGGTTTACCAAACAAACCTTGTTCAACTGTTCTTGGAGGCTTAACTCTTGGCATACCTCTTTCACCCTCGATTGAGGCTGTAAGAGCACTGCCCTCACCGCAAACGAATGCACCTGCACCCTGATTAATACGAATATTAAAGCTAAAATCTGTTCCTAAAATATTGTTGCCTAATAGTCCCAATTCTTCTGCTTCCGCAATAGCGTTCTTTAAGCTTGCAACTGCAAGCGGGTATTCAGCTCTTACATAGATATATGCTTCGTTTGATTTTGTTGCAATACCTGCAATAAGCATACCCTCTAACATTCTGTGCGGATTACCTTCCATAATGCTTCGGTCCATAAATGCACCAGGGTCACCCTCGTCGGCATTACATACAACGTAGCGTTGTTGTTCCTTTTGGTTTAATACCTGCTTCCATTTTCTGCCTGTTGGGAAACCCCCGCCGCCACGACCGCGTAGCTTTGACTGTTCAATTGTATCACAAATTTCTTCCGGAGACATTTCAAAAAGTGCCTTTTCAAGTGCCACATATCCTCCGCAGGCAATATACTCGTCGATTGAGTCGGAATCGATGGTTCCGTGCATACCCAAAACAGTTCTCAACTGTTTTTGATAGAAGGGAATATCCGCCTGTCCTTTATATGTACCAGACTCGTCTGAATAGAACAAACGCTCAACGGGCTCACCTTTAATAAGTGTCTTTTCAACTATTTCTTCACAATCACTTTCTTTAACTTTTGTATACAAATAGCCCATAGGCTCAATTTTAAGTAATGGACCAAGCTCACAAAAGCCGTGACATCCGCTCTTTTTAACACCGATGCCTTCGTGGTCAATGTGCTTTTCAAGACTAACCTGAATATCAACACCTTTTTCTTTGCAAAGCTCCACAAGTTTGTTGTAAACATTTAAGCTGCCGCTTGCAACACAGCCTGTTTCGGAACAGACAAGCACACGATATTTTTGTTGATTAAGAGCCTTCAAACACGTTTCCCTGTAATCTTGTAATTCTTTTAATGACTTAATCAATGCACTCATCTCCATTCTTTATGTTATTTATTAACTCAACAACCTTTTCGGGAGTCATTGTAGGATACACCTTATCATTCACAGTCATTGCAGGGGCAAGACCGCATGCACCAAGACACGATACAGTTTCAACTGTAAACATCATATCATCAGTGGTGGGTTTTTTCTCACTTAAACCTAAAACCTCTCTTGCTTTTTCAAGAATCGGTATAGACTTACGTACATGACAAGCTGTTCCGTCGCATATTTTTATAACGTACTTGCCCTTGGGGTCAAGAGAAAAGTTTTCGTAAAATGTTGCAACAGAATAGATTTTTGCTATACTGATTTTCATTTTATCAGCCACACGTTCAAGTACTTCACGTGGCAAATATCTGTATTGAGCCTGAAGTGCCTGCAATATGGTGATAAGATTTTTTTGTTCAGCACCATGTTTATTAATTATGGCATCAACAACATTAAAATCAATTTCCATTTGTGTATTTCCTCCTTATATTTTATCCTTGTTGGATTTAAAATCTTTGATTTTTCCACACTCAATAATTATATCAAATTTACAGGCAAATTACAAGGGGTAAATACAAAATTGACAAAATATACAAACATTATTATTTTCGTTGTGTAATTTAACTACACATATGTGAAAGTTTTTGGTTAATATTAATTAGAACACTTATAATTGACATTATTTAATATTTATGTTAATATTGATTTTGAAAGTAAATTTAAGTGGAGGAAGTAATGAAAAAGCTGGTTGTTGGTATTTTAGCTCATGTTGACTCGGGTAAGACCACACTTTCTGAAGCTATGCTGTATGGAGCAGGCGAAATAAGAGAACTTGGCAGAGTTGACCATTGCGATGCTTTTTTAGATACACACGATATTGAGCGTGAGAGAGGTATAACAATTTTCTCGAAGCAGGCTCTTTTTTCTTATGCCAACACGCAGTTTACATTACTCGATACACCAGGACATACCGACTTTTCATCTGAAACTGAAAGGGCGTTGCATATTCTTGATTATGCAATTTTGGTTATAAGCGGCAGCGAAGGAATACAAAACCATACACGAACACTATGGAAGTTATTAGAGCGTTATAATGTACCAACGTTTATATTTGTAAATAAGATGGACATATCGCATATTGATAAAGATACACTTATGAATGAAATACAAGCCAAATTAAGTGATTTATGTGTTGATTTTTCGTGCAACAGAAATAGTGATAAATTTAAAGAAAGTGTTGCAATGTGCGATGAAGTACTTATGAATTCATTTTTAGAAAATAACACTATAAAAGTTAAGGATATAAAAAATGCAATTGCGTCGAGAAAGGTAATCCCATGTTATTTTGGTACTGCCCTAAAAACAGAGGGGGTCGACGATTTTCTCTTGGGGCTTGATGAATATACAAAAACACCTGTGGCAGATGAAAGATTTGGTGCAAGAGTGTTTAAAATATCCGAGGACGCACAAGGCGAAAGGCTTACACATTTAAAAATTACAGGCGGCACACTAAAGGTAAAGGCTTTGTTGTCCGATAAGGAAAACACTCGTGATGCGTGGTCGGAAAAGGTAAATTCAATAAGGATATATTCAGGTGCAAAATATAAGATAACAGATACAGCACAGGTGGGTGATGTGTGTGCAGTAACGGGACTGTCAAAAACATATCCAGGTGAGGGACTGGGATTTGAAGCGGATGCAGATATTCCTGTTTTAACGCCTGTTTTATCGTATAGCATTATTTTACCAACAGGGGTTGATGCTCACAGTGCAATAACAAAGCTGCGTCGTCTTGAAGAAGAGGACCCTTTGCTACACATTGTGTGGAATGAAAGATTGCAGGAAATTCAGGCACAGGTTATGGGCGAAATACAGCTTGACGTCTTAAAAAGAATAATTTTGGAGCGGTTCGGTATGGACGTAACCTTTGACCATGGAAAAATAGCATATAAAGAAACAATCGAGGCTGCTGTTGAGGGTGTGGGACATTATGAGCCCTTGCGTCATTATGCTGAGGTGCATTTATTACTTGAGCCTTTAAAAAGAGGCGAGGGTATACGTTTTGAAACCAATTGCTCAACCGATGAATTAGATAAAAACTGGCAAAGACTGATTTTAACTCATTTAGAGGAAAAGGACCACGTGGGTGTGTTAACAGGCTCACCCATAACAGATATGAAAATAACACTGGTCGCAGGCAGAGCACACCAAAAGCATACCGAGGGCGGAGATTTCCGTCAGGCAACATACAGAGCTATAAGACAGGGACTTATGTGTGCAAAGAGTATTCTTCTTGAGCCGTGGTATGAGTATCGTATTGAAGTTCCGTCGGAAAATGTTGGTAGAACAATGACAGATATTCAAAAAATGGGCGGCAGCTTTGAAGCACCGCAAACAGAGGGTGATTTTTCAGTTATTTGCGGAAAGGCGCCTGTTAGTGCTATGCGTTCATATCACCTTGAATTAACAAGCTACACAGGCGGTAGAGGCAAGCTCTTTAGCTCGGTGTGCGGTTTTGAGGAATGTCATAACACACAAGAGGTTGTTGAAGAAATTGGCTATAACAGCGAGAGTGATATAGAAAACAGTGCCGACTCTGTTTTTTGCTCACACGGTGCAGGCTTTGTTGTTAAATGGGACAAGGTGCGTGACTATATGCATATCGATACAGGTATAAGCTTTGATGATGACGAAGAAGAAGCAAACGAAACGGTTATGCAAAAGACAACAAAATATGAAGACGGTGCGGCAGAGGATAAGGAGCTTTTAAGGATTTTTGAAAGCATCTACGGGCCCGTTAAAAGAAGAACCGATGAGGTTATATACACCAAAAAGCCTGTTGCGAAGGAAACAAAATATACAAAGCCAAAGCCAATACCAAAAGGCCCTGAATATTTGTTGGTGGACGGCTATAACATTATTTTTGCGTGGGAGGAATTAAAGGCAATTTCAAAGGACAATCTTGATTTAGCAAGAAATATGCTTATAAATATTTTATGCAATTATCAGGGCTATAAGCAATGCGAGGTTATATTGGTTTTCGATGCTTATAAGGTAAAGGGCAATGTGCGTGAGGTTGAAAGAGTGGGCAATATAAGCGTGGTATACACAAAGGAGGCGGAAACAGCCGATATGTATATAGAAAAAACCACCCACGAGCTTGGAAAAAAACACCGCATAAGAGTTGCAACGTCGGATAATTTGGAGCAGATTATAATTTTAGCAAATGGTGCTTTAAGAGTTAGTGCCGATGCCTTTAAAAAGGAAATTGAAGAGGCGAACAGAGCCATAAGAGAATATTTAAGTTAAACCACCCCCTCAATCGTTAGATTTTTGGTCTGACTTTTGGAGGGGTTGGTTTATTTTTACTGCTATTTTTATATAATAATATGTTTGACAAACAACAGCTCTTGTGATAAAATAAAAAGAGTAAATATACTTGGAGGATAAGTATGGAAAAAGCATTACAGATATGGGATACAATTGTATATTATGCATCAATGCTATGGGGCTATATTGCAGAAGGTGCAGGCGTTGTGTTTGCGGATTTATCATACTACGTGCAAACTGCAATAATACCTGCATTGCCGTCTATGCTGAAGCTTTTTTCAAACAGAATTATTAATATTGTGTTGTTTTGCGCTGTGGCGGGTTTTTTCGTTGTAATGAACGTAGTAACCTTCTGTATGTTTGGCTCCGACAAGGGCAAGGCAAGAAAGAAAAAAGAACGTATAAGCGAGAAAAAGCTTATAAGAATGTGTTTCTGGGGCGGAGCAATAGGCGGATTTGTGGGAATGCTTATTTTCTCACACAAAACCAAAAAGGTTAAGTTTTTTATAATTGTACCGTTGCTGTTTTTAATACAGATAATATTACAAAGCTTTATAGTTGGATTTTTAGCCTTCTGGGCGTTCTTTTACTGATTTTAACTAATGAGTAAAAAGATATGGCAATTTAAAAAGGTAGTGTGCTGATTATGAATATTATAACATTAACATTAAATCCTGCATTTGATATGCATTGTATGTGTGATAATTTCAAACCGTATAACGAAAACTTTGCCTCTATAAGCTCATATGAGGCGGGCGGAAAGGGTATTAATATTTCACGTGCACTTTGCGTAAACGGCATTGAAAATACAGCATATATAGTTGTGGGAAATCAAAACAAGGATGATTTTTTAAATCACCTTAAAAAAGATAATGTGAGCTATAAGGAGTTTACAGTTTCGGGAAGAATACGCGAAAATATCACACTGCACACTGTGGGGGAAAATGAAACAAGAATAAGTTTTTCGGGTTTTACTTGTAATAACGAAATTCTTTTTGCAATTCAAGAAGAGCTTTTTAAAGAAAATTTGCGTGATTGTGTGGTAACACTAACGGGCAGTGTGCCTGATGGCGTGGATATTGAAGCAGTAAAGCAATTTTTAAAGAGCCTGAAACAAAAGGGAGTTAAGGCCGTTGTTGATTCACGTTCATTCACAAGGGAGGACATAATTGAAATATCGCCATGGCTCATAAAACCAAACGAGGAAGAAATAAAAATGTATAGCCACACTGATGTTACAGACATTAACAGTGCCATTGTTGCTGCAAAGGCTTTGTATAAAGAGGGCATAGAAAATGTTATGATAAGCCTTGGCTCAAAGGGTGCGGTTTTGTGTAATGATGATGGCATTTTTGCCGCACAAGTACCAAATATTGATATCAAGTCCACAATTGGTGCAGGAGATAGCACAATCGCAGGTTTTTTAGATGGTGCCATAAAAGGCTTAAACAGTGCCAAAATACTAAAAAATGCAGTGTCTTACGGTAGTGCGGCATGTTTAAAAGAGGGGAGTGCACCTCCTCAAAAAAGTGACATTATTGCGATATACGATAAGGTTATTGTATATCCGCTTTAAAATACATATCGGAAAGGGTAAGAAAAGTGAAAAAATTAGTAATTTCGGTGTTAAGTGCAGTTGTTATGTTAAATACAATTGCGTTTGCAGCATTTGATGATGTAAAAAACCACTGGGCAGCGGAGTATATAAATTCGTTGTCTGAAAAGGGAATAATTAATGGTGTATCAAAAAATTTATTTGCACCAAACGGCACAGTCACAAGAGCAGAATATTTAAAGATAATGATGAATGTAACAGGCATTGCCACCACCACTGCCAGAAAAGGTGAGTGTCTTGATGCAAAAACAACAGACTGGTATGCACCATATTTACAGGGTGCACTTGATAAGGGGTTAATTCCTAAAGAAATGATTGCCTCGTATGAAATAGAAATTATAGATAACGGCAGTGAATCAAGAGCAGTGTATAAGGGTGAATATAACGGTGAGTTGCCAATAACACGTCAGGAGATGGCAGTTTTAACACAGCATATGTATCAATATCAGCAAAATGCTAAAACAATGCAGAGTATGTTTGAACCAAAGGAGTTAACCTTTGGTGATACTGCATCAATTAGTGATTGGGCAAAACCAAGCGTTGAAATAGCAGTTGCACAGGGCTTTATATTTGGTATGGATAACGGAAATTTTGAGCCAAATTCTACCGCAACAAGAGCACAGGCGGCAGCCATTGCATTTCGTGTATTAGGAAAGTAAGGTGAGAAGCAAATGTTTAACGATAAGCAGAAAAAAATTATATGTTTAGTTGTTGCAATATGTATGATTGTTCCGATTGTTATTGCATCGGTATCAATGCTGATGGTAAAATAAAAAAGATTTAGAATAAATAAACCAAAAAAGCTTCACCATATGGTGAAGCTTTTTTTGGTTTTATTGTTATTATACTAATGTTTTAATATAATCAGCTATCTTATCACACTTGCAGTTGGCAAAGAATAAATCCTTAAATTGCTTTCCTGCAACTGCACCCTTAACTAATTCAGGGTCAAGCTCGGGAAGAATATCAAGAAGCTCTCTGTGTGTAACCTTCTTAACCTCGTTAAGAATTCTGGCATTTCTTTGTTCAGGGATTGCTCTTTCCTTTGGATATCCGCCGCCCCATTCTTCAACAAACAGCTTTTCAAATACGTATTGAAGGTTCAATTCTGCACCCCAACCCCAGCCTTTTGCAAATGGCAGTGCAATACAGTTACCATTGTTAACCTGTGTGAATTGGTATGCATCTGTTGGGTCAACAACGTGTCCGCAAAGAACGCCAGGGAATGAGTTACAAGCAAGGCAAGCACCTTCGCCTGTGCCGCAGCCTGTTATAACTAAATCAGCAGCACCTGAATTTAGCAAAATAGCAGCTAAAATACCAATTTGAACATATGTAAGCTGTTCTGTATCCTCGGCACTGTACATACCATAGTTATCAACTGTGTGACCTAAAGGCTCAACCACCTTCTTTAATGTTTCAACAATTATGCCATTCTTTGCAGCCTGGCTGTTTTCATTAATTAACGCAATTCTCATTTTTTTATTTCCTTTCTTTTTACAGTAAATCCTTTGTTTGTATGTGGTCCATATCATCAAACTCCTGATTTTCACCACACATCGCCCAAATGAATGAGTAGTTTCTTGTGCCAACACCTGAATGGATAGACCAGCTTGGTGAAATAACAGCTTCCTCGTTGTGCATAATGATATGACGTGTTTCGGTAGGCTCGCCCATCATATGGAATACAACATCATTTTCGTCCATATCAAGATACATATAAACTTCCATTCTTCTGTCGTGTGTGTGTGATGGCATTGTGTTCCAGTTAGAACCAACCTCAAGTTGAGTTAAGCCCATTGCAAGCTGACAACTTTGCATAACCTCGGGGTGAATGTATTGGTTTATAACTCTCTTGTTACATTCTTCAAAGCTTCCGCAAGGAACCTTCTTTGCCTTTGTAATATCAATCTTTACAATTGGATATTCCTTGTGTGCCGGGCAAGATGATACGTAGAATTTTGCGGGTTCATTTTTATCTGCACTCTTAAAGGATATGTCCTTGTTGCCTCTGCCTATATAAATACCGTCTCTTGGGTTCATTTCATATTCAGTACCATCAATTGTGATAATGCCCTTACCGCCAATGTTGATACAACCCATCTCTCTTCTTTCAAGGAAATAGTTTGAAGCAAGCTCCTTGCCGGCCTCAAGCTTTAATTCCTTCTTAACAGGCATAAAGCCTGCAGTAATAATTCTGTCTATATGGCTATATACCATCTTAATCTGGTCTTTTTCAAAAAGCTTGGGAATGTGGTATTCCTCTCTTAATCTTTCTGTTGTGTAATGTTTCATATCCTTTGGATTTGATGCACATCTTACTTCCATTTTGCTACCTCTTTCTATATTTTATTATTTAATATCCTGTCCCATAATTTTAATTTGGTTAAGTGATGCAAAGTTTTCTGTACAGGCGGGCACTAAATCCTTTAGTCGTACCCACTCAACAACACGCTCTGCAATTTTAAATTCCTGATAATCACCCGATTTTATGGGATGAATAATCTCCTCTGTTCCGTCGGAAAATTCAAGTGTTCCGCTAACCCAATATGTATCGTGCTCAAGACCTTCTCGAATTAGCTCGTAGTCACTTCTTAACGCAAGATATACAGTATCAATCTTTACCTTTCTGCCAAAGTAAATAATAATGTTTGCATCCTTACATTGCGATGTTCCCCATGAATGATACGGATAATCGCCATGACCGCCCTTTGTGTTCATTCCGTCTATAACATTTCTTGCATAGAACCAACCCTCGTGACGTGTTATTCTGTTGCCGTAGATGTGAGGGAAACCCAAAACCTCGTCATTTTTAATTGCAGCCGAATCAACAGGGTTTACATAATTTTCAGCATCGTAGGGATTTACCTCACTTTCAAATTGCATATCAAGAGGATTTAATGCAAGGTTTCTTCTTGAATAAATATCCTCATCTGTTGCAATTTCACAAGATAGTGTAAATTCACTGTCAAATCTGCCTGGCTCAAATGCGTGAGTAACCTCGCCCTCGGGAACAACAAATTCATAAAGTCCCTTCGGAGCATATACTATTGCTTTTTCCTTTATACCTTCAAGACACAGCCATAAATATTTCTTGTCGGATTCGATTTTTATAGGCTTACCGCCCATACCGCCGGGGACGGTAATTTTTGCGGATGTATCGCCGTTTACTACTTCATTTTCAAAAGTTAATTTAATCATATTACACCTCCGTTTATAGTTAATCTGCTGTTTTTAAATCAACTAAATTGCATACAACCTTATTATACCACTGCAGGTAGAATTTTGCAAGTGTTTTTATAGAAATTATTTAATCAAAAACGGAGAAGATGTACCATCATCTTCTCCGTTTTCAACTTTGTTATTTCCTGAAAGAAAGTAATAATCTTCTTTTAGATATCCGCCAAGCTCGGATAATCGCAGCGGAAATTCCACAAAACCACGTGCGTAGTATGAGAGTTCATACGGCTGGAAGTATATAACTAAATCCGTGTCTGTTATGTAGAAGTTATATTGGTGTTCTTCTTTTATTTGAGGCTTCATCCAAAGCTCTGTGTATTCCTCGGGATGTTTAGCAATAACCTCATCAATCATTCTGTTTAATGTTCCCTCATAACCCTCGGCTTCAAACAAATCGTTAAGATAAACATACTTTTTGTTTTTAAAATCTATGTTTTTTGCATTCCACGCTTGTATCCCATGTGCTCCGCCTGTAAAAATACTTTCCTCTTCAACAACACTTAAAAAGTTGTTGCTGTTATATTTTATGCTTTGCGTGGTTGTATAGCTTGATTTTGAGCCTGCTGGGATTATAGGAAAGGCTTTTTGCGCCTCTTCCTCGAACGCGGCAACTCTTTCGGTAAGGCTTTGTGCAAATTGTGTGTTTAAGGTGTTTGCAAAATCGCTGTCATCTGTATAGCTTATTTCTAAAAGTTGAGTACTTATGGTTGAGTATTCTGTTTCTGTTTTATTTTCTATTATGTTTGTATCTATGCCCTTTAAGGAACAAGATGAAAGAGCAAAAACAAAAGTGCATACAAATAACAGTCTTAAAAATTTCATAAACTCTCCCTTATAATATTATACAAATAAGACCTCCGCTACCTTCATTTATAATCTTTTCGAGAGTATCACGAAGTTTAGATTGTGCATCTGTTGGCATTTTTGTAAGCTTGTTGTTTAGTCCTTCGTTAACAAGCTCATATAACGACTTGCCAAATATATTGCTCTCCCATATCTTTGCAGGGTTTGTTTCAAATTCAGACAACAGATAATGCACAAGCTCTTCGGATTGTTTTTCTGTCCCCACAATTGGACTAACTTCGGTTTGGATGTCCGCACGTATCATATGTATCGACGGTGCAGAGGCTTTTAACTTAACACCAAATTTACCGCCTTGCTTAACAATCTTTGGCTCACATAGTGTAAGCTCGTCTGTTGATGGGGACACTAAACCATAACCATTTTCACGCACCTCGTGAAGTGCAAATTCTATTCTGTCATATTCTGCCTTTACCTTTGCAAGTGAGCATAGTAAATTCATTAATTCTTCATCATTTTTAATTTCAAAGCCCGACACCTCGCCTAAAACCTTATAATATAGGTCGTGCGGTATCTCAATACATAATTTAACATTGCCTTCACCAAGGTCAATGCCTTCTATATATGAGCGTTTTATAAAATCACATCCGGAAAGCTCATCAGCAAGCTTGCGTGCATGACGCACCTTTGATACATCAGATATTTTATTTATTATTGTGTTGTATATATTACTCTTTAACGGATGCTCCATTTCAAGCTTTTCAATCCAACCGGGGACACTAATGTTAATTTCCTTTAACGGAAATTCAAACAGTACGGTTTCTATTATATCATACACGTCTCTCTCGTTAAGCTCGGCACAATTTACGGCAATAACAGGGACCCCATATTGCTCGCAAAGCTCATTTTGAAGTTCTTGTGCTTCTTGAGACTGTGGCTGGGCACAATTTAATATAATTGCAAATGGCTTATCTATTGCCTTTAGTTCGTCTATCACCCTTTTTTCGCTTTCTATGTAGTCGCTGCGTGGGATATCTGTAACGGAACCGTCGGTGGTTACAACAAGGCCTATTGTTGAATGTTCGGTTATTACCTTTTTTGTGCCGATTTCTGCGGCCTCGTTAAATGGGATGGGGTGCTCGTACCAGGGTGTGTTTACCATTCGTGGCTCGTCATCCTCCATATAACCGAGCGATGAGTCTACAATGTAACCCACGCAGTCTATCATACGCACCTTTAAATGTGCATTGTCGCCAAGTGAAATTTCAACTGCCTCATTTGGCACAAATTTTGGCTCTGTTGTCATAATTGTACGGCCTGCGGCAGATTGAGGCAGCTCGTCACGTGTTCGTTCTGCCTGATAGATATTATCCATATTTGGTATAACAAGCAGGTCCATAAATTTCTTTATGAATGTGGACTTGCCTGTACGCACGGGACCTACCACGCCAATATATACATCGCCGTTGTTACGTTGTGCTATATCCTGATAAATGTTGTATGCTTCCAATACTAATTTCCTCCTTCATCAACAGAGCATTATTTCCATAATACTCCAATAAGAATATGTGATAGTATATGTATATGCTTGGTTAATGTTTTTATGACATATCTTTGTTGGCAAAATAATTGCAAAAAAAATTAAAATACCTCTTGACAAATGGTAAAGTATGTTGTATAATAGCAGAGGTCAAAAGGTGTAAAGATAAAAAGCTTTACGGAGGTAATCGTATGGCTAAAGATTTGAGCATCACCATATTAATGGACTTTTACGGCGAAATGCTTACAAAAAAACGCTTTGATGTTATGGATATGTACTATAACGGAGATTTATCCCTTGCAGAGATTGGTGAGGAGGTTGGCGTTAGCCGTCAGGGAGTTCGGGATGCTATAAAAAAAGGCGAGCAACAGCTTATTGAATATGAAGAAAAGCTGGGGCTTGCAAAAAGGTTTTTGGATATTTCTTCCTATATAAAAGAAGCAAATACGGTAATTGACACTATTCCCGAAAGCGATGAAAAAAACAAGCTACGGGGATTGGTTGAGAAAATTTTAGAAATAATATAAAAGAGAGGTGATTTTGCGTGGCATTTGAAAGCTTGGGCGATAAGCTTCAAGGAGTATTTAAAAAGCTTCGTGGCAAGGGTAAGCTTACTGAAAAAGATATAAAAGATGCTATGCGTGAAATCAAGCTCGCTTTACTTGAAGCTGACGTAAACTTCAGAGTTGTTAAGGATTTTATAAACGTTGTTTCCGAAAAAGCTTTAGGGCAGGAAATTATGGAGTCTCTTACCCCTGCACAGCACCTTGTTAAAATTGTTAACGAGGAATTAACACAAATGATTGGCGGAGAGGTTTCAAGACTCGAATTTTCCAACAAGCCGCCGAGTGTGTTTATGATGTGTGGTCTGCAGGGTGCAGGTAAAACCACTGCAACGGGTAAGTTGGCACTTGAACTTCGAAAACAGGGCAGACGTCCTTTGATGGTTGCCTGTGATATATACCGTCCTGCAGCTATTAAGCAATTACAGGTTTTAGGCTCACAAATACAAATCCCTGTATTTGAAATGGGTACAGACACAAATCCTGTAAGGATTGCAAAGGAAGCGCTTGAGTATGCAATAAAGCATGGTAATGACCCTGTTATATTAGATACCGCCGGCAGACTTCATATTGATGAAGAGCTTATGGATGAGCTTTCCAACATAAAATCGGAGGTTTCTCCAAGCGAGATTTTGCTTGTTGTTGATGCAATGACAGGTCAGGATGCTGTAAATGTTGCAAAGTCATTTAATGAACAGCTTGATATAACGGGTGTTGTTCTTTCAAAGCTTGATGGCGACACAAGAGGCGGTGCGGCACTGTCTGTTAAGCAAGTAACAGGTAAGCCTATAAAATATGCGTCCGTTGGTGAGAAGTTAAGTGATTTAGAACCATTCCATCCCGACAGAATGGCATCAAGAATTCTTGGTATGGGTGATGTGCTAACTCTTATAGATAAGGCACAGGAGGCTATCGACGAAAAATCAGCAGCAGAGCTGGAGGCAAAAATAAGAAAACAACAATTTGACCTTGATGATTTTCTTGAGCAGTTTAAGCAAATCAAGAAGCTTGGTTCATTTTCACAAATATTAGGAATGTTGCCAGGTGTTGATAAGAAGATGCTTGAACAGGTTGATACAGAAGAAAATGAAAAGAGAATGAAGCATATCGAGGCTATAATTCAGTCGATGACTATGGAGGAGAGAAGAAATCCAAAGGTTATCGGAGCAAGCCGTAAGATAAGAATTGCCCAAGGCAGCGGCACAAGGGTGCAGGATGTTAATCAGCTTTTAAAACAGTTTGCCGATATGCAAAAGATGATGAAGCAGTTTAGCGGTGCAAAGCAATCAAAGATGTTAAAGAGGTTGCGTAAGGCAAGATAAATAAGGTATTAAGTTTTTATAACTTTATATACAAAAACACAGGAGAAATCCTATAAATTTTCAGGAGGTGAATTTAAAATGGCAGTAAAAATCAGATTAAGAAGAATGGGTGCTAAAAAGGCTCCTTTTTACAGAGTCGTTGTTGCGGATTCAAGATATCCAAGAGGCGGTAGATTTATCGAGGAAATTGGAACATACAATCCTCTAACAGATCCTGCTACTGTAGACATAGACGCTGAAGCGGCTAAAAAGTGGATAGGAAATGGTGCTCAACCAACAGATACCGTAAAGGCTCTTTTGAAGAAATCTAACATTATCTAATTTCGGAGGGTAACGATGAAAGAAGTTTTACAGGTAATAGCCAAATCGCTCGTTGAATTTCCTGAACAGGTTAATGTGAATGAAATAATAAACGAGGACGATACGGTAACGCTTGAGCTAAGAGTTGCACAAACCGATATGGGTAAGGTTATCGGCAGACAGGGAAGAATAGCGAAGGCTATAAGAACTGTTGTAAAAGCCGCTGCCTCAAAGGAAAATAAAAAGGTTTCTGTAGACATTATGTAGTAATGGCGTAGAGGTGTTTCTTCCTATATATAAAGAGCACCGAAAAACAGTGTGTCTTAAAAAGACAAGTTTATGGGGGCGAGCTGTGCTTGTCCGTTGGCACAGTATTTATTTACGTGTCTTCGGAGAGGTACAGGTCGCCTATTTAATTTTTGTAATGAAAGGCTATGCAAATGGAATTTTTGGAAGTAGGAAAAATTATAAATACCCACGGATTACGCGGCGAGGTGAAAATTGCAACGTGGACAGATTATCCCGAGGATTTTGAAGAAATAGGCAAGGTTTATGTTAAAACTAAAAGTGGTGATGAGGTTTTAACAATAACAAATGTAAAATATCAGAAAAATAACATAATAGTAAAGTTTAAAGAAATAGCAGATATAAACGAGGCGGAAAAATACAAAAACCTTATTGTTTGTGCAGACCGTAATGATTTACCTGAACTTGAGGAGGGTGCACATTACATTGCAGACCTTATTGGTCTTGATGTTGTAGATGAGGACGGTGAGCTTATAGGTAAGCTTGTTGATGTTTTTAATACAGGTGCAAATGACATTTATGATGTAAAAAGAGATGGTAAAAAGAATTTACTTCTTCCTGTTATTGATGAGGTTGTAAAAAACATAGATTTACAATCGAGAAAAATTACAGTTCACGTTATGGAAGGATTAGATGACTAATGAGAATAGATATACTAACTCTTTTTCCCACAATGCTTGAGAGCGTCCTGGGGGATAGTATAATCGGGCGCGCCTGTGAAAAAGGTATACTTGAATTAAATTTTATAGATATACGTGATTATACCGAGAATAAACACCGCAAGGTTGATGATTATCCGTTCAGTGGAGGCGGTGGTATGCTTATGCAGGCACAGCCTGTTTATGATGCGTATATGTCTGTGGCAAAAGACCTCGACTATAAACCGCTTACAATATATATGTCACCACAGGGAAGAGTATTTAATCAGGCTGCTGCAATGGAGCTTTCCGAAGAAAAGCATATAGTTATACTGTGTGGACATTATGAGGGTATAGACCAGAGAGTAATAGATGAGATAGTGGATATGGAAATTTCGCTTGGTGATTTTGTTCTCACAGGCGGCGAGATAGCTGCAATGGCAGTTGCAGATGCAACTGCACGTCTTATACCCGGAGTGCTTGCCAATGAAGGCTCATATACCAATGAATCGCATTTTAATGGCTTGCTTGAATATCCGCAATACACAAGACCGGCTGTGTGGCATGATAAGCCAATACCTGAGGTGTTATTATCCGGACATCACGCAAATATTGAAAAGTGGAAAAGGGAACAATCTCTGCTAAATACCTTAAATAAACGACCGGATATGTTAGAGAACGTAAAACTCACCAAAAATGATATTGCTTTTTTAGAAAATATATCAAAAAGCAAATAAAAATATGCACAAAAATATTTTAAAAATTTCTGTAAATTTGTGTAAAAATTAATGAAAATATTTTTATAAAAAGCTTGCATTTTTTAGCAATATAGTGTATAATAGTAGTGTTGTGACACTATGACAAACGATGAAGCGGGAGGTTGCGGCGAGAAAACGTCGGTTTTTCCGTGGAGAATGTCCGATTCAAGAAACCGGGCGACAGTCACGCTACACTATATCTCTGTGCTTTTTTCAGAGCGTTCTACCTGTGTGAACGGTCTGTGAATGGGTAGGGGATAATGCGGCGAAAATTGACTATTTGTGCCCAAGTCTTGATTTTAGATTTGGGTTTTTATTTATGGGTGGTGCGAAACACCCGGCAGTGTGTGCAATTTTCATTTACGAGCTGTCGTGCAGATCACAATACTAAAAAAATAAGGAGGGAAAAACATGGCAGCAAGCAAGATCAGAATTAAGCTTAAGGCTTATGATCACGTGATCTTAGATCAATCAGCAGAAAAGATTGTTGAAATCGCTAAAAGAACAGGTGCGAAAGTATCAGGTCCGATTCCGCTTCCAACAAAGAAGGAAGTTATCACAATCTTAAGAGCTGTACACAAGTATAAGGATTCTCGTGAGCAATTCGAAAGAAGAACTTACAAGAGACTTATCGATGTAGTGGTTCCTGGTTCAAAAACTATGGAAGCACTTATAAAGATAGATTTACCGGCTGGCGTTGAAATCGACGTTATCCAGAAATAATTTATCTTTTATGCTTTAAGTGCAGTAACCCGTATGGGTTATGATGCAGGTCAAGTTTACGTTTTGCTTTTCGACGTAAACCAATAACTGTTAAGGAGGAAGAAAAATGGAAAAAGCTATTTTAGGTACAAAGATTGGTATGACTCAAATCTTTGCAGAGGATGGCAAAGTAATTCCGGTTACTGTTATAATGGCAGGTCCTTGCGTGGTAACACAAAAGAAGACTGTTGAAACAGACGGATACGAGGCTGTTCAGGTAGGTTTTGGTGATGTTAAAGAAAAGTCACTTAACAAACCTCAAAAGGGTCATTTTGCTAAAGCAAACACTGCAAACAAAAAGTATGTCAGAGAATTCAGACTTTCAGATTGTGGTGCTTACAATGTAGGCGACGAAATAAAAGCTGACATATTCGCAGCCGGAGAAAAGATTGACGTTAGCGGAATTTCAAAGGGTAAGGGCTTTGCAGGTCCTATGAAGAGATGGAATATGCACCGCGGTCCTATGTCACACGGTTCGGGCTATCACAGAGGCTCGGGTTCAATGGGTATGTGTTCTAACCCCGGCAGAGTATTAAAGGGTAAAAAGCTTCCCGGACACATGGGTGTCGTAAAGGTTACAGTCCAAAATCTTGAAATTGTAAAGGTTGACGCAGAACAGAATTTAATTCTTGTTAAGGGTGCCGTACCGGGAAATAAGGGCGGTCTTGTAACTGTAAGAAACGGCGTCAAGGCATAATCAAGGTATTGGAAAGGAGGAAAAGTTATAATGGCTAAAGTTGCTTTATATAACATTGAAGGCGTAAAGACAGGCAACACTATGGAAATTAGTGATGCAATATTTGCGGCTGAAGTGAATAAAACAGTTTTGCACCAGGTAGTAGTTAACTATCTTGCAAATCAAAGACAAGGCACACAAAGTACTAAAACACGTACAGAAGTACGCGGTGGTGGTATAAAGCCTTGGAGACAAAAGGGTACAGGCCGTGCAAGACAAGGTAGTATCCGTGCTCCGCAGTGGACAGGCGGCGGCGTAGCTTTGGGTCCAAAGCCAAGAAGCTATCGTTTCAGCTTAAACAAGAAGGTTAAGAGACTTGCTCTTAAGAGCGCTTTGTCTGCTAAATATGCGGATTATCAAATTTTCGTAATAGACGAATTAGCATTAGATGAAATCAAAACTTCAAAAATTGCTGCTATGCTAAAAGGCTTGGGTGTTGAAAACAAAGCTCTTATCGTAACAGCAGAGTCTGATGAAAAGATTTATAAGTCAGCAAGAAATATCAAGGGTGTTACACCTACTCACGTGGGAACACTTAACACATACGACATCTTAAAGCACGACGCATTTATCGTTTCTAAAGACGCTATTGCTAAAATTGAGGAGGTGCTTGCATAATGAACTCATACGATATCATAAGAAGACCTATCATAACTGAAAGAAGTATGGAAACAGTTTATGACAGACAAGGCAATGAAATCAAGAAGTATACATTTGAAGTGCCAAAAACTGCAAATAAGGTTGAAATTAAGAAGGCTGTCGAAGAAGTATTTGGCGTTAAGGTAACTGACGTTAATACAATGAACGTAACAGGAAAGCTAAAGAGAATGGGCAGAAACGAAGGAAGAAGACCTTCCTGGAAGAAAGCTATTGTTACTCTTGCAGCTGACAGCAAGACAATTGAATTCTTTGAAATGTAATTTTCAAAGCTGTTAAATTTTAGATAAGGAGAGTAAAGGATAATGGCTATTAGAAAGTATAATCCTACTTCGCCTGCCAGAAGATTTATGACAGTTTCCGATTTTGCGGAAATAACAAAGTCTACTCCTGAGCGTTCACTGCTTGCAAAGAAAGATAAGCACGCAGGTAGAAACTCATATGGTAGAATTACAGTTCGTCATAGAGGCGGCGGCAACAGAAGAAAGTACAGAATTATAGATTTTAAGAGAAATAAAGACGGTATGCCGGCAACAGTAATCGGTATTGAATACGATCCTAACAGATCAGCAAACATTGCTTTAATTCAATATGAAGATGGTGAAAAGGCATATATCTTGGCACCACTTGGATTAACAGACGGTCACGTTGTTGTATCAGGTGAGGGTGCAGATATTAAACCGGGTAACGCATTGTTTATAAAGGATATTCCTGTTGGTACACTTATCCACAACATAGAGCTATATCCAGGCAAGGGCGGTCAGCTTGTAAGATCAGCTGGTAACAGTGCTCAGCTTATGGCTAAAGAAGGCGACTATGCACAGGTAAGACTTCCATCGGGTGAGGTTAGAATGATTCGTATGGATTGTAAGGCTACAATCGGTGTAGTAGGCAACCAACAACACGAAAACATTTCAATCGGTAAAGCCGGAAGAAAACGTCATATGGGATGGAGACCAACTGTTCGAGGCGTTGTTATGAACCCGAACGACCACCCGCACGGTGGTGGTGAAGGTAAGTCACCTATCGGTAGACCTGCACCGGTTACTCCTTGGGGTAAGCCTGCACTTGGTCTTAAGACTAGAAAGAAGAAGAACAGAACAGATAAGTTCATCGTTAAGAGAAGAAACGCTAAATAATTGCGTTGGTTACAAATTCCTGAAAGGAGGAACAAGTAAATGGGTAGATCACTTAAAAAGGGACCTTTTGTTGAAGAACGCTTAATGTCAAGAATAGATGCAATGAACGCAGCTAACGAGAAAAAGGTTATTAAAACCTGGTCAAGAGCTTCCACTATATTCCCTGAAATGGTAGGTCATACAATAGCTGTTCATGACGGCAGAAAGCATGTTCCTGTGTTCGTAAGTGAGGACATGGTAGGTCACAGATTGGGAGAATTTGCTCCAACAAGAACCTACAAGGGTCATGCAGGTTCAAAGTCTTCAAGGTAAGCTTTGATTAATATGATATTTACAATTTAGATACAGATTGCCCTTGTGGGCGTCCTAAAATATCGGAAGGAGGATTTTCGACATGGAAGCACGTGCAGTGTTAAAATATGCTCGAATTTCACCAAGAAAGGTGAAGATAGTGCTAGACTTAATAAGAAATAAGCCTGCTAACGTAGCAATGGCTATTCTTAACAACACACCAAAGTCAGCAAGTGAGTATTTAAAGAAGCTTCTTGCATCAGCAATCGCTAATGCAGAGAACAACAATGGTATGGATAAAAAGAATTTATATGTTGCTGAATGTTTTGCAACACAAGGTCCTACTTTAAAGAGAATTCAACCGAGAGCTCAAGGAAGAGCGTTTAAAATCTTAAAGAGAACCAGCCATATCACCTTGGTATTAAAGGAAAAGGAAAATTAATCGGAAAAGGAGGTTAACTCAATGGGACAAAAAGTTAATCCACACGGCCTGAGAGTTGGAGTCATTAAGGATTGGGACTCTAAATGGTATGCAGGCAAGAAGGAATTCGGCGACCAATTGGTTGAAGACTATAATATAAGAAAGTTTGTTAAAAAGACTTGCTTTGAAGCAGGTATTGCTAAAATAGCAATTGAAAGAAAACAAAACAGAGTTTATATTTCAATTCACGCAGCAAAGCCCGGTATCATAATTGGTAGAGGCGGTGCTGAAATTGATAAGCTTAAGTCAGAAGTTGAAAAGCTTACATCAAAAACTGTAAATGTAAACATTATCGAGGTTAAGAGCCCCGACACAAATGCACAGCTTGTTGCTGAAAATATAGCAGCACAGCTTGAAAGAAGAATCTCATTCAGACGTGCCATGAAGCAAGTTATGGGCAGAGCTATGCGTCTTGGAGTTAAAGGTATTAAGACAGCAGTTGCTGGTCGTGTTGGCGGTGCAGAAATCGCAAGAACAGAACAATATCACGAGGGTACAATTCCTCTACAAACTCTAAGAGCTGATATAGACTATGGTTTTGCTGAAGCAAAAACAACATACGGAATTCTTGGCGTAAAAGTTTGGATTTACAAAGGCGAAATTCTTAACGTTGCTGAAGGCAGAAAAAAGGAAGCTGCAGCAAATGCTCCTGAAAAGAAGGAGAGAAGACAAAGAAGACCGAAGGGAGGCAAACAATAATGTTATTACCCAAAAGAGTAAAATACAGACGTGTTATGCGCGGTCGTTTAACAGGTAAGGCAACACGCGGCAATGTTGTATCAAACGGTGAATTCGGTTTGCAGGCAACAGAGCCAGCATGGATAACTTCAAGACAAATTGAAGCAGCCCGTATCGCTATGACAAGATACACAAAGCGTGGCGGTAAGGTTTGGATAAAAATATTCCCGGATAAGCCTATCACAAGAAAGCCTGCTGAAACCCGAATGGGTTCAGGTAAAGGTTCACCGGAGTATTGGGTAGCGGTTGTTAAACCGGGTAGAGTAATGTTCGAAATTGCCGGTGTTTCCGAAGAGGTTGCACGTGAGGCTATGAGACTTGCTATGCATAAGCTTCCCATCAAGTGTAAGTTTATAAAACGTGAAGCTAAGGATGGTGAATAAGAATGAAAATAAATGAGCTAAGAGACCTATCAACAGCTGAGTTAGAAGAAAAGCTTGCTTCTTACAAGCAGGAGCTATTCAACTTAAGATTCCAGAATGCTATTAATCAGCTGGAAAACCCAAAAAGAATTGGTGATGTTAAAAAGACTATTGCTCGTATTTTAACCATCATTCATGAGAGAGAATTGCAAGGCAGTGCAATGTAATTGAATAGCTATATAATGTCTTGAAAGGAGGACTTTTCACATGGAAAGAAATAGCCGTAAGGTAAAAATCGGTAAAGTTGTAAGCAATAAGATGGACAAGACTATCGTTGTTGCTATCGAATACAGCGTAAAGCATCCGCTTTACGGAAAAATCGTAAAACGTACCTATAAGCTAAAGGCACATGATGAAGAAAACGTATGCTCAATTGGCGATAAGGTAAAGGTAATGGAAACAAGACCTCTATCAAAGGATAAGAGATGGAGATTAGTTGAAATTGTAGAAAAGGTTAAATAATTTTAGCCCGGAAGGAGGAATTTTAATGATTCAGCAACAAACACTTTTAAAGGTAGCTGACAACACAGGTGCAAAAGAAGTAATGTGTATCCGTGTTATGGGCGGCTCCAAGAAAAGATATGCAGCTGTTGGCGATGAGATCATTTGCAGCGTTAAAAAGGCAACACCGGGCGGCGTTGTTAAAAAGGGCGACGTTGTAAAGGCTGTTGTAGTAAGAACAGTTAAAGAGTCAAAGAGAGCAGATGGATCATATATAAGATTTGACGAAAACGCAGCAGTAATCGTAAGAGATGATAAAAACCCAAGAGGTACACGTATCTTTGGCCCTGTTGCAAGAGAGTTAAGAGATAAAGAATACATGAAGATTCTATCATTGGCTCCGGAAGTTCTTTAATAAGGAGGATACGATACAATGAAAATGCATGTAAAGCGCGGCGACGTTGTAAAAGTTATTGCCGGTAAAGATAAGGGCGTAGAAGGTAAAGTTCTTACAGCTATTCCTGAAAAGAACAAGGTAGTTGTAGAGGGCGTTGCAATAGTTTCAAAGCATCAGAAGGCAAGAGCACAAGGTCAACAAAGTGCAATTGTTAAGGTTGAGGCTCCAATAGATGCTTCAAATGTTTTGAGAGTATGCTCAAAGTGCGGCAAAGCTGCAAGAACAGGTATCAAAATACTTGAGGATGGCTCAAAGGTAAGATACTGTAAGAAATGTAACGAAACATTTAACGATTAATTTTCGAGAGGAGGTAAATTCTAACTATGAGTAGAATGCAAGAAAAATATACAAGTGAAGTTGCTCCTGCATTGATGGAGAAGTTCGGTTATAAATCAACAATGCAAATACCGAAGCTTGAAAAAATCGTTATCAACATTGGTATGGGCGAAGCTAAAGACAATCCCAAGGCAATTGAAGCTGCTTGCGGAGATTTGGCTAAAATAACAGGTCAAAAGCCTATTATAACAAAGGCAAGAAAGTCAGTAGCTAACTTCAAGCTTAGAGAAGGAATGAATATTGGTTGTAAAGTAACATTGAGAGCAGACAAAATGTATGAATTTGTTGACAGACTTTTCAATGTGGCACTTCCCAGAGTAAGAGACTTCCGTGGTATCAATCCTAATGGTTTTGATGGAAGAGGTAACTATTCTCTTGGTATAAAGGAACAGTTGATATTCCCTGAAATCGACTATGATAAAATCGATAAGATAAGAGGTATGGACATTAACTTTGTTACAACAGCTAAAACTGACGAGGAAGCTCGTGAATTGTTGAAGTTAATGGGCGCACCGTTTCGTTCATAGTTTTTAAGGAGGAACAAAATCATGGCAAGAAAAGCAATGGTTGTTAAACAACAAAGAAAAGCTAAGTATTCAACACAAGCTTACACAAGATGTAAGATTTGTGGCAGACCGCACGCATACTTAAGAAAGTTCGGTATCTGCCGTATATGCTTCAGAGAATTAGCTTACAAGGGTCAAATTCCCGGCGTAAGAAAAGCATCTTGGTAAAGACTAGTCCTGTTTGGGACATAGCTTGTTAAGAAAATTAGTATTACAGATATAGAAGTACGATTTCTTTAAGAATTCGGAAGGAGGTAAAATCAATGCAAATAACCGATCCGATCGCAGACTTATTGACAAGAATCAGAAACGCTAACTCTGCAAAGCACGACAGCGTGGATGTTCCTGCTTCAAATATGAAGAAAGCAATAGTTGAAATCCTTAAGAATGAGGGTTATATAAAGGAATATCAGATTATTGAAGATGGTAAGCAAGGCGTAATCAGAATTACACTTAAATACGGACCAAGTAACGAAAAGGTTATCAGTGGTTTAAAGAGAGTTTCAAAGCCCGGACTTAGATATTATGCAAGTGCAGAAGAATTGCCAAGAGTACTTAAGGGTCTTGGTATAGCAATTGTATCAACATCAAAGGGCATTATGACAGACAAGGAAGCAAGAAAAGCACACATAGGTGGCGAAGTGCTTGCATTTGTTTGGTAATCATAAAACAAAATAAACTGAAAACTTGCACAATGCAGTGTGCAAAGAGAATTTAAGTTAAGGAGGAAAACCCTATGTCAAGAATAGGTAAAATGCCTATCACTGTTCCTGCCGGTGTAGAGGTAAAGATCAGTGATACAAATGAAATTACAGTTAAGGGTAAGAATGGTACTTTAACAAGACAGCTTCACCCTGATATGATAGTTAAGAAGGACGGCGACACAATAACAGTGGAAAGACCTTCTGAAGACAAAATTCACAAGTCACTTCACGGCTTAACAAGAACACTTGTAAACAACATGGTTGTTGGTGTAACAGAAGGTTTCACAAAGGAACTTGAAATCAACGGTGTTGGTTACAGAGCTCAATTACAAGGAAAGACACTTGTACTTTCACTTGGTTACTCACATCCGGTAGAATACACACCGGAAGAAGGTATTACTCTTGAGGTTCCATCTGCAAACAAGATAATTGTTAAGGGTGCTAATAAAGAGGTTGTTGGTGCAACTGCTGCTAAAATCAGAGAATACAGACAACCAGAGCCATATAAGGGTAAGGGTATCAAGTATACGACTGAAACAATCAGACGTAAAGAAGGTAAAACAGGTAGTAAGAAGAAATAATTGAAAGGAGTGTTCTTAAATGTTTAAAAGAAAAGATACTAATGCTGCAAGAATTAAGCGTCATAAAAGAGTAAGAAAGAATATCTCCGGTACTGCTGCGAGACCTCGTCTTAACGTATTTAGAAGCTTAAACAACATATACGCACAAATTATAGATGATGAAAAGGGTGTAACACTTGTTGCAGCTTCATCTATGGATAAGGGTTTTGAAGGCTACGGCGGAAATATCGAAGCTGCTACTGCAGTTGGTAAGGCTGTTGCTGAGAAGGCTGTTGCTGCCGGTATTACAGAAGTAGTATTCGACAGAGGCGGATATGTATATCATGGTAGAGTTGCTGCTCTTGCTGAAGGTGCAAGAGAAGGCGGCTTGAAATTCTAAGAAAGGGAGGACGAATGAATGGCACAGAAAATAGACGCATCAGTATTAGAGCTTGAAGAAAATGTTGTTGCTATAAACCGTGTTGCTAAAACCGTTAAAGGTGGTAGAACAATGAGATTTAGTGCACTTGTAGTAGTGGGCGACGGCAATGGTCATGTTGGATGCGGCCAAGGTAAAGCAGCAGAAATTCCCGATGCTATAAGAAAGGGTATTGATGCAGCAAAGAAAAACCTTATAAGCGTCCCACTAGTAGGAACTACAATTCCTCACGAAGTTATAGGTATTCACGGTGCCGGTAAGGTATTGTTAAAGCCGGCTGCTGAAGGTACAGGTGTTATCGCAGGCGGAGCTGCCAGAGCAGTTCTTGAGCTTGCTGGTATAAAAGATATTAGAACAAAGTGTCTACGTTCAAACAACAAGAGAAACGTAGTAAGTGCTACTATCCAGGGCTTGTCAGAGCTTAAGCAAATTGAAGAGGTTGCTAAGCTAAGAGGTAAGTCCGTAGACCAAATCAGAGGTTAAGGAGGGCACCAAGATGGCAAAATTAAGAATCACATTAGTGAAAAGCACAATAGGAGCTAAAGTTAATCAAAAGGCTAATGTTGCTGCTTTAGGATTAAAAAAGATCAGATCTGTGGTTGAGCATGAGGATACTCCCCAGATTAGAGGAATGATTAACAAGGTTTCACATCTTGTTAGCGTTGAAGAACTTTAATTTAAGAATAGGAGGTGTAGCAAATGAGATTAGATGAACTACAACCTGCAGAAGGCTCTAAATTTACTCGTAAAAGAGTAGGTAGAGGTATCGGTTCAGGAACCGGTAAAACATCAGGAAAAGGTCATAAAGGTCAAAACGCAAGAAGCGGCGGCGGAGTAAGACCGGGCTTTGAAGGCGGTCAGATGCCATTATACAGAAGACTTCCTAAGCGCGGATTTAAGAATATATTTGCTAAACAGTATGTTTCAATCAATGTAGAGGATTTGAATAAGCTTGAAGACGGAACAGAGGTAACAGCCGAAGTTCTAAAGTCAGCAGGCATAATAAGCAAAACTCTTGATGGAGTTAAGATTCTCGGCAGAGGAGAAGTTACAAAGAAGCTTACAGTAAAAGTTGCAAAATACAGCGCATCCGCCAAGGAAAAGATTGAAAAGGCAGGCGGAAAGGCTGAGGTGATGTAATTATGCTAACCACTATTAGAAATGCGTGGAAAATTCCTAGTTTGAGAAATAGAATCATATTTACATTATTGATGTTAGTTGTATTCAGATTCGGAGCACATATTCCTGTTCCGTTTTTGAGTGCAGATGCAATGCAAGCATTCTTAAGCCCAACAGGCGCAGGCGGAATGGACTTGTTCAACTTATTTGATGTGTTCACAGGTGGAGCTTTCTCAAATGCAACAGTATTTGCACTTGGTGTATCTCCATACATCAACTCATCAATTATCATTCAACTTCTTACAGTTGCAATTCCTGCCTTGGAAAGAATTTCAAAGGAAGGCGTTGCAGGCAGAAAGAAGTTAAACAAAATTACAAGATATGTTGCTATTGTTTTGGCATTAGTTCAAGGTGCAGGTCTTTATGTTACTCTATATAATATGAAGGCACAAGGCGGACTTGAAGCTATAACAAACACAAGTGTGTTAGGCTTCCTTACAATAGTTCTAACATTTACAGCTGGTACAGCATTTATTGTATGGTTGGGTGAGCAAATCACAGAAAAAGGTCTTGGAAACGGCGTATCATTGCTTATCTTTGCCGGTATCGTATCAAGAGTACCGTCAGGAATCGCAACAATTTACAGCAGCTTCCTTGGCACAGGCATAACAGCAAAGAATATAATAGTTACAGTTGCAATTTTAGCAGTTGTTATATTAGCAATTGGATTTGTTGTATTCTTCTCTGATGCAGAAAGAAGAATATCAGTTCAATACGCAAAGCGTGTTGTTGGTAGAAAAATGTATGGCGGACAAAGCACAAACATTCCGATTAAGGTTGTTTCTGGCGGTGTTATGCCAATCATCTTTGCATCATCAATTATGGCTTTCCCTGCAACAATCGTTAGATTGATAAGCGGCGGTAATATGCCTACAACAGGTGTTGGCTACTATGTACTTGGCTGTTTGTCAGCAGGTTATGCTTCTGCTTGGTGGACCAGTCTTGTATATGCAATAGTATATTTTGCACTTATAATATTCTTCACATACTTCTATTCATCAATTCAGTTTAATCCAATTGAATTATCGAATAACCTAAAGAAGAGTGGAGGATTTATCCCAGGTATCAGACCTGGTAAACCAACAAGTGATTATATTTCAAAGATATCTTCAAGATTAAACCTTATAGGTGCTATATTCCTTGGTATTATAGCAGTACTACCAGTCGTATTTGGTGCTATATTCGGTATAACATCACTTCAAATCGGCGGCACATCACTATTGATTGTTGAAGGTGTTGCTCTTGAAACAGTTAAGCAGATAGAATCACAGATGGTAATGCGTCATTATAAAGGATTTTTAGAATAATAAAATCGAAAGGCGGGGTACTATGCACTTGGTTTTAATAGGTCCTCCAGGGGCCGGTAAAGGTACACAAGGAGAAATACTCTCGAAGAAATTGGGAATAGATACTATTTCCACGGGAGTGATGCTAAGAACCGCTATAAAGGAACAGTCAGAGGTCGGAAAGATTGCGCAAATGTATATCAACGATGGTAAACTTGTTCCCGATGAAGTGATTGTTAACATTGTAAAAGATAGACTTTCACAACCAGACTGTCAAAAGGGATTTATACTTGACGGTTTTCCACGTACAATTGCACAGGCTAAAGCTTCAAGTGCAACTGACGTAAAAATTGACAAGGTGTTATCAATTGAAGTTGAAGATGAAAAGATTGTAGAAAGACTTTCTCAAAGACGCGAGTGTTCAAAATGCGGTGCACCGTATAACCTCACTTTTAATAAGCCGCAGGTTGAGGGTGTGTGTGATAAATGCGGAGGTAATCTTATTCAAAGGGCCGACGATACAGAGGCTACAATAAAGAAACGTCTTGATGTTTATCATAATGAAACAGAGCCGATTATAGAATACTACAAAGAACTCGGACTTCTTGTTAGTGCAAGAGGCGAAGAGGAAATTGCTGATACAACCCGTAATGTGTTTGTTGCATTAGGAATAGAGGAATAGATTATTATGATAACTATTAAATCAGCAAAACAAATTGAAAAAATGCGTAAAGCATGTAAAATAACAAAGGAAGCGCTTGACCTTATTGAAAAGAATGTTAAGCCTGGTATTTCTACCAAACAGCTTGATAAAATTGCATTTGATTTTATCAAGTCACAAGGCGGAAAACCAAACTTCCTTAACTACAACGGATTTCCGGGAAGCATATGTGCATCGGTAAATGATGAGGTTGTTCACGGAATCCCAAGTAAAGATGTAATCCTTAAAGAAGGCGATATAATAAGCGTAGATATGGGAACATTGCTTGATGGCTGGCATTCCGACGCTGCAAGAACATTTGCAGTAGGTAAAATCAGCGATGAAGCACAAAGACTTATCGACGTAACAAAGCAAAGCTTTTTTGAGGGGATAAAACATATTAAGCATGGTGCTAAATTGGGTGATGTTTCGGCTGCCATTCAGGAGTATGTTGAAGAGAACGGATACAGCGTTGTGCGTGACCTTGTGGGTCACGGAATAGGACAAAGTCTTCACGAGGACCCCAGTGTTCCGAATTTCGGACACTACGGTAAAGGAATAAGACTTGCAGCAGGTATGACACTTGCGATAGAGCCTATGGTGAACGAGGGTGACTACGAGGTTGCGGTTCTTGATGACGATTGGACTGTTGTAACGGCAGACGGACATTTGTCAGCCCATTATGAAAATACCGTACTTGTTACAAAGGACGGATGCGAAATTCTGACTCTTTGAGGTGAATGGTATGGAAGTAGTAGTGGGTTCAGTTGTGCGTTCAATTGCAGGACACGATAAGGGCGACTATTTTATAGTGCTCTCATTAAAAGACGGCTATGCCTATTTAGCAGACGGAAAGCTAAGAAAGGCAGAGTTGCCAAAGAAAAAAAAGCTCAAGCATATTCAAAAAAGCGGTAAGATTGCCGTGGATTTAAAAGAAAGGCTTGATAATAATAAGCCGATTGAAAATCACGAATTGCGAAAGGCATTAGCGGAATTAGTTAGAACTAATTAGGAGGATATATCATTGGCTAAGGATGATGTTTTAGAATTAGAGGGCAAGGTTGTTGAAACCTTACCTAACGCAATGTTTAAAGTAGAGCTTGAAAATGGTCACCAGATTTTGGCACACATTTCAGGCAAATTGAGAATGAACTTCATTAAAATTTTACCGGGCGATAAGGTTAAACTTGAAATGAGCCCTTATGATTTAACACGCGGTAGAATTACTTGGAGATCTAAGTAATAGGAGGTAGACGAAGATGAAGGTACGTCCATCAGTAAAACCGATTTGCGAAAAATGCAAAATCATAAAGAGAAAAGGCAAGATTATGGTTATTTGTGAGAATCCGAAGCACAAGCAAAAGCAAGGCTAAAAAATCCATATTTGGCGTATCTCGAAAATTTTTCTGCTTTTGCGTATAAGAATACGCGGCGAGTAGCAAAATTTCCGACCTATACTCAAATCTGAATTTTTATGGGTTTTCAGGTTAAACATTATTTGTTTATAACTTATCCAAACGTTTTTATGCAAGGTATCAACACCCTTGCAGAGTTTGGAAAAGTTTTTAACACAATATAAAAATTGTGTGTGTAATTAAATTTTTTGATGATATCTTTTATGGAGGTGTAGAAAAGTATGGCAAGAATAGCAGGTGTTGACTTACCAAGAGAAAAAAGAGTTGAGGTTGGTCTTACTTATATCTACGGTATAGGTTTGAAGAGCTCACAAAAGATTTTAGCTCAAACAGGAATTAATCCTGATACAAGAGTTAAAGATCTTACAGATGCAGAGGTTAATAGCCTTAGAGAGGTTATTGATGCTGATTTTACAGTTGAAGGTGATTTAAGAAGACAGTTGGCTCTTGATATCAAGAGACTTATGGAAATCGGATGCTACAGAGGTATCCGTCACAGAAAGGGTCTTCCTGTAAGAGGTCAGAATACAAAGAACAACGCAAGAACCCGCAAGGGCCCTGCAAGAACTATTGCAGGTAAGAAGAAATAATAAAGGAGGGACTAAGCATGGCTAAAGTAGCAAAGAAAACTACACGTACAAGAAGACGTGATAGAAAAAACATTGAAAAAGGTGCAGCACATATCCGCTCAACCTTTAACAACACTATTGTCACAATCACAGATACTGCTGGTAATGCAATATCGTGGGCAAGCGCAGGCGGCTTAGGCTTCCGCGGTTCGAGAAAGAGCACTCCATTTGCTGCTCAAACAGCTGCTGAAACAGCTGCAAAGGCTGCAATGGAACATGGCATGAAAACTGTTGAGGTTTACGTAAAGGGTCCTGGAGCAGGCAGAGAAGCTGCTATAAGAGCACTTCAGGCAACAGGTCTTGACGTTACAATGATTAAGGATGTTACTCCTATTCCTCACAATGGTTGCAGACCACCTAAAAGAAGAAGAGTCTGATAATTTGGAAGAAGGAGGAAAAATATCATGGCAAGAAATACTCAACCAATTTTAAAGAGATGCAGAACACTTGGTCTTGACCCACAAGTTTTGGGTATAGATAAGAGTTCAAATAAAAATCCAAAGCAAAACAGAAAAAAGCAATCAGAATATGGTTTGCAGTTAAATGAGAAGCAAAAGGTTAAATTTATCTATGGTGTACTTGAAAAGCAATTCAGAAAGTACTATGTGATGGCTACAAAGAGACATGGCATTACAGGTGAAATGCTTCTTCAAATTCTTGAATCAAGACTTGACAACGTTGTTTACAGACTTGGCCTTGCAAACACAAGACGTGAAGCAAGACAAATAGTAAACCATGGTCATATAACTCTAAACGGACACAAGGCAGATATACCATCAATCCTTGTTAAGCAGGGTGATGTTGTTGCTGTTAGAGAAAAGAGCAGAAATTCAGTAAGAATTAAGGAAATAGTTGAAGACAACGCAAAGAAGGTTGTTCCTCAATGGCTTGATATGGATAAGAACACTCTTACAGGTAAAGTCTTAAGACTTGCTAACAGAGAGGATATCGACTACGAGGTAGAAGAACATCTTATCGTCGAGTTGTACTCAAAATAATCTGAATTTACCCTCGGTAAGTGGATACGTATTTATATATTTAAAGAGTATTGTAAGGAATATATTTCATTGCAAATATACTCAATTTTAAAGGAGGGTTCGCTAAATGATAGAAATGGAAAAACCCAACATAGAATGTGTTGATTTAAGTGAAGACGGAAGATACGGTAAATTTGTTGTATCTCCATTGGAAAGAGGTTATGGAACTACTCTTGGTAATTCACTTCGCAGAATACTTCTTTCTTCATTGCCCGGTGCTGCGGCAACTGCAATCAAGATTAACGGTGTTCAACATGAATTTTCAACAATTCCTGGTGTAACAGAAGATGTTACAGAGATTATTCTTAACATTAAAAAGCTTGCTTTAAAGCTTCATGGTGAAGACAGCACAAAAACTGTTGTTATTGAAGCAAAGGGAGCTTGCGAAATTACAGCAAACGATATAAAGCGTGATGATGATGTTGAGATTTTTAATCCCGACCTACACATTGCTACTTTAAATGAAGATGCTGATTTGTATATGGAAATCAACCTGTCTAAAGGCAGAGGCTATGTGAGCGCTGATAGAAATAAGCAGGGTGCACAGTCGGTAATAGGTATGATTCCTGTTGATTCAATATACACACCTGTTACAAAGGTTAACTACACAGTTGAGAATGTACGTGTGGGACAATATACCGACAGGGAACAGCTTTCGGTAGAGGTTTGGACAAACGGTACAATCAGACCGGATGAATCTGTAAGCTTGGCTGCAAAAATTATGAACGACTTGTTGAGCTTGTTTATCGACCTTTCAGAAGAGGCAAAAACTGCTGAAGTTATTGTTGAAAAGGAAGAGAGCAAGAAGGAAAAAGTTCTTGAAATGACAATAGAAGAGCTTGATTTATCGGTACGTTCATATAACTGTTTGAAGAGAGCAGGTATCAACACGGTTGAAGACCTTATAAATAAAACTGAAGAAGATATGATGAAGGTCAGAAACTTGGGTAGAAAATCACTTGAAGAAGTTATAAACAAATTGAACAGTTTAGGTCTTTACCTTAAGAAAGAAGAAGATAATTAGGAGGTACGTTATAATGCCAGGTACAAGAAAGTTAAATCTTCCTACTGACCAAAGAAAAGCATTGTTAAGAAATCTTGTAACAAGCTTTTTGGAAAACGGTAAGATAGAAACAACTCTTACAAGAGCAAAAGAAACTCAAGCAATGGCTGAGAAAATGATAACTCTTGGCAAAGCAAACACATTGCATACACGTCGTCAGGCTTTGGCTTTTATTACAAAGGAAGACGTTGTTACAAAGTTATTTGCTGAAATTGCACCAAAGTATGCCGACAGAAACGGTGGATATACAAGAGTAATCAAAATAGGTCCTCGTCGTGGTGACGGAGCAGAAATGGCTATTCTTGAATTAGTTTAATCAGTAAAATTAAAAAAACTTGGAATTTTAAAATTCCAAGTTTTTTTATTTACCACCAAAAACGTAGGGGACGGGAAACATTATAAACCATTAAGGGCGTAAAGAAATATCGTCCCCTACGTCTGTTAAGGTCTATTCAATCGATTCTATAACTGCGTATTTTTTATCGTTACGCTTATAAACAATATTCATTTCGTTTGTGGCTGTATTTTTAAATATAAAGAAGCTATGACCAAGCAGATTCATTTGCAATATTGCTTCTTCAACACTCATAGGCTTAACAATAAATCTTTTTGTTTTCACAATATCAAATTCCTGCTTATCCTCAGGCTCATTGAAGTTGTAGCCGTTAATCATAATCTTGTCGGCAAGAGCGTCCTTCTTTATTTTCTTTTCAAGTCTTGTTTTGTTTTTGCGGATTTGACGCTCTATTATATCAACTGCTTTATCGGTTGCAGTCATAAAATCTACTTCAGTTACCTCTGCTCGATATATCATTCCGCTTGCGGAAATTGACACCTCAATATAATCATTGTCTTTGATGGTTCCAAACACAACTCTTGTGTCTGCCTCCTCGCGGAAAAACTTTTCAAGCTTGGATAATTTCTTTTCCGCATAATCTCTTACCTTGTTGGGCACTTCTGTTTTTCTGCCTATAATCGTAAACTTCATACTGCTCACTCCCTGTTTTTGTATTAAGAGATTTTATCCTCTTATTTTATATTTACCCTAAAATATGGATTTTAAACAAGAAACAAGCTTGTAAATTTTAAATATCCAATTCAGTGCCCAATAATGAGCTGTATTTTAGATGATTTTTAGGGTTTGTTGTTATAACTCTTTCAACAGTTTTTCCACGCATTTCAAGTGTTAAATCGCGGTATAATTTAATATGTCGTTGTTGGAGCTGCTCGGGGTCATAAAAAATAACGTCGTTTGGAATTACTGAATAAATCATTTTTCCTTCTTCCTTTCTTTATCTATAAGCTCATATAGTTTTTCCATTGCGTCCGACAAACCGCCCATCTGATTTATAAGTCCGCACTCGACTGCCTGTTTTGCAAAAAGAATTGTTCCAACGTCATTTGCAATTTCATCTGTTGCAAGCATTAGCTTTTTAAATTTTTCCTCACTCACATTAGAATTATTAACCACAAATTCAGTTATTCTATCTTGCATTCTTTCAAAATATTGAAATGTTTGCATTACACCAATCACAACGCCGCTCATACGCATTGGATGGACGGTCATTGTTGCGGTTGGTGCAATAATAGAATAATCTGTGCTGACAGATAGAGGAACACCAATACTATGTCCGCCACCCAGCACAAGAGATACAGTCGGCTTTTTCATTCCTGCAATAAGTTCGGATATTGCAAGCCCTGCCTCAACATCGCCGCCCACCGTATTTAATAACACTAAAAGACCGTCAATTTCGTTGTCCTCCTCCACAGCCACAAGCTGGGGAAGTACGTGCTCATACTTTGTTGTTTTGTTTTGAGGAGGTAATACCATATGCCCTTCAATCTGACCTATTATATTAAGACAATGCACATTTCCACGTGGATTTTTTGTGCGTATATTACCAAAGTCATATATTTGCTGACGTTCCTCTTTAGAATGTTCACTTCTGCTTTCTTGTTCAAAATTTTCGCTCATAGTTAATCTCCGTATTTAAAATGCTACAGTTAGTATCTTCAAAACCTGTAAATATTATGCGGTAATAGGGTTATAAAGTTATAGATTTTTTCGGGGCTTTAATATTTCTTTTTTTTAGATTATTTATATATTGCATTATTAGGAAAATTATGCTATAATTATAATGATGTAGTGTGTGTTGGTTAATATTTGCATTGCATTAATAATTAAGTAAATACATATAGAATACATTTATGGTAAACGCAGGGGGAAAATTATGAGCATATTTTCAATTTTAACTTTATTGGGTGGACTTGCTTTGTTCTTATTTGGAATGGACTATATGGGCGAAAGCTTAAAAAAGCTTTCAGGAGGTCAGCTTGAATCAATTTTGCAAAAGCTTACTTCCAACAGATTTAAAGGCTTTTTGCTTGGTTTTTTAGTTACTGCAGTAATACAAAGCTCATCTGCTACAACAGTTATGCTTGTAGGATTTGTAAATTCAGGTATTATGAAGCTATCTCAATCTATTGCTATTATAATGGGAGCTAATATTGGTACAACAGTTACTGCATGGCTCTTGAGTACAACAGGTATATCGGCAAGTACCGAGTGGCTTAAGTTCTTAAAACCTGAGTCATTTACGCCTGTGCTTGCAATGATTGGTATTATAATGATTATGGCTTGCAAAACTGATAAAAAGAAGAATATTGGTGCAATATTAATTGGTTTTGCAGTTTTGATGTTTGGTATGGAAACAATGTCGGGAGCAATGTCGGGATTAAAAGACAGCGAAAGCTTTGCAAAAATTCTTGTTATGTTTGAAAATCCGATACTTGGCATTTTGTGCGGTACAATTCTAACTGCAATTATTCAATCATCATCAGCATCGGTTGGTATTTTACAGGCATTGTCTTTAACAGGTGCAATACCTATGGCAACTGCACTTCCTGTAATATTAGGTCAAAATATAGGCACAACAATTACACCCATACTTTCTGCTATAAGCGGTAATAAAGACTCGAAAAGGGTTGCAATATCGTGCCTGTATATAAAAATAATAGGTGTTGTGGTTGTAGGAGGCATATTCTACGGCTTGCATTCAATTTTAGATTTTGCATTTATGCATGATCAGGCATCTGTATTCTCAATAGCACTTGTACATACTGCATTCAATATTTTATCAACAATAATTTTAATACCGTTCTGTAACTTTATAGAAAAGCTTGCGGTGATGACAATTAAATCAACCGAAACTGTTGAAGAGGATGTATTCAGGGTGCTTGACGACAGATTCTTAACAGTTCCAGGCTTTGCACTTGAAAAAGCGAATGATATTATGGCGCAGATGATGAAAATTACAGGTGAGGCTGTAAAGGTTTCATTAGATAAGCTTCTTAACTATGATTCAAAAACAGATGCATACATTAAAGAGCAAGAAGCACTTGTGGATAACTATGAAGACAAGCTCGGCTCATATCTTGTAAAATTAGCAGGTCATAAGCTTGCAGAGCATGAGGCTAACGAGGTCACATCATTGCTACATCTAATAGGTGACGCAGAAAGAATATCCGACCATGCTTGTAATTTAATGGGGGCATCAAAGGAAATTCATTCAAAGCAACTTACATTCTCCGATGCAGCAGTTAATGAAATAAAGGTTATATCAAGTGCAATCAAGGAAATAGTTGAAATTACTGTAAAGGCAGTTGAAAATAACGATAAAAATTATGCGATGAAGATTGAGCCTTTAGAGCAGGTTATAGACAAGCTTAAGTATAAGATGAAGAGCAACCATATAGAACGTCTGCAGAATAATAAATGCACAATTGTTCTTGGGTTTGTGTATTCAGATATTATAACCAACTTTGAAAGAATTGCAGACCACTGCTCAAATATTGGTGTTTCTATTCTTCATAAGGACCAAGACGGATTTGAGCCACATATTTATCTTGACCACGTAAAGCACGATGGCGAAAACAACTTCATAAGCCAATATGATGAATATAAAAATAAATATTACACAATATAACATATAATTAATATTGAAAAAAGGAGGTAATGGCTGTGCCGATAAAAATACCTGATAAGCTGCCGGCAACAAAAGAATTAAGGGCAGAAAATATATTTGTAATGAGCGAAACAAAGGCTATGCATCAGGATATTCGTCCATTAAAAATTGTGATAGTTAATCTTATGCCTACAAAAATAACAACCGAAACACAGCTTTTGCGTCTTTTATCTAATTCGCCGCTACAGGTTGAGATAGATTTTCTGCAGATGGATTCTCATAAATCTAAAAATACATCACAGGAGCATTTAGCAACCTTTTATAAAACATTTGATGAAATTTGTGATTTAAAGTACGACGGAATGATAATAACAGGTGCACCTGTTGAAAATATGGATTTTGAAGAGGTGGATTATTGGAATGAGCTTACACGCATTATGGATTGGTCCAATACACATGTAACCTCTACACTTCATATATGTTGGGCGGCACAGGCAGGATTATATTATCATTACGGTGTGCCAAAGTATTCGCTTAATGCAAAGTGTTCGGGAATATTTGAGCATCACGTAAACAGACGTACTTCAAAGCTTGTGAGAGGGTTCGACACAGTATTCTATGCACCTCATTCAAGACATACCGAGGTAAGAGCAGAGGATATAAAAAAGATTAAAGGTTTGGAAATACTTGCAGAATCTGATGAAGCGGGTGTTTATATAGTATTTACAAAGGGCGGAAGAAAAATATTTGTTATGGGACATTCCGAATATGATGAAAACACATTAAAGGATGAGTATTTACGTGATATAGAAAGGGGATTAAATCCTGAAATACCAAAGCATTATTTCCCTGATGATAACCCCAAAAAACGTCCGTATGTAAGATGGCGTTCACACGCAAGCCTGTTGTTTTCAAATTGGCTTAACTACTTTGTGTACCAGATTACACCATATGATATAGAAACAATTAAATAAAAAAATCATCTCACTTAATAAAGTGAGATGATTTTTTTTATCTTTTAGGAAATTATTGCTTTTAAGTTGTAATTTCATAAATTACAAAAAGTCTACCTATGGAAGAGTTGTGCAAACGACAGTCACGATAGTAACTTTTTTATTGTAGCTCAACACTAATGTATTTTTCGTCATATGACAGTAGCCCATCGCCGTCCAAAATAAGCTTGCATTGGTTAGTTCCTTTTGATAAGCCCTTTAAATCTATTGTGGCTTTAATGGTTGTATCTGTGATATTTTCATCTAAATATGCAACAACTGTTTGATTTGCTTCAAATTGCGCAGTTAAACCTGTTGGAGTGTTTATTGCCTCAACATTTACCACTATTTCCTTTTCAACCTTTTTTTTGATGGTTGCATTCACCTCAACAAATAAATTGTTGTATGGTATATAAACACCTGATACGTTGGTTGTAATCTTGTATTCCTTGGATTCGGGGGATAGGGTATCAATATATACATATACTTCATCTATGCTTATATCGTCTGAAATACCCACTTCAATTTGTGATGGAGAAACGGTTGTTTCGTTTAAATCAAGTGCATATTCCTCCGCCAAGGCTTGTTCAAGCTTTAGCGTTACAGGAACAGTTTTTTTATTGTATATAGTATTTTTTATTGATGCCTCCGATATATTTGCATAAACGGAGGTTGCGTTTGTAACCTTGTTATCCTCTTTGTTACAATAATATATATCGCCAAGAATATCGCAATCATCTGTTATCTCGGTTATATTGACATCTGCTAATGCATATGAAATAGAGTCAATCTCGTCCTTTGCACCCTTAATCAACAAATCAGGGATTTTTGGTTCTGATTTAATTAAATAATCCTTGTTTGTTCCAATCTGTTTTGCGTATAGCTTAATTGACTTTTCGCTAAGTTCAGCAACCTCTACGGGTATTTGTGAGTTCATATTCTTTTCAAGAGTTAGGTATACATTTGGAATATTAACTGTGCCATAAAGCTTGTGTAAGCCTGTGGAAGTTATATCCGATAAATCAACATCAATTGTAATTCGATTCATATACTCAACTAAATGACTTCTGCGGCCGCTAACACGCACGCTGTAATTGGGTATGTCCTCTTTTTCTTTTATAATAAGTCCTTTGCTTGTAAGCTGATCCTCATTTATAAAACGAACAGGAACATTTTTAACATTAACCGTTATACTTGGATCATCCACATAAACAGCAACAAGCCATACTGCAATTGCAATCAATATTGAGAGTATCATAGTAGGTAACTTGCTTGTACGGAAATTTGCTATATTTCTTTTTTTATCTTTACTCATTTTTTCTCCTTTCCCTCGTCGCTTGATGAGTTCCAGAACTTTAATTTTGAAAGTGATGTATCGCTGATATTTGAGCTTTTTATCATAACCTTATTCAGTATACGCTTTAGTGAGTCTTGTGTAAGATTTCTTGTAAGCGTTCCGTTCATAGCAATTGAAATTTTGCCCGTTTCCTCGGAAACAACAACCACAACCGCATCTGTGGCCTCACTTAAACCAAGAGCGGCACGATGTCTTGTGCCAAGGTCGGGGGAAATATTTGTGTTTGCCGTAAGAGGTAACACACACGCGGCGGTAATTATTTTATTGCCGCGTATTATTGTTGCACCATCGTGCAGAGGTGTATTGTGAACAAATATATTTATAAGGAGTCTGTCGGATATGTCGGCATTTAACGGTGTGCCTGTTGATAAATACTCACCAAGACGTGTTTCTCTCTCCAAAACCATCAAAGCACCTGTTTTGGTTGATGACATATTGCTTGCTGCTAAAACAACTGCGTTTATTGTGTTCTCGGTTTGTTTTGTTTTTTCATCATCGCTTGATGAGATGATATTAGAAATAACACTAAAACGTCCTAATCGTTCAAGCATATTTCGAAGCTCGGGTTGAAATATAACCACAAGTGCAAACAAGCCTATTTGAATTGTGCCTGTAAGTATGTAGTTTAGAGCAGTAAGCTTTAAAATAGAGCTTATTAAAAATACTGCTGCAATAAACAACAGACCCTTAAAAAGCTGCATTGCACGTGTTTCTCTTATAAGCTTTATAAGATAATAAACAAGCAAAGCAACAATCACAACGTCAAAAAGGTCGTTTATTCTTATAATTTGTATATATTTTGTAATTGTATCCATAAATTGCATCTAATCACCTATTTTCTTTATAAATTAGTATACATACTGTACATATTATGATACAGCCCGTTTTGAGCCATAAGACTTTCGTGAGTACCCTGCTCCTCAATACCCTTGTCTGTTAAAACAAGAATATGAGAGGCATTTTTTATTGTTGTAAGTCTGTGTGCAATAGTAAAAACTGTTCGTCCGTGTGCTAATTTTTCGAGTGATTGCTGCACAAGGCGTTCGCTTTCATTATCAAGTGCCGAGGTAGCCTCGTCGAGTATAAGTATAGGCGGATTTTTCAGAAAAACTCTTGCAATAGATATTCTTTGCTTTTGTCCGCCTGAAAGCTTAACTCCACGCTCGCCCACGTAGGTATCATATCCGTTGGGAAGCTCACATATGAATTCGTGTGCACCTGCAAGCTTTGCCGCTTCAATAACCTCTTCTTTTGTGGCACCTGGCAAACCATATATAATATTATCGTATACTGTGCCCGAGAAAAGATATACGTCTTGCTGCACAACACCTATATTATTACGTAGTGAGTGAAGTGTAACATCGCATATATTGTGATTATCTATTAAAATTTTACCGCCTGTGACATCGTAAAATCTTGGTATAAGATTGCATAATGTGGTTTTGCCGCTACCCGACGGACCAACAAGAGCAACACTTTCACCGCTCTTAATTTTCAGTGATATGTTTGATAGAACATCTCTTTTGTCCTCTTCATAATGGAAGCTTACATTTTCAAAGGTTATATTGCCCTGTATATCTGTAAGGTCGTAAGCATTTTCCTTTTGTGTAATTTCGGGCTTTGTATCCATTATTTCAATAAATCTTTCAATACCTGTCATACCTTTTTGGAATTGCTCGGTGAATTGAAGAATTGTTCTTATTGAAGCAAAAAGCGTACCAACATATAAAAGATATGCAGTTATGTCGGCGGCGTTTATAACATTTCTCATCATAAACATACCGCCTGCAACAATAACAAGAAGATACATAAAGCCTTCAAAAAATCTGGTTGAGGTGTGGAAGCCACCCATATAGAGATATCCCTCACGCTTTGAGTCAAAGAATTTTTTATTGCCCTCTTCAAATCTTTTTGCCTCAATATCCTCGTTAGCAAATGATTTTACAACACGTATTCCGAGTAATGAGTCCTCCACATTTGCATTTACCTCGCCGATTTCCACACGTTGCTTTTTGAATGCGTTTTTCATTCGCATATTAAAGAATTTCACAAAGTAGAATACAATAGGTAATGAGGCAAATATAATCAGTGTAAGAGGAACATTAACGGTACATAGAATTATAAATGATACAATAATTTTAAGCGAGCATATAAAAAGCTCTTCGGGACCGTGATGTGCAAGCTCGGTAATATCAAACAAATCACTTGTTATTCTCGACATCAACGTACCAATCTTATTGTTTGAAAAGAACGAATATGAAAGCTTTTCGTAGTGTGCAAACATATCACGTCGCATATCTGTTTCAATATTTGCACCCATAACGTGACCATTGTATGCCATATAAAAATTGGCACCGCTGTCGATAACTCGGAGTATAAGATATATTAAGCCTGTTTTTAAAATTAAAGAAAGTGTGAGTGCGGCGGGATTTTCTATGCCGATATTGGTTATATTACGCACCAAAACAGGGAAAACAAGCTCACATACGGTTGTGAGCGAAGCACAAACAAGGTCTAAAACAAGTATTCCTTTATAGTCTTTAAAGTATGGTATAAACCTTTTTATCAGATAGCTCGATTTCATCCTGTTCCTCCGCAGTTTACTATATTTATATTATATATTAAGCAGCTTAAAATGTCAACTTTTTAAAAGAGAATTTATATGTGAAAATCTATATTTTTTTGGGAAACAAACTCTTTTCCGTTTAGGTAATTTAAAATACCGCAATCAGTTTTAAAATCAAATTTTAATTTATAGCTGTGAAGCTGATGATACGAATTTTTTATTTCCTTTGCACCGTATTTTACATCGCCAAGAAGCGGATGCCCTATATGCGACAGGTGTGCACGTATCTGGTGTGTTCTGCCTGTAAAGAGCTCAACCTCAAGAATTGAGAATTTACCATTGCTGTTAAGCACTTTGTAGCCTGTTTTTATGGGCTTTGAGTTTTTGGTTTTCTCGTTGGTCACAACCACGTGTTTGTCTTTCCGCTCAAGATATGCAGTTAATATAGCCTCCATAGGAGGTGTTCCTTCAACTGCACACAGATAATATTTTTTAATTTCACGGTTTTTAATTTTTTCATTAATTATACGAAGTGACGTCGCATTTTTTGCCGCAATTATAAGACCGCTTGTGTTTTTATCAAGTCGGTTGCACAGCGACGGAGCAAAGGAATGCTCTTGCTGCGGTAAATATTCACCCTTTTTATATAAATAATATTTTATTTGATTTATTAGTGTGTTATCTGCTTCGGTTTCGTCGCTATGAACAACAACTCCAACACTCTTGTCGGCAATAATAATATTTTCGTCCTCATAAATAATTTGCGGCTGGGGCAGGGGAGTAGGAATAATATTTTTAGCATCATCATTACTAAAAAATTCATCATTCATATAAAGACGGAGCACATCACCATCGTGTAAAATATATGCACCGTCTGTAACGTGCTTTGAGTTTACCCTCACGCATTTTTTTCTTAAGCTTTTATAGAGCATAGAATTTGGTAGAGACGGCATATATTTTGTGAGAAATTTATCTAATCTCTGATTTGCGTCATTTTTATTAATTATAACTTCTCTCATATGTTTTTCCTTTAATATATTTTATATATTAAGTATATCATATACTATTTATCAAGTCAACAAAATAAAAAGACATTACCACCAAAATAATTGGGGTAATGTCATTTTATTTATTCCTCTGATGGCTCCATAACCTCGTCTGACTTATCGAAGTTTACACCCTCGATGTGAATGTTAACCTTTTCAACATTAAGACCTGTCATAGTTTCCACGTTGTTTTTAACATTTTCCTGTATTTCCCAAGCAAGCTCGGGAATTCTTACACCGTAATCCACCACAATATAGATGTCAATTTTAACTGTACTTTCGCCCATTTCAACCTTGACGCCCTTTGATGGGTTTTTCTTTGCACCAAATTTTTCAACAATTCCGCCTGCAAATGATGTATACATTCCTGCAACACCGTTTACGGATGATGCGGCAACACTTGAAATTGTTGCAACAACATCAACAGAAATTTTCACATTTCCAACATCGCCGTCCTCGCCATCTGGTTTTATATCGGGATTTACAGTTGCCTCTTCAACAACCTCTTCAATAATATCTTCGTTTTTTAGCATTTCGTCCATTGTAATTACCATAGCCTTTCTGCTCGCAATTTTTATCTTTTAGGAAATTACTACTTTTATGTTGTAATTTCCTGAATTACAAAAAAGTCTACTTATGGAAGTGAGCTGCGCGAACGACAGTCACGATAGTGACTTTTTTATTAGTGACATTGCGTTGTATATGCGAACCTACACAATGCGTTTATTAGTCATATATATATTATAACAGAAAATTTATTTAACTTCAACTATTTTTACATTATTATTTCCTGTTTGTTCGAAAATTATATCATTTATCTTCGCAATATCCTCAACCGGAATATCTTTTTTTAATATCGTTACCGTAACTGCGCTGTTCGAAATAAAAACAACACACTCTCCAAACCCCTTTGCTTGCAAAATGTTTTCACATTCTGTTTCGACATCCATTTCAGTTGCCATTTTGATGAGTTGTGTTTCAGCATCCTTTTTTGCATCTTGAGAAGAATTAGGATTATCTATTGTACTTTTTAACAATTCGCATGCTTTACTTCGGGTTATATCGCGATTCGTTCGGGCATTTGTAATATAGTCAACATCAGATGACATCACTTCCAATGCTTCGCCAACATCGGGTGATTCCTCACTTAAATCCTCCGAAACAATTGCAACTTCTTTAGTTTCGGATTTCCCACTCTTAAAACGAGATACTATTCCAACAGTTAAACACATGATAATAACCAGTGCAACAGAAATATGTTTTCTCTTAATAATCATAAACATGACAATAGTCTCCTTAAATCAAATTATTTCATTTCAAAAACCTTAACCTTGTGTATCGGAACATTACACACCGCTGAAACTGCGTCTGCAAGTTCATTACTTAATCTGATATC
>JAZRPB010000005.1:0-39022 GCA_045649025.1 Clostridia bacterium | reverse complement strand
AAATGTATTCAAACAAATTTTTGAAATTAAATCTAAATTTAAAACAATTTCGATTATTGTGAACTTGAAATTCACCTATTGCTTTACCTTTATATTTAATTGTGCAACTTTCATTCCAAGATTTTTCTGTTTGAGTGAATGTAATGTACTCCTTATCGAAAATAGGATATTCAATGGGTAACAAAACTTTATACTGAGGGTTGCCAGTTAATCTTCCAGTAGGATTTAATATATTATAAAAATATATCAAATAGTCGCACTCAAACAAGTGCTCCCAATATATTTCTAAAAGTGTTTCTATGTTTTCAAAAACAAAATGTTTAAATATTTTGCTTCTATTTTCATATGTATCACTTAATCCATAATTTCTCAATTCTGAAGCAATATTATATCCCATTTTAGACAGCATTATTTCAAAAAAAGTTTCAGATGTCGGTTGTCCTATAATCTGTGGTGCAACTTTACCAGGATAGCGTTGATTGGTTTTTACAGATAATGTTAAACCATCTTCCAACAAAAAATCAACTGGGTTTTGTTTTTCAGCTATATGTTCAATCGGGGATGGTATATTATGTTTTTTGAAAATATCCTCAACTTTTGGATAAATCATGTCTACAACTGCATCATCTCCTCGCTCTCTATAATCTTGGTCTATTTCAACATCAAAATAATCAGCAATCGCTATTTCAGCAGATATTCCTATAGTTTCGTTATTCATTATGGTTCCTCCAAATTAAAATGTTTTCTTAAAAACAAATATATACTCATGCTTAAACAAGTAAAAATCACTTGCTAAAGCCCGATATCTCCATATTGCTTTCTGGTTTGATTTTCCTTTTGTTTCTTCAAAATTCTTAACAAGAATAGCTTTAAGTTTAAAGCCTCTTTGTAAAAATAAATTCATACAATGAAAACCTAACGGAACAATTTCGCTATTAGCATACTTATCACCAATAACACAAGCACAATATCTGTTTTTTTCAAGATATTGGGAAGTGTTATCTATAACTTCGCCAAAAGATTGATTAAAATCATCGATAGTAGCACAATTGGATAAATCTTTTTCGTTATCGCTGAACTTGATAATATCCCAATATGGTGGATGATATATAATAAACTGCACTTTATTTATTCCATAGGATTCTAATTTATCTGCAATATTTGTGTTTCTGCTATCTCCAATTATAATAGTTCCTTTTGTTTCAGGATTCTTTTCTTGTTTCAACAATTCCACCGAAGCTTTTGCTACAGATTCTTGTAGTTCGATTCCAATTGCATTTCTGCCTAATCTTTGTGCTTCAATAAGCGAAGTGCCGCCACCGGAAAAGGGATCGAGTATCCAATCACCTTTTTTAGTGTACCTCTTAAATAGTTGATTCGGTATTTGTGGCACAAAATTCCCGTGATACCCGGCAGTATGCACACCAGAATTGTCTCTTTTATTAAATATCCAAAGTGAATCGGTTAAAATATCTTCGTACTCTTTCCACTTTGACATATCTATATCGTTATACTTAGCCATTTTCCTTATTCCTTAATCTTTTTATTTAATTCTTCTCTCCAAGCAGATGGGTTGTGCCAAAAGCAACCTCTACAGCCTATTGATTCATCATATAGTTCTGTACCTTCATACCAAAACTCAATGACCTTATATCCTTTTCCGCGTTTATTGGTTTTTGCGCATTCTTCGCAGATACGTGATTTCAAAAGATTGTTTGGACTTGTTAAAAGCATAAATTTTTCTTTTATTTGTCCGTCAGTTAAATTAGAATTGTCATCTTCATTGCTTGTCCACCTAACTTGAGGTGTTCTATGATCAATTTCTAGTTTGTTTGCAGGCTCGGTTCTCATTGAATATTCATCAATACAACCATATAATTCTTTTGCTCTTTTTGCAATTTTAGCCGGAATTCCAGAACGCGCTTTTAGATCTGTTGATAATATTTCGGTCGATTTTAATTTTCTATGTACAGTTTTTATGCCGCAAGTAGGGCAAAAAATATTTTTATACCAATTGCCTGCTTCATCTTGGTCAAGTTGAATTCCCTTTTCCTGACGCCAAACTTGCCAAGTTTTTGCCTGCCCACTTAACAGTTCGCATTTAGAACAATGCCATTCACAATCTGACATAGTCTCAAAGTCTTTATATTGGTTGCTACCTTCTTTAAATGGATTCATAATTATCCCACCTTATTTTTAAGAATAAGATAATTATAACACAAAAAAGATAACTTCACAATATGGAAGTTATCTTTTCGTTATTTTGCTTATTTATTTTTTTATCAAGCAGTGTAGATATTCAATTGTCTTGTCGCTTTTGTGATTTCTATTTTCATCAGTATCAGCTTTAAATCTTCTGTAATCCTTGGTAAACATTTCGTATTTGCCGTACTTTTCCATTACGCTTTTTATTACCTCGAACGGCATTAACCCTTCGTTGTTATAGCTAAGGAAGATATAATCAAAGTTTGCTTCTCTTATTACTTCTTCGAAAGCGTTTACTACGGTTCTTGGCGAGCAGAAATCACTTTTTTGTGTGGAGTACTCCCTAAGTCCGGTTTTTCCTTTTAATTCTGGATCATCATATCTTGCTATTGTTTCTAGTACATGATAATTAGTGCAGTATTGTCGTGCATTGTATGGAGGATCCAGATAGAGAATATCTCCTTCAATTTTTTTGATTAAATCATTTATATTCTCATTATGAGCTTCGCTTTCTTTGTCACCTGGTATGATAGGTAGTAGTTCTAATTCAAAATCTTTTGCTGCTGATTTTTTTATCTGTTTGAGAAATGCTCCATATACTGAAGCTGTGTTTGCGTATTTATCTATTGAATTTATTAAGCTTGCAAGCAAGTAATAATACTGTGACTCTTCTATTTCACCACTATTCTTTAATCGCTCAAGTTCAATTCTTATAGAATCACATTTCTTACCATTGCTATCTGTGAAGTAATTCCTTCCACTTCCTGAACCTGCACAATAGTTCTTATATATAAAACCCTCTGTTTCTCCAAGTTCGTTTATATATTCTAACTTCTTTATATCAAGCGGAGGAATGTTTTCTATTAAATGCTTATTTATTACATAACTATAATATTGAATGTCGTTAGATATTACTTTATAACCTTTTTCTTTAAATGTTTTTCCAACAACGCCTGTTCCTGCAAACAAATCTGCGAACACTTTATTTGTTTGTGTTCCTGCAACAGTCGCTATAGTTTCTGTAAGAAAATCCATAAGTGAATATTTAGAACCTATGTAATTCACAACCTCACCTCTTTTCGACAGTAATTATATCACAAAAATAATAATATATCCAGCAAAATCAGAAAGTTTTTTCAAAAGAAATATCTTCATCAATTTCAAAGGCGATATATTCTACTGCAGAAACATCAATATTGTCTTTAGAAAATGATTTAAGAGCATCTGCCAATTTGCGAAATGCGTTACTACTTTCTGTACTTGTTTTCTTTGCGATTACCATTGGATTAATAATTACTTTCTTTCCAATATACAATGGACACCAATAATTTATAACCCAATTAACATACCACGCCAACTGATATGTTATTATATTGTTGTATGGCTCACAACCTTTGAGTTCAACAATATTTATTGTTGCCGAATTATCATCTTCTTGTACCATAGCAATATCAATTCTTTGCATCCCTACACCGCAAGCAACCTCATTCCCAATCCAAGTTGGTTTTTCCACATTAATATGAAAAAATTCACTCAATGGAGTATTAAAACAGTTTTGAACAATATATGCTTGCAAATGTGCCTCAAAAGCATTTCCGCTACGATACTTCATTAACATTCTATCCGTAACGGAAAGTGAGTATTTGACGCCATCGTATTGCAATAATTCATCGACTGCTATGATCTTTTCTCGTTCATAATCATAAGAAAAAGCAGTACCTTTTAAACTATCACCTAAATTTACCGCTTTTATTTTTTCTATAAGTTTATAGGCTTCATAGTCTGTGATCATAGTACATCCGCGGTTTGCTCTCAATTTCCTATATATAAGACTCCAACACATTTCACTTGGATGATTAATGCCTTCCAGTATATCTAATGCTATATGTTCCGATACGCCTTCAGAAAAGACTATGTCCGGTTCTATTTCTATTCTAAAGTTCAAATTTTTATGTAATTTTTCATATAAGTAATTTCCACTATTGCTGTCATAAAATGGTGTTCCCTTAGCTTTAAATACTCCATAAAATTTCCCTGGAACACCATTGTGAGCTTGCACATAAAATATTACTCTATCTCCAGACCTTATTCTAGATATATCAGAAATCATATCAATAACAGATGCTTCAGATTTCCAATGCATTTGAATTTTATTGTCAAACAAAAAACTTGCGTCCCTTGAACCGCCAGTTCCTGCAAACATATATTCAAGGTGGTATTTAAATGTATTATTATCAACAATGAAAATGTGTGTCATATTGTTCTCCTATGTAAAGTATTATGCAAGAACTAAAATTCTTTTAATATTATAAACTATCTGCAAATTTGTCTGTCAGAGATAAAATTTAGTTATTATCTATTATCGACTTTTGTCAAATGCATAATTATATATCGTTGGAAAGACATTAGGATTTACCTGTCTTGCCGCAGTTAGCAATCCTCGTAATCTTTGTCTGGATTTAATATCTTCAGGATTATTCAGTAGACTTTTATACTCATTAATAATTTTAAGACGCATAGAGTTTTTTATAATTGCCTGACCATTTGAGCCTATTATCACGCCAGTCACTAATTTAGGATATAGTTTTGTATATTTTTTTACTTTTGTTTTCGAAATTTTATAACCATACTTTTTCACTACATTAACAATTCTTGAAGTAAATTGCCGTGAAATTCTACATTCACTAGAAAAGGTAACATCATCTACATATACCGTCATCGTCGCATTATTTTCATTTGCTATTGCCTGCATTTCGTCAAACATACGATAATTTACTAAATAAGACATTATTTGGCTAGTTGGTGCTCCTGATATTAAATGGTTTTTACATGCAACACCTTTCTCGTCTAAAAAAATATATACAGCATCAAGATTTGTTGCATTAGATTTTTCTAAATCAATAGTTGTAAAATTCGTTAATATCTCTGCTATATCAGGCGAACAACATAAGTCTTCCTTAAAAAATTTATATACTGTTTCACGTGTTATTGTTGGGAAAAATGCGGTTAAATCAATTTTAAATAACATTCTTCGATTTGTTCCAGTATGTAAAATAGCATTATCCGCATACGAGCGTCCTTTAATGCCAGAAAAAATATTATTTGGCACAATAATTTTACCTAACATTACCTTGAGTCGTTTTTGAATAGCTTTAAGTTCCTCCTGCGGTGGCTCAATTAAACGTTTTTTGCCACTTTGATCAATATATGGTGAAACCAGTGAAGCCACATATTCTTGTTTAAATAATTTGCTGTCCTTTATATGTAAAAGGTGGGCTAGCATCTTTTTTGATTGCAAACCAAATATTGGACATTCTGTAAATATCAAGATGCTACACCTCGTTTCTTTTAAAAATATGCTGGTGTTAGCCACCTATTGCTATACTGATAATCCAACGGACAAAATCAGCAAGCAATTCAGGACAGCATTGTGATACAGCCAGTATGGCTACTACAATAATCATAGACAATGCGATTACAATAGCAGCAGGGGTTTTTGAAGGAGTTTCGGTAACATTAACCTTAACTTCTACAGAATTGTCGTTGCCATTAATAATGACAACAGGGTTGTCCGCCTTTTTCACGAACTCACCTCCTTTGTTATTATTGGCCCTTATCTGCAGCTAAGGGGACTTCCCATCCCGCCAATAACAAAGGAACTTCGCAGCCTTGTATCATGTTTACACCAGCACAAATCCGACTTCCCAAACTATTTGTTTTAGTTTGCTCTGTCACTACTATATTGACACTATCACATTCACATATAACGACATATGTACACACTTATCAATTCTTTGTGTGAGATTGTAAGTGCATTATACATGATGGGTATGCGAGGATATGTGTGCCGATAACAAATGTATCAATGCCATAGGCACGATACCGTCCGTATTTCTACGAACCAATCGAAGTCTAATCTGACTGCTCATACCGACACAAGTATTATAACATTTTTTTCAAGATTTTTCAATATATATGAAAAATTTGTTGCTGCAATTTATAATATTACAATCTCCCATGTCGTTTTTGAACATTCTCCGTTGCAACTTTTTCAATATACTCTTCATAATAATCGTCATACTCACCACTAGCTATGAGATTTTGTTTCTCAATACTTACAGCTAACTTGTAGAGCATATCAACTAATCTATCACTATGTCTTTCGATGGTACAATCCACCGCTTGAACTAACAACTTATTCATGTATGTACCTATGCTATCGTATTGAAGTTTCGAGAGATATTCTTCGATCGCTTCATTGCAAAATGCGCTCTCACTTTTATAACCTAACTCCTCAACCAAATTTTTAATTAGCCTTCTGACCTCGGGAGTAACATTGAAAGTCATCTTGACTTTTTTATTATTCTTCATAAAAATTTCACCTCCAATCACATACTCATTTGCATTCCGTGTGATGTATCGCGTCTGTATTCTTTTGCTCTGTCCTTTGAATCTACAATAGATTTTGTGAAGCCTTCCTCGATGTCTTGCTCTGTTGATTGCTCAAACATTTTGCAGAGAGCGAATACAATTCCACCATAGGCAGGAGATGCTTGTTCTCTGTTTTCATATAAATCAGTCTGCCTATTGTCCTTGAGCGCTGCCTTGAGAACAACATTCTCCAGTCGTCTTTGGAAGTTTAAGTTGTTTTCCAATACATCGAAACACTCTTCGGGATTCTTATGATAATATTTCAGCAGAGCTAACTGAATCTGACACCATTGTTGATATAAGTTTTGTAGGTTATCATTTTTGCAGATAACTTTTACAACCTCATCAACTTTTTCCTTTTGTTCACAGGATATGAACTGATAATTCCTCTTGCCTGTGTACCCATCAAGAGAGAATTTCAATTCATTAAACGCTTCGACAAACTCATCAGAAGCCTGACCAATATCAATTTTGAACTCGTCAAGATTTTGCTTTACCTCTTCAATAATTTTATCTCGGAGGGATTGTCTTTCATCATAAATCTGTTTCAGTTCATCCTTGAACATGGTTTTGATATACATATCTTTATACTGATTGTAATCTCTTTTTGAAAGAAATTCGCCACCGGGTTCTTTATTGAAGATAATTAAGTGCATATGATAGTGCCCTTCAGCTTTATGAAATGCTCCGTACCATTTCATATTCTCCGCAGGAATTTTGTGGTAGTTTGCAATCTCAAATTGCTTTGACCGAACCAAATTTCTCCACGCATCCGGTGTATCATACCCAAGTCTTTCCGCATCTTCTTGCCGCAGAGATACAACCTGAGTCCATACAATTCCGGTATGATTATTGATTTCCCTGGATGCTTTTTTCAAATCAACATAGTCCTCCTGACCAAACAAACCATGTTCACCCATCTTAACAACACCCGGTCTTTCAGCAATATATTTTGTATGAATATCCATTTTCTTTGCGTTAATTGTTTTATCAACACCCTTTCTCTTTGCAATATAGTTTGCGAAATTTCCACCGACATTTTTGCCGGAGGAAGCATATGCAGTTCTTACAACAACTTTACTCATTGTATCACTCTCCATTTCTTAAAAATATTAAAAAATCAACAGCACCTGTCAAAGCACCTATTGAACCGCCTAACAATGCGGACTTTCTTCACATTCAGCACCAAATCAGCACCAGCAGATGCATTTTATAACTCTTCCGCAGGGCTTCGCACGGCGAAGTAAGCTCGCTTGGGGCGAATAGCGCACCAAGCTTTATCCTGTCTCTTTCATCTTTTCCGCCGATTCGTTCCTCGGAGGCCTCGTCAGCTGCTTTCTTACGCTTACATTTGTTCATTCAAAACGGTCTTAAGGTTATTGGAATAAAAAAATAATTGATTTGCTAACCTCACTGAGAGGAGCCAATCAATTAATTCATCGTCTTATTTTATTGCTTATATTATTCTTATCCAATAACCCTATGTTATTATTAACTTAGTATTATTTGTAGCCGTTTTCCACACCACATAAGTCAAAAAACAACCTCCAACTATTCAAGCACTTTATCCGTCAATCGATAGAGATTAGATGTTGAACATCCGTTACTCTTTTTACGATTGACCTTCACGATATAACCTGCCCCAACTAATTTCGGTATCATATTTTTAACCGTTGTTAAACTGATACCTGTATCCTGATGTATTGTATCAAGAGAAGGGAAGCAGGAGTTGTCAGTTCCTGACCGCATACAAAGATAACACAGTATCTTAAATTCATTTCCGCTGATGTTTTTATCGGTGATAATCTTGTTTAGTATGGTTGTAAAATTTCCATTTAGTTTTTTCATAAAATCCTCCATTTCTGCTCCACAATGAAGCGCTGTAATTTGAATATAAATCGCACAAAAGAATCTATTTTAAGACATAAAAAAAGCCTTGCAAAACCTAAGTTTTACAAGACTTTTTACCTGATTATTTGTGCTAAGTGTATCCGTTTTCACCTTTTGGTTTAAATTTGGCTTAAGGCTTAAGTTATTTAAGCACTCTCGTTTCGCGGGACCCGCATAAACACTGGGTTTTTGCTGTGTTTACTTATCAAGTGGCTTCATTGTCGGGAATAATAGCACATCACGGATAGCGGCGGAGTCGGTTAAAAGCATACACATTCTGTCGATACCAAAGCCTATACCGCCTGTTGGGGGCATACCAATTTCAAGTGCTCTCATAAAGTCCTCGTCGGTTGTGTTTGCCTCTTCATCACCAAGTGCCAACAACTCCTCCTGTGCCTTAAAACGTTCTCTCTGGTCTATTGGGTCGTTAAGCTCTGAATACGCATTTGCCATTTCCCAACCATTCATAAAGAACTCAAAACGCTCAACATAATCGGGATTTTCTGGCTTTTTCTTGGTTAGCGGTGAAATCTCAACAGGGTGGTCCATAACAAAGGTTGGCTGAATTAAATGCTCCTCAACATAATCTTCAAAGAACAGATTTAATATATCGCCCTTCTTGTGATGCTTTTCAAACTCAACGTGCTTTTCCTTTGCGATGGCTCTCGCCTCGTCGATTGTTTTAATCTCGTTAAAGTCAACGCCTGCATATTTCTTTACTGCATCTACCATTGTTATTCTCTCGAATGGTTTACCTAAATCCATTTCTATTCCGTTATACACAATTTTTGTTGTTCCCAAAACCTCCTGTGCAACGTGACGGTACAGATTTTCTGTTAAGTCCATCATACCGTGGTAGTCGGTATATGCCTGATACAGCTCCATAAGCGTAAATTCAGGATTATGACGTGTGTCCAAGCCTTCGTTTCTAAAAACTCTGCCTATTTCATAAACCTTTTCAAGTCCGCCAACTATAAGACGCTTTAAGTACAGCTCCAATGAAATTCTTAACTTAAAGTCTTCATCAAGTGCATTAAAATGTGTTTCAAACGGACGTGCAGCTGCACCGCCTGCATTCGACACAAGCATTGGTGTTTCAACCTCTAAAAAGCCCTGCTTGTTAAGATAATCTCTTATGGTTGCTATTATTTTAGAACGCTTAATAAATGTATCCTTAACATCTGTGTTCATTATAAGGTCTACATATCTTTGGCGGTATCTTAAGTCGGTGTTTGTCATACCGTGGAATTTTTCGGGTAAGGGCTGAAGTGACTTTGATAAAAGTGTTATATTTTCAGGTCTTATAGAAATTTCGCCTGTTTGTGTTGTAAACACCTCACCTGTTGCACCAACAATATCGCCCACATCAAGCTTTTTAAAGCGGTTATATTCATCCTCGCCCAAAATATCATTTTTAACAAAAAGCTGAATTTGACCGTCTATGTCTGCAATATGAATAAAGCCAACCTTACCCATACCTCTCTTTGACATAATTCTGCCTGCAACTGTTACAGTCTGTCCGTCAAGCGGTGATATTTTTGCAGTGATTGTTTTTACCTCGCCTCTGACTTCAATTTCACGCTCTTCTTCCTTTGCGTTGCTTAATATATCTGCAGAGGTGTGTGTTCTGTTGAATTTTGTTATAGTAAACGGGTCCATTCCCGCATTTTGAAGCTCTGATAACTTATCTCTTCTTATTTGAAGTAATTGTGATAATTCTTTCTCTTCCATTTTATAGTTCCTTTCAAATTTATACATAAAAATACATTCTATATTATATAACATTTTTTTACATTTTACAAGGGGTAAAAATTAATTTTGGCGTTTTTTTATAATTTTACCTTAAACATTGACATTCAAACTGCTAAATGATATAATTTTTATATAGGAAAGCTTTAAACAAACAGGAGTAGAAAAATGAAAAATGTACTGATAACAGGCGGAAGCAGAGGTATTGGCGAGGGCTGTGTGAGAGCATTTTCCAACGCAGGCTACCGTGTATTTTTTACTTATAAAAACAGTCACGAAAAAGCAATGGCACTTGAAAGGGAATGTGGTGCAATTGCAATAAATGCAGATGTTTGCCACAACAACAGTGAAGTTTTTAATATAATAAAGCCATACGGCAAAATATATGCACTTATTAATAATGCAGGTATCAGCGAAATAAAAATGTTTCAGGATATAAGCGAAGACGATTGGGATATGATGTTTAACACCAATGTAAAGGGAATGTTTTTAACCACAAAGGGTGTGGTTGATGATATGATAAATGAAAAATGCGGAAGAATTATAAATATCTCGTCAATCTGGGGAATAAGAGGTGCAAGCTGTGAGGTGCATTACAGTGCCTCGAAGTCGGCAATTATAGGCTTTACAAAGGCTCTTGCAAAGGAGCTTGGACCATCTAATATTACGGTTAACTGCATTGCACCTGGTGTTATTGATACCGATATGAATAAAAACGCAGAGCCTTCTTCCATACATCAATTAAAAGAAGAAACACCAATTGGCAGACTTGGAACTCCAAAGGATATTGCATCGCTTGCTCTGTTTTTATGTGGTGATGGTGCTTCATTTATAACAGGACAAATAATAACTGCTGATGGTGGATTATGTGTGTAAAAATTATTATACTTGCACAGACCACTTTGTTACGAACAATTTGCACCATTCGACGTACAAAAGTACGACTTCAGGATGCAAGTTGTCCGTTCTGCATCAATTTTAATAAATTTTTATTTTATAAAAGAAAAAATGGCTATATATACAAAAAACCCCTTACTCGAAGGGGTTTTTTCATCTTTACATTTCCTATAATTATTTTTTAATTGATTATTTACAATTATATTTCATTTTAATTATCTTGTTGAATTTTGTAAGATATTATGCTACAATGTTCCTTGGGTAAGACCTCACAATCAGTAAATCCGGGCGGTTATGCTTTCATCTCTTTAAAAAGGAGGTGGTTGCTATGGAATATGAATATATTATTACTTTAACAATTCTTTTACTTATAGTAATTTCCATAAAAAAAATAACGCCCCTCTGTTGCAAGTTAGTGGCGTTATTTTTCATTTAATAACTCATTAAAAGCATAACCGTGTGAGGTCTTGCTTTTTTGTATTTTTATTGTATATCATTTTTTATGATTTGTCAAGAGTTTAGAAAGTTTTTATTTTTTACGAAACGAACAAGCCCATTCCCTACGATTTTAATTTATGTAACCTTATATCATCGCCGTAAAATTCAAACACTGTAAAATTCTCGGCTATTCTTGAGGTGAAACGCTTTGTGTAGGTTTTACTTAAATCGCTTATTGAAAGATTTGTGTTTATTATTGTGTTACCCTCTCTTAATATTCTTTCATCTATAACATCAAATATGAATGAAACTCCTATTTTTGTTATGTTTTCCGTTCCTAAATCATCTATTATAAGAAGGTCGGCACTGTATATATTATCGAGCATTTCTTTATTATTTGAGCGATTGAATTTATAATCCTCATACATATTTAAAAGCTTTGTTGCTCTTATGTAAATTACTGTTTCGCCTTTTTCTATTATTTCCTTTGCAATACAGCTTGAAACAAAGGTTTTACCCTGTCCTACTCCGCCGTAGAAAAGGATATTTTTTCTTTCCTTTTTACTTTTTTTACAGTAATTTTTTGCGTATTCATATACTGCTTTCATATTTTCATATGGCGATTTTTTATTACCTGTCTTTTCCTTTGAATAGTAATCAAATGTGAAGGTATTAAAATTTTGCTTTTTTAGAAGCTCACCAAGATTTGAAATATTATATAATTCATTTGTAAGACTTTGCTTGTAGCAGTTACAGATTGAACCGTCCTCTAAAAAGCCTGTATCGGAGCATTTTTTACAATCATATTTTGGTGTTTTATAATTATTATTTATATAATTTTCCTTTAAAATCTTTTGTCTTTCCTTTTCAAGCTCTTTATATTTTTCCTTTAATTCCTTAATAAACTGCTTTGATTTTTGAGGCTCTTTTGATATTTTCTTAACATTTTCCATTCCTAAAATGTTAATTTCTTTATCTATCTCATTAAGACGCGGAAATTTTATATTAATTTCTTTAACTAAATTATCTCTTTCATTTTCTGCTTTTTGTCGCTTTTCTTCATATTGAGAGAATATTTTAGCACGTATTTCTGAATTTACCATATTTTTCACCTCTTATTCATTCATCATTTCAAAAACAATATCTTTTCTTTGTAGAATTTCATCAAAGCGTCTTATATATTCAACAGGGTCTTTAAAATTAAATACTCTTTCTATTCTTGTACCCTTTACAATTTTTGATGAGCCTCCTCCGCCAAGTGCTATTATGGTCTGATTTTCCTCCATAATATTAACATTATAGGCACTCATATAGCCTTTTTTTGAATATCCAACATTTTCAAGGTTGCCTATCATATATTTTTGACGATACATATAATATGGGATATAGTCATTTTCCTTTAAAATTTTATATCCGTAATTTGTCATTTTTTCTACTTCTTTAGCACTGTTTTTATTAATATCTGCAAAATTGAGTGTTGCTGCTCTTTTTACACACATTGTATGTATTGTTATATTTTCGGGATTTAATTTAATTAAATTATCTATGCTGTATTTAAAATCGTTAATATCCTCGTTGGGAAGTCCTGCAATTAAATCGGCATTTATACAATTAAAGCCAACCTCTCTTGCCATTTTAAATGCATTTTTTATATCCTCTTCACTATGAGGACGGTTAATTTCTTTTAAAGTTTTATTATTCATAGTTTGTGGGTTAATGCTAATTCTTCCCACTCCGTATTTTTTTGCAATTTTAATTTTATTTAAGGTTATTGTATCAACTCTGCCTGCTTCTAATGTGTATTCTTTTACATTTTCTAAATCAAAGCAGTCATACACCTTTTTTAATAGCTTTTCAAGATTATTCTCATCAAGAGCAGTTGGAGTACCACCGCCAATATAGATAGTATCTAATTTTTTCCCTTTTATACCCTCGGCAGTTTTCTCAATTTCCTTTAATAAAAGGTTGGTAAAATCATTCATATATTTACCGCTTACACGAATATCAGACGACACGAACGAGCAATACAAACACCTTGTTGGACAAAACGGTATTCCAATATATATACTTACACTGTCTTTATCTGTGTTTTTTACAAGCTCCTGTTCGTTATAAGAAACCTCGTATGCAAGCTCTAATTTTTCCTTTTTTGCTCCGTAAAGCTCATTAAACATTTCTAAAATTTCTTCTTTACTGTAACCTTTTTCTAAAAAGGTGCTCACATTTTTAGCAGGTCTTATTCCGCACATTACTCCCCAGGGAAGTGTTATATTTTTTATTTTTGATGAGCATAAATAAAAAGCCTTTAAAACAACATTTTCTTCATATTTATCTGTGTTTTTTTCATAATATTTATTATTTTCTATATTAAGTGAATAATTTTCATAATATTCTATATTATTATATATTATTTTACAGCTTGCTTTTAAATATTTTTCATCTTTATTGAAATTAATTAAAATATTTACATCTTCATCTTTATTAAAAAAGGAACAGGCTAAATCACGTAATTTTTTTTCGCCAAGAGGTGTATTAATTGTCATTTATCTGCTCCTTTTTAAATTTTATCTTATAACAAGGTTATATTTTTTCTCATAACCTATTGTTGTTTTATTGCCGTGACCTGGATATACAACCACATCATCATCAAGAGTATATAGCTTTTCTTTGATTGAATTTTTTATTATTTCTCCGTCACCTGTTGGTAAGTCCCATCTGCCGCAGCTTCTTAAAAACAGAGTGTCACCTGAAAATAGATTATTTTCTACCATAAAGCAGGCACTGCAATTTGTGTGACCTGGAGTATGAATACATTTTACCTCCATATCACCTATTTTTATAATATCACCATCATTTAATATTATTTGAGCTTCCTTTGCTTTTATTTCTTTGCCAAGTCCGAAGCACGATAAATTAATTCCTAACCTACCTATATTTTCAGAGCAATTTTTTGTGCACACAAGCTGTGCCTTTGATTTTTCTCTTAACTGTTCTAAAAATTCGATATGGTCGTAGTGACAGTGAGTTAAAATTATTTTATCTATTACAACACCAAGCTCTTCACAAGTTTTTATAATTTCTTCATCACTGTTACCTGGGTCTATAACAAAGCCTGTTTTGTTGTTGTCGTACACAATATATGTATTTTCATCTGTTTGAAAGCTGTTTATTATTTTTATGTTCATAATTTTTATTAATTTAATCTTACAGGTAAAATCATAAATGAGTACATTCCGTCGGGATTAGTTGGTTTTATGTAGCAGCCGCCAAGAGCTGTTGAAAATTCTAATTTAACATCATCATCATCACAGGCAGCAAGTGCATCTAAAATAAATCTGCAGTTAAAGCCTATCATTAATTCATTACCCTCATAAAGCTTAAGATTAACATTATCGTTAACCTGACCTCTGCCTGTTATGCATGCAATATCAATTTTACCATTATTAATATTAAATCTAACAGGACTTCTTTTGTTTGTTGATGTGATTGAATCTTCATTTATAAGAAGCATTGCTCTCTCTAAACAGTCGGTAATTTCTCTTTTATCTGCAACTGTTATAATTGTGTTTGTTACATTCATTAGTGAATCGTACTTTAAAAATTCACCATCCATAAGACGTGTGTATAATTTAAAATAACCAAAATCAAAAAGCACGTGTCTTGATGAAACTATAATATCTACATTTCCCTCATCTTTTAGAAGTTTTAAAAGTTCTCTTATTGTTTGAGATGGAATTATAAATTTTGAATCTTCTAATTTATCTTTTAAAGGCTCTTTAACATAAGCAAGTCTGTGACCGTCAGATGAAACAACATTTAAAAAGCCGTTTTTAATTTCAAACAGCATACCTGTTAAAATTGGTCTTTTTCCTTCGTTTTGTGCAGTAAATGAAATTGTTTTTCTTGTTAAATCCTTTAATTTTTCCTGTGTTAGTGTAAATCTGTATTTTTCTTCTATTTGAGGAGGTGAAGGAAATTCCTTTGCATTAAAGCCCTGAATATTAAATTCACTTGCTCCGCATTTTATTTTTGTTACATAATTATCTTCATTTACAGATAATGATACATTTCCATCGGGAAGACGTCTTACAATTTCACCAAACATTTTAGAAGCTATTGCAACATCACCGCCCATTGGTACATCACACTGAGCTCTGTATTCAATACATATATCTGTGTTGTATGCAGTTACTAATATTTCGCCTTTTCCGTGAGCGTCTATTTTTATACATTCAAGTATAGGTAAAGATGCCTTTGTCATTACCGCTTTTTGAACTGTGTTTACTATATCTACAAGAAGATCTTTAGAGCAATTAATTTTCATATTAATTTCCATAGCCTTTCTGTCCACAAATAGTAATAAAAAATATTATGACGCCTTGCTTGTGGACCCCACAAGGCGTATAATGGAAATTATTAACATCTTCACGAAAAAAATTATTAACACCTTTTAAGTGCTCTTATATATATAAATATATAATTATTAATTAATAGTAGTAGTATTAGTAATAGGGTGAAAATGCTAAATAAGTTAATTTTTAGGCATAACAAAGCCAAAATTAAAGTTAAAAAATGGATTAATAAGATGTTTAAAATGTGTTAATAGTTGTTAATAACTTTTTTTTAAATTTTAATTATAAACAACTTAACAACAGCTTATCCACAACTTATCTGGCGTTGTCATTTTTTAAATCTTTAATTATTTTTCTTATATCGTTGTTTAATTTATCGTCGGAATTTGAGTCTAAAATAGATTTTATTTTTTTAACATTATGCATAACTGTTGTTCTGTCTTTATTACCGAAGCTTTTACCTATCATAGAAAAATTCATATCGGCAAGTTCTGCACAAAGATACATTGCAACCTGACGAGGAAATGATATATTTTTAACACGTGACTGACCAATAATTTCGTTTTTTGTTACATTATAGAAGGTTGAAACCTTTTTAATAATTAATTCAGGTGTTATTTTTATGTTTCCGCCGTGAGGTAAAAATGCTCTTATAACGTCATCTGCAAGAGAAATATCATATTCTATATTAGATATTTGTGCAATTGAAATCATTTTAATTAAAATTCCTTCAAGCTCTCTAACATTTGATTTTATTTTTTTAGCAATATAATTTAAAACATTATCATCTATTTTAACATTATGTTGAGCTGCTTTTTTTTGTAGTATTGCTACTCTTGTTTCAAAATTAGGTAATGAAATATCTATTGTATAACCGCCCGAGAAACGTGTTCTTAATCTTTCTTCAAGAGTTAACAGCTCGGTTGGTTTTCTGTCGCTTGTTAGAACAATTTGTTTATTAAGATTTGTTAATGAATTAAAAGTGTGGAAAAATTCTTCCTGTGTTGCGTCTTTTGTTTCTATAAATTGAATATCATCAACTAATAAAACATCAACTTCTCTGTATTTTTTTCTGAATTTATCTGTTGTTTTGTCGGCAATTGATTTTATAAATTCGTTTGTGAAGTCTTCACTTGTTACATACATAACCTTTGCACCGTTGTTAAAATCCAATGCTCTGTTACCAATTGCGTGCATAAGATGTGTTTTTCCCAGACCGCTGTTGCCATATATAAATAGGGGATTATAATATCCCGGATTTCTTGCACAGGTATATGCTGCGTTATATGCAAATTCATTTGATGAGCCCACAACAAAGTTTTCAAATGTAAATTTAGGATTTATTGAATTGTATCTTTCAACTGCTTCTTCAAATGTTTGGGGTGTTAATATAACGCCTGAATTTTCAATTTCAAGCTCGTTGTCTAACATAATAACAAGGTCGAGCTTTGTTCCTGTTATTCTTTCAAGTGCTGATTCTATATTTTCTTTGTATCTGAAAGCAATCATATTTTTATTAATTTCCATTGGTACAGAAATAATAAATTTATTTTCGTCCATAGATACAGGCACTGCACCCTTCATATGTACATTAAATCCTACAATATTACTTCCTGGTGTTTGCTGGAGCAGTATATCGTATATTTGTTGCCATATGTCTGCAATATTCACACATCTAACCTCCTTTGTATATTTTTTAGATTATAATTTTATCCTTATTAAATATATTTAATACCTTATTATTTATTTTCCAATATGTTTTTTATTTCTAAAAGAATATCCTCTGTTGTTTGCTTTACCTCTTCAACAGCTTCTTCTTCCTGTTTCTTTTCAAATTTATTTTTAAAGGAATTTATAAATTTAATTGTGCAAAATATTACAAATGCAATAATTAAAAAGTTTACTATTTGCTCAATAAAGCTACCGTAGGGAATAACAAGTCCGCCACTGCCATCGGCAAGAGGTTCTATTATTGTTGCCTTTAAATCTGCAATATTGATTTTACCTGTTAAAACAGAAACACATGGCATAATAATATCCTTAACAAGTGAATCTATAATAGCTTTAAAAGCACCGCCTATTACAACACCGACTGCCATATCTATAACACTGCCGCGTGATATAAATTCTTTAAATTCATTCATAAATTTTTTCATATTTTTTATTTTTCCTTTCGTATTTTTTACGGGAGGAGCAAAAACCCCTCCCATACATTATTTAAAATTTAAGACTGTCTTCAATAAATTCTTCCAAATCTGCAATTGCAATTCTCTTTTGTTCCATACTGTCGCGGAAACGTATTGTTACGCACTTATCCTCTTCACTTTCAAAGTCGTATGTGATACAGAATGGTGTACCAATCTCGTCTTGACGGCGATATCTCTTACCAATTGAGCCTGCAGCGTCATATTCAACCATAAATTTCTTTGAAAGAGCATCATAAATTTCCAAAGCACCGTCTTCAAGCTTTTTAGATAAAGGTAAAATTGCTGCCTTAATTGGAGCAAGTGCAGGATGAAGATGCATAACAATTCTTGTGTCGGGCTTGTCTTCTGTGCCTATTTCTTCTTCATCATAAGCTTCACAAAGGAAAGCAAGTGCAACTCTGTCGGCACCAAGTGACGGCTCAACACAATATGGAACATATTTTTCGTTTGTTACAGGGTCTATATATTCCATATTAACACCGCTGTGCTTCATATGTTGATTTAAGTCGTAGTCTGTTCTGTCGGCAATACCCCACAATTCTCCCCAGCCAAACGGGAACACAAATTCTATATCTGCAGTTGCATTTGAATAGAAGGATAGCTCCTCGGGTGAATGGTCGCGGAAACGTAGGTTTTCTTCCTTCATACCAAGATTTAACAAAAAGTCCATACAATACTTTTTCCAGTATTCAAACCATTCCAAATCTGTTCCTGGTGCACAGAAGAATTCAAGCTCCATTTGCTCAAACTCACGTGTTCGGAAGGTGAAGTTACCAGGTGTGATTTCGTTTCTGAATGATTTACCAACCTGTGCAATACCAAACGGCACCTTTTTACGAGATGTTCTTTGAACATTTTTAAAGTTTACAAAAATACCCTGTGCAGTTTCAGGACGCAAGTATACAGTTGATGAAGAATCCTCTGTAACTCCCTGGAAGGTTTTAAACATAAGGTTAAATTCTCTTATTTCTGTGAAGTTAAGCTTACCGCACTTTGGACAAACTATATTATTTTCGTTAATATAGTTTTCCATTTTTTCCTTTGACCAGCCGTCTACAACAACCTCTTCGCCTTTTTCAAAAGCAAAGTCTTCTATAAGCTTGTCTGCTCTGTGACGTGACTTACATTCCTTACAGTCCATAAGAGGATCGGAAAAACCGCCAAGGTGACCTGAAGCAACCCATGTTTGAGGGTTCATTAATATGGCACAGTCAAGACCAACATTATATTTTGACTCCTGCACAAACTTCTTCCACCATGCTTTTTTTACATTATTTTTAAATTCAACACCAAGCGGGCCGTAGTCCCATGTGTTTGCAAGACCGCCGTAAATTTCACTGCCTGCATACACATATCCTCTGCCCTTACAAAGTGCAACTATTTTATCCATTGTTTTTTCTGAATTTTTCATTTTAAAAACCTTCCTTTATATAATTGTATAATTTTACATATTTATAATTTCATCTGCAAGAGCAGTTAAAGGAGAAATATATTCCTCTTTCATAGCACCCTTTAGAGTTACTATATTTTCACAGATTGTTATATTCTTCATATTTTCAAAAGCTTCTCTTATCTTTTTGCCTGCCATAGGTGCCCACGAGCCGTTTTCCACTATTGCAATTTTTCTGTTTTGATATGCTTTTGCTGATAAGTGTGAAATAAAATCGTCCATTGGAGAGAAAATTGCACCGTCGTATGTTGGGGAAGCAATAATCATTTTTGAATATTTAAAGGCGTCCTCCACACATTCGTGTAAATCCTCTCTTGCAACGTCGGCAATTGCAATTTTTAAAGATGTTTTTTCCTCTAAAATTTCCTTTAATTTAAAAACTGCATTTCGGGTATTGCCGTGTATTGAAGCATAGGCAATAAATATTCCGTCTACTTCTGCTCTATAAGAGCTCCAAATATCGTATTTTTCAAGATAATAGCCAAGATTTTCTGTAAGTATAGGTCCATGTAGGGGACATATAATGGAAATATCAACACCTGATAATTTTTTAAGTGTTGATTGTACCTGTACTCCGTATTTACCTACTATATTAAAATAATATCTTCTTGCCTCGCAAGCCCATTCCTCATCACAGTCAAGAGCACCGAACTTACCGAACGCATCGGCAGAGAAGAGAATTTTATCTAAATCATCGTATGAAACCATAACCTCGGGCCAATGCACCATTGGTGCCATAAAAAAGGTTAGTGTTCTCTTTCCCAACGAAAGCTTTTCGCCCTCACCAACAACAACCTTTCTTTCATCAAGATTTTCTATATCAAAATAAAGCGGAAGCATTGAAAAGGTTTTTGTGTTTCCCACAAGCTTCATAGAAGGGTATTTGTCGGCACACTTTTTAATATTTCCCGCATGGTCGGGCTCTAAATGGGATATAACAAGATAGTCGGGTGTTTTTGTGCCAAGCACGTTATCGAGCTTTTTAAACCATTCGTCGCTAACACGGCCGTCAACCGTATCCATTATTGTTATTTTTTCATCGAATATAACATAAGAATTATATGAAACTCCGTTTGGTATATGATACTGACTTTCAAAAAGGTCTAATGTTTTGTCATCACAGCCAACATAAACAACGGAATTGGTAATGTTTATATCTTTCATTTTTTTATTCCTTTTAGTTTTTATTTTTTATAGTAGTAAAACATTAATACTATAAAAGACACATAGATTATTATATCATACGAAAATATGAATGTCAAGAAAGAAAAGCAATAAAAAATCCCATAAAACAAAGGGAAATGGGCATTTTTGAGTTTATGAAAATATTACCACAAGATGTTGTATGTTTAAAAAAATCATACCACAAGAAAAAAATTTTTTGTTAAAAATGACAAGAGAATTTTAAAAAAATTACATCAATAAAAAGTTTAAAAAAGTTATTAAAATTTTAATAATTTTAAATTAAAAACAATATATTTGCACACCAAAACAAAGCCACAAGAAGAAATACACTTACCATACCAAGTGTATTTTTTTGTTTTTTGGTGTAAATTGCAAAGCTTATTGTACGCACAGTACAGAAAATTAAAAGTAAAAATATAATTATATTTCGTATCATAATATATCCTTTCGTGGTTATTGTAGGGGAGAGTTTCCATACCCTCCCGTATATTTTCATTCAGAACGCACGTAAAAATTCTCTTTTATTCTATCAAAATCAATCCGCTGCGTCTTATTTTCATATCTGTTTTAACATTTATTTTAAAATCGGTAAAATGTTTTTTAAAATCATAGTCCTCATAGCCCTTTAGTGTTAAAAACTTACTTTTTATCTTATTTCCCAGCCGTAGCACATCAAAGCCGTACTTTGACTGACATCTTCTTATAAATTCCTCGGCTCCAATATTAATGCTTTCCCTTGCCTCTGCTTCAATATCCTCAATCTGCTCCACACTGTCGTAGTTTGTGGGAATTGAATATATATCCGACTCCAGATACAAGCCAATATTAACCTCTTTCTTTTTAAGGTCAATATCAAAGGACGGACGTCTGCGTTGATTTAATTTTAAAGTTATAGGCATATTGGAAAGAGAAATTTCAAAGCTGATATAGCTTTTATTGAGCCTTCCTGTGAGCATATTATATAACTCACTGTCTATACCACCAAGTATTGATACAAGCTTATTATTTCTAAACAATGCCATACCCATTGCCTCGCTCTTATTGGAGTTATAAATGGCAACCTCGCCAGCCTTGTAGTTTTTAACGTCCTTTTCAAAGGAGCGTTCGTTTATGGGTGCATCCTTGTTGTTTTCGTTCTTTTGCGGCTTTTTTTCCTCCTCGCCGTTTCCGCCGCTTTTCCCCTTCTCGCCGTCCTTGCTTTTTGTGATACCTGCTATTGGTACAACGGAGCAGTTTGTGCCTGTTTTTGTATCAAAATAGAACTGCTGAAGGTCGGTTTTTGGCACACCGCCGCCGTCGGAGCGTTCATATATAAGTTGATAATACTTTGCAGGGTTAACCTCAATAATTGGCTTTACATTCTCTAAATATTCACGTGCCCCCGAAGTAGATACGGCAATATACACATCAGGACGCAGTGCCTCGGAGCGTATCATAGTATCAACAATTTCCTCTATGCCGTCTGTGGCAACCTCTTGCGAAAAAACAACGAGCTTTGCGTGCGACAGTGTAAATTTTTTAGATAAAATATTATTTGCTACATTAATTCCCGAATAGACATTTGGTGCTTCAATTGTGATATTTTCAACAATATCGCCTCCTTTTCCGCCCTCCTCGGACGCACCGCCGCTTATTTGCTTTGGCTTTGCAAACTGGATAGTGATGTCGTAGGTGTTGTTTTTTGCTTTATCTAACCCTACTGCAACAACATAGGCAATATCGTTTGGCTCGTTGTAGCTGCACGAGGTTAAAAGAAGCAGAAATAAAACAATAAATAGTTTTTTCATAATATTCTCCTCCTTCCACAACACCCCACCACAATTGGTAAACCAAAGGCTATTATAAACAAGGCAATTTCAAAGTACCTTAATGAGCTTATTGCACTCATTATTGAATCGGGCATTAGTGCAAAGCCGCCCGCTGCAAGTGCTATGCCAAGCATCAACGGCTTTTTGTATTTTAAAGAAAATGTCAGCTGCCACGCATATGAAATAACATAGATATACATTGCACCATACAACAAAATAAGAACAGACCACGCAAATTGGAACAGTGCCTCGAAACGATTAAAAAAGCTGCTTAAATTTATTATTCTTGTTAGCTGATACACAGGCATTATAAACTCCTCCGAGGCGGGATACGGAAAAATAAGTGCATAGGCAAGGCAAATCAACACTCCCGCAACACCGCTTATTATAATTGCAAAAAAACCGCTTTTTTTAACGGAGGAAAAGGTGTTTGTGTGAGGAATAAGCAAATTTAAAATAATAATGTCGCTAAAAATATAAAGGGCTCTTATTCCCTTTAAAAATATACCATTAAAGCCTAAACCAAAAAGAGGCACAAGGTTTTCTATGCGGTAATTACGGGATAAGAACAGTAAAAACCCCACAAATAACACTGCAACAACAGGCAATACCATTGCAGTGATTTTAGAAATTGACTTAACACCGAAAAATGCACCCACGCACGAGCACAGAACAAATACACCTAAAATGAGGTCGGTGTCGGTATCCTGCAATAAAACTATTTTAACACTTTCCGAGAAAATACGCATAACGCTTATAAGTAGGCAAAAAAGTACAAATAAAACAAGAACACCAACAATAACACGCCCTGCTCTGCCGAAGCGGATATGTGCAAGCTCTATCACATTTTTATTTTGTGTGTAGAATTTTTGTGTTAAATAAAATAGTGCAAGAGCAATAAGCGTAACATAGAGCATTTCAATCCACGCCGCCGTTCCGCTTGTTTTTATAAGCTCGCGGGGGTAGAGTAAAAACAGCTTTGCACATATTAAATTAGTTATAACACAAGAGAGCTCTTTTTTTGACATTTTGTTGTTCCTTTCGTGAGTAGGGGACGATGCCCACATCGTCCTGATTGTTTTGAAATTCCTCTTTTACGGAACGTCGTAAACGCCGTTCCCTACGTTTCTTAATTGAACACAAACAGGGTGGTCTGTAACAATTTCGTGTTGCGAGTTTCAAATTCATTAGAATTTGTCTGTTTGAGTAACACAAATTTTACAGATTATCCTGTTTGTGTGATTGTTTTTGTGGAGCGTTGGATTTACCGCCATTTACGGCTGATTTTCGGCTCGCTTTTTCTTTTCTTTGTTTTTAAAAACCACGGCCGTTCCTCTCTTTTCCAGATTGGATTTTCAAAAAATGCCGTTTCGGTGCTGTTTGAGCCTCTCTTTGGCATAGGCGACAAAAACGGCACACCAAAGCTTGTTTGAGTGGCAAGAAACAAAGAATATAACACAAGTCCTGCCGCAATCCCATAAAAGCCAAGCGATGCACCAAGAGCAATAAATAAAAGTCTTAAAATTCTAAATCCCCACGCAAGCGAGTAGTCGGAAATTGCAAATGAGCCAATTCCTGTAAGAGCAATTATTATAATCATTAACGGACTTACTATTTTTGCACTTACCGCCGCCTGTCCTAAAATAAGACCGCCAACAATACCGAGTGTTGAGCCAATGGGACTTGGCATTCTTATTCCCGCCTCACGCACAAGCTCAAAGGATATATCCATTAAAATAAGCTCTAAAACGCTTGGAAACGGCACATTTTCACGTGCGGCACTTATTGAATATAAAAGATATGTTGGTATAAGCTCCTGATGAAAAAGTGTTGTTGCAAGATAGAGTCCTGGTAAAAGCAAGGATATAAATGCCGCAATAATGTGCATAATTCTTGTCATATTAGCATAGGGAAGCCTTAAATACTGGTCAGAAACTGAATGTGAAAGCTCAAAAAGAGAGGTGGGAAAAACCAACGCTCTCGGACTTCCGTTTAATAAAAGTGCAACACGTCCTTGTGTGAGAGCTCGGGCAACCCTGTCGGGACGCTCGGTTTCCAAAAGCTGTCCCGTTGTTATAAAGGTTTTATCCTCTACAAGCATTTCAACCTCTTCTATTGCAATAATGTAATCGGTTGAAATTCCATTGATGCGGTTTCTTACCTCATTAACAAGTCTTTCGTTTGCAATATCGTTTATATATAACAAAACACCTCTTGTTTTCGACACATTTCCAAGCTTTACGCCCTCTGCTATAAGCTTTTCGGTTTTTATTATTTTTCTTACAAGTGCCGTGTTGTTACGCAGCATTTCGGCAAATGCCTCTTGAGGACCGTATATGCTCTGCTCCGTTTCGGGCTTACTGATGCTGCGAGTGCCCCAGCTACGCACATCTAAAATAAAAGCCTTGTCGAAGCCGTCCACAAACACCGCCGCACTGCCAAAATTAACCTCCTCGGCAACAGTGTCCATATCATTGGAGGAACGTGCCTGTGAGTGTGATATAAAGCATTGTATTACCTCTTCTTCAAACTCATATGAGGTAAAATTTTCGATATACGGCAGCTTTTGCAGTGTTTCTATAACAGAGTTATTAACGAGTGCGGTGTTAACCATACCGTCGATAAACACAATAAAAGCCAGCCGATTTCCCTTCATACGAAGCTTACGAAGAACAAAATCGTTATTTAAAGGAATAGAAAAACGCTTTCTTATATATGCCTCGTTTTCTTCAATATCACTCGACACAGAGGTGTTTTCTTGCACTTTCTTTTCTTCTCTTATATCATATAATATGTCGGGGTTGTCGCCTGTAAGCTCAAATTTTCGCTTTTTTTGAGGCGGAGAAAACAAAAAGAGATTTTTTAACTTATTCATAATTTTTTCCTTTATTCAACAGTTGATTTTACACATAATATTCCCAAAAAAATTCCAATTATTCGCAAGCATGGTTTTGTTACAAAAAAATTAAATTTTAAAATGTTTCACGTGAAACATTTACAAATTAATTTTTTCGTGGTAGAATGTAAATAATACAAATACAAAAAGGAGAAAAAATCTTGGCAAAGGTTATTGCAATAACAAATCAAAAGGGCGGAGTGGGAAAAACCACCACCGCAGTAAATTTAAGTGCGTGTCTTGCATATCTTGGCAAGAAAACGCTGCTCATAGACTGCGACCCGCAGGGCAACTCCACGGGCGGCTTTGGAATAAATAAAAAGGATTGTGAGCTGTCGGTGTATGATTGTCTTGTTGATGCGTCAAAAACACGTGAGGCAATAATAAAAACACCGTATATAAATATGTTTGTTTTGCCGTCATCAACTGCGTTGAGCGGTGCGGAGATAGAGCTTGTTTACGAGGAAAACCGTGAGTTTTTCCTAAAAAGAGCCATAGAGCAAATACGAGATGACTACGATTTTATTATAATAGATGCTCCGCCGTCTTTAGGAATGATTACATTAAATATTCTGACTGCGTGCGATACTATTTTAATTCCTATTCAGTGTGAATACTACGCATTGGAGGGTGTGTCGCAACTTATAACCACAGTTAAATCGGTAAAGAAAAAGCTTAATACAAAAATTAACATAGAGGGCGTTGTTGGCACAATGTACGACGGAAGAACAAATCTTTCAATACAGGTTCTGGATGAAATTAAAAAGTTCTTTCCAGGATTGGTATACAAAAGCGTTATTCCCAGAAACATACGTCTTTCCGAAGCACCAAGCTTTGGTGAGCCGATTATTAAATACGACAGAACATCAAAGGGTGCCGACGCATATATGGGATTGGCAAAGGAGGTAATCAGAAAAAATGGCTAAAAAGGGACTTGGCAAAGGGTTAGGCTCGTTTTTTGATAACGAGGATATACCTGCTATAACAGACGAAATAACACAAAATCCGCAGGGTGTAACAGAAATTGAACTAACAAAGATAGAACCAAACAAAGACCAGCCGCGTCATAGCTTCAACAAGGAGAAGATAGAGGCACTTGCAAAATCAATTAAGGAGCAGGGGCTTATTTCGCCTATTGTGGTGGTGGAGCAGCAAAACGGCAGATATATGATAGTTGCAGGCGAAAGAAGATGGCGTGCTGCAAAGCTTGCAGGCTTAAAAAAGGTTGGTGTGGTAATAAAGAACTACACCGAAACGGAAATTGCACAGATTGCGTTGGTGGAAAATTTACAGCGTGAGGATTTAAACCCTATTGAAGAAGCTCTTGGATATCGCTCGCTTTTGGAAAAGTATTCACTTACACAAGAGGCAATAAGCAATATCACAGGCAAGAGCAGAAGTGCAATTGCAAACGCAATAAGACTTTTATCGCTCAATGAAAAAATACAGAAATATATAATAGACGGAAAGCTTACAAGCGGTCATGCACGTGCCTTGTTATCTGTGGAAAATACAAAAGTAAGAGATGAGGCTGCACAAAAAATAATGGACGATTGTCTAAGCGTGAGAGAGGCAGAAAAGCTTTGTGCATCGCTTGCAAAGGAAAAGAAGGTGAAAAAGAGCACCAAAAAGGAAAGTGCAGTAAGTGTTGAAATAAAGAGGTTAGAGGAAGATTTATGCTCATCGCTTGGAACAAAGGTTAAAATTTCCCACACCAATAAAAAAGGCAAAATTGAGATAGAATATTACGGAAACGAAGATTTAGAGCGTATTCTGGAAATAATAGGCAGATAAGGAGCGGCAAAAATGAACATATATTTTATAATAGTGGTTGTAATCTTAATCATACTTGTTATTGCCTGTATGATGATGAACAGTGCAAACTCAAACAAAATTAATAACATCTTAAGCTATGCAGAGGACGGCGATTTGGGTGCTGTTATGGAAAAATACTACAACAAGGTAAACGAGCTTGCAAAGAGCATTAAAGCACGCACCGACACTGCAACAATGGATAGATTAGATGCTATTGAGGCAAAGGCACTGTCGTCATTTTCACATATGGGTGTAGTTAATTTCGACGCATTTGACGATGTTAAGGGAAATTTAAGCTTTTCACTCACACTGCTCGATGACTGCGGCGACGGCTTTATTTTAACATCTTTATACGGTCACAACTCAAATAACACCTACGTACGAAAGGTTGTTGGTGGCGAAGCCCAAACAAAGCTATTAGAAGAGGAAATACAGAGCCTCGAAATGGCAAAAAGCAAGGTTGCGGGTGAATAAAATTGCTCATCTCACCATTTTTCCGTTTGGGGCGGTATACCCGATACAGCACCCAAACAAAAAAACGGCAATCTGAACAATTTTATTTCAACCTTGAAAAGAGAGGAAAATTGTCCATCTCACCTCCCCAAAAACCCTCACGAAAGGAGATAACAAACAACAAGATGAATAGTAAAGAAAACAACAACACAAAATCCTTATTTTTATACACAGCGTTGATTTTTGTGGTTGCTCTTTTGCTTATACTGATTTCGTTTTTTGGCGATGCCAATCTGGAAAAGAACATAACACATCAACACACAGCACAAGAAAATGTAAAGCTGGAGTTTCCAAATAAAATAGATGAACGTGCCTCACAATTGAGCGAGGAAAATTTACGGCTTGGCAGTGAAAACGCACAGTTAAAGAAAGAAAATGAAGAATTTAAAAAACAGGTGGAAACATATAAAAGCCTGATTAATGCACAACTTTTAAAGGAAAACGGCAACACAGACGAGGCAAATGCAATTTTAGAGAAAATTGACCCCGAAAGCCTTGACAATGACCAAAAGGAATTGTATAATAAAATAATTAATGAATAAAATTGCTCAATTTATCCCCTACAATTTGTAAACAAACACCGTAGGGGACGATGCCCACATCGTCCCGCAAATGACGGGGGATTGGAAAAACAAACACACAAACAAGGTAATCTGTAAAATTTGTGTTGCTCAAACAGACAAATTCTAACGAATTTGAAACTCGCAACACGAAATTGTTACAGACCACCCCGTTTGTGTTCATTCAATCACCGTAGGGGACGGCGTTTACGACGTCCCGCAAAAAAACGGGACCGCTTGCGGTGGAGGGATTGTAAATTAAAAAGCAAATTTAATACGAAAGGAAAATATAAATTATGTTAGACATTAAAGTACTTCGTCAGGAGCCTGAAAAAATAAGAGAGGCATTAAAAAAGAGAAATAACGACCTCGATATAACCCCTGCAATAGAGCTTGATGCAAAAAGACGTGAAATTCTTGCCGATGTTGAAGAGAAAAAAGCAAAGCAAAACGCAATCTCAAAGCAAATTCCGCAAATGAAAAAGGCAGGAGAGGACACAACTGCAATCTTTAAGGAAATGAAGGAATTAAGCGATAATATAAAGGTGCTTGATGATGAGGTAAGAGAAATCGACGCACAATTAAAGGACTTTATGCTAAAAATTCCAAACATTCCAAACGAGAGCGTGCCGATTGGTGCCGACGACAGTGAAAATGTTGAAATGAGAAAATTCGGCACTCCAAGAACTTTTGATTTTGAGGCAAAGGCTCACTGGGATATAGGCACAAACCTCGATATTCTCGACTTTGAAAGAGGCACAAAGCTTACAGGCACAAGATTTACAGTTTATAAGGATAAGGGTGCAAGGTTAGAGAGAGCAGTTATTCAGTATTTCTTAAACACTCACACAGACGAGTCGGGATATACCGAAATACAACCTCCCTACATTGTAAACCGTGCATCTATGACGGGCACAGGTCAGCTCCCTAAATTTGAAGAGGATGCCTTTAAATTAACAGTAAACGATTATTTCTTAATCCCAACCGCAGAGGTTCCCGTAACAAACCTCTATCGTGACGAAATTTTAGACGGTGCAAAGCTGCCCATTAAGTATTGTGCATATTCGGCGTGCTTTAGAGCCGAGGCGGGCAGTGCAGGCAGAGATACAAGAGGCCTTATAAGACAACACCAATTCAACAAGGTTGAGCTTGTTAAATTTGCACGTCCTGAAAACAGCTACGAAGAGCTTGAAAGCCTTACAAACGATGCAGAAAAGCTATTACAGGGGCTTGGTCTTCCATACAGAGTTGTAACACTTTCAACAGGAGATTTAGGCTTTTCATCGGCAAAAACATACGACATAGAGGTGTGGATGCCAAGCTATAACCGATATGTTGAAATATCCTCTTGCTCAAACTTTGAGGATTATCAGGCAAGACGTGCCAACATTAAGTTTAAGGATAATCCAAAGGATAAAGCACAGTTTGTTCACACACTAAACGGTTCAGGCCTTGCCGTTGGAAGAACAGTTGCCGCAATACTTGAAAACTACCAGAATGAAGACGGCTCGGTTACAGTGCCAGAAGCGTTGAGAAAATATATGGGCTGCGACATAATAAAGTAATTTACGGCTTTTAAATTTGCGCAGACCACTGCGTTACGAATAAAATTTACCGCTCGGCGTATAGAAAATACGCCGTCGGGATAAATATTATCCGTTCTGCATCAAATTTAATGCACCTTATTAAACAAAAAGCAATGTTTCACGTGAAACATTGCTTTTTTGTTGCCACTCGCACCCTTGTCATTCCCGTAATGTCGAGGAATATCAAAAAAACGGGAGGGTATGGAAACCCTCCCCTACTGTGCCACTTTATTTTTATATTCCAATGGCGTGTAGCCAAATTTTCTCTTAAATGCTCTTGAAAAACTATGTATACAAGAATAACCCAACTGCTCCGATATTTCGGTAACAGATGTATTTTCCTCCCGCAACAGACGTTTTGCTTCGTTGAGCTTCAGTCTGTTATAAAAGCTCATAATACTTTCCCCGTTGTTTTCCTTAAAGGTGTTGCAAAGCAGGGTTTTTCCCATAATAAAGTGCTCACACACGTCTGCAAGCGAAATGGAGGAATAAACATTTTCCTTTAAATAGTCAACAATAAGCTCATTAAGGCTGTTTTGTGCAATGTTATGTGACTTTTCACTCTGTAACAGCTTTTTATTTCCTGCCTCGCCGCTTCGTATAAGCTTTATTAAAAGCTCGGTAAAATAACAGCAAAGCATCTGGTGTGAGCCAAATTCAGCATTTGAAAAGTCAAGATTTTGCTTGTGGTTGTAATCACCAGGAATGGTTGTGAGTGCTCGTTTTGCTTCATCAATAAAAAGTGAAAGCAAGGTTTTAATGCTCTTGTCGGCATTAAAGGTTTTTCTTTTAAAAAACCCCATGGCAGAACTGTTACACGTAAACGACACAACAAGCATATTGTTTGACGATTCATTATCGCTCACATGTGCGTGAATTTCGTTTGGTTCGTGAAATATAAGCTGACCTTGCTCAAGCTTAATGCCAATGCCGTCTGTTATGGCAATAATAGAGCCGCTGTCTACATACACCATTTCCCAAAAGTTGTGCTTTTCGGGGGTGTGTGAAAAGCTTTTACCAAACTCAAAATAATAAAGACAGTTAAAGCCCTCTATTTCTATTTCCTGTTGGATTGGTTGGTGTTCAAACATAAATTTGTCCTTTCTTTTTTGCAAAACAATGTTATTGTGAGCCTGTGGAGAAAGCTCAAAACAAACGGGACGTTCGTTTGCGGAAGAAATGTTAAAAAATAAGCTAATAATGTTAAATACATTTGTTCGTTCTTATTATATAATAAATGAAAGGATAAGTCAATGTTTTTTAACAACTTTTAAATAGTCGTCTCATATAAACAGATGTGATGTTCTGGTAAAAAGGAAATGCTGTTTTTGTGAGTGCTCGTAAAATATGTTAAAAGCAGATTAAAATAAAATAAAGGAAGATACAGGAATGAAAAAAATAGCTTGTGTTGGAATTTTAGTTGCCGATGTAATTGTTGAAAGCGTTACAAAATATCCCGAAAAGGGACTTTTGGAGCCTGTAAATTCAATTACAATGCACAATGGCGGAAACGCTATGACGGCGGCAATTAACTTAAAAAAATTAGGTGTAGTATCTAATATGGTTGGTATGGTCGGCGATGATATGTTTGGCGAATATTTAAGAGGCCGTCTTGAAAGCGAGGGCATCAACACAAAAGGCCTGAAAGCCGACAAAACTGTACAAACATCAGCCTCGGTGCTTATGATAGACACCACTGGCGAGAGGTCGTTTTTCCATTGTGTTGGTGCAAATGCTGCATTTTCAATAGACGATATTGATATGAGCGTAATAGAAGAAAGCGACGTTGTGTTTGTTACAGGCTCATTTTTAATGAATACATTTGACGGCGAGCAAACAATGAATTTCCTAAAAAAATGCAAGGAGCTGGGCAAAACCACATTCCTTGATGTTTGCTACGATGCGTCGGGCAGATGGGGCGAGCTGCTTAATATGAGTATGCCGTACATAGACGTGTTTATGCCAAGCATAGACGAAGCAGTTGAAATTGCAAAAAAGACCGATTTAAACGAAATTGCCGACGTATTTTTCGATAACGGTGTTGGCTCGGTTGTAATAAAGGTTGGCTCAAAGGGCTGCTATATACGCAAAACAAAAGAAGAGCAAGGCAAAATGATACCTGCGTGCACAGGTGTTAAGGCCGTTGATACAACAGGTGCGGGCGACAGCTTCTGTTCGGGCTTTTTAGCATCATATGCAAGAGGCAAGAGCTTTGAGGAATGTGCAAAATTTGCCAATGCCACAGGTGCACACTGCGTTATGGAAAAGGGCGCAACAAGCGGAATAAAATCATACGACGAGATTTTAGAATTTGCAAATAAGCAATATAAGTAAAACCAATAAATAAAATTTAAGGAGGAAATAAAAATGGATTTTATGTCAACAGTAAAGGGCAGCTTGCTTGAAAATTTCTACCCAAAGGGATGGGATATGAAGAAAATAGACGAGTGCTGCGATAAAGGCGTTGCAAGAGAGGATTTCTGGCACAAGGACTTTAATCCAATAGAATGTAACGACCTTGGCGAATTTGATACATATATGGGTCACGAAATAGCGTTGCAGATAAAAAAAGCACGCGACAACGGAGAAAAATTAGCAATGATTTTACCTGTTGGTCCAATGGGAATGTATAAATGGGCAGTATTCTTCTTAAAGGAATGGAATGTTAACTGTGACCATGTGTATACATTTAATATGGACGAATGGGCAGATGCTGAAGGTAATACACTTCCAAGCAGCAACCCTGCATCATTTGAATATAGTATGAAGCAAGCGTTTTTCGATAAGCTTGGCGAAAACACCATTCCGCCGTCACAGCGTAACTTTGCAACAAAGGATAACCTTCCAACATATCCTGAAAAAATTGCAAAGCTAAAGGCAGAGGGCGTAAAGCTTGCTTTAATTTTCGGGATTGACAGAATGTTTCATATTGCATTCTGGGAGCCTCAATTTGCAGCAGAATTTGATAGTGTTGAAGAGTGGAAGAAACAAAACTATCGTATTGGTGCAAAGCTTCACCCACTAACAATAGAGCAAAATGCAATCACAAGCTTTAAAAGCCGTTCAACACTTGTTCCATGCACAGCCAACACAATAGGTCCTGGCTTGTTCTTGCAAGCAGACTATATTATTGGCGGCTGCGACGGAGCACTTGGCAGAGGAATGGGCTGGCAGGGAATGAGCTTTTTAACAACTCTTCACTATGGACCAGATATGCACATCACATCAACGTTTATGCCAACACTTCCTGGAAAGCTGTTCTATTTAAAGGAATTAGCAGGACCGTTAGTGGCAGAATGTAACTAATAAGAATAAGAAATTTTTGCGAGAGAGCGTTTTGCTCTCTCGTTTTTTTGTTGTCGCTGCAACATAAACGGGAGGGGGCAAAACCCCTCCCCTACAATTTGTAAACAAACCCCGTAGGGAACGCATTTATGAGTTCCGCAATGACGAAAAAACCCAAACAAACGGGACGTTCGTCAGAATGACGGAGGCGCAAATACCCCCTTATGCAAAATGCACAAAAATAACACAAAATTTTGTGCAATCCCCCAAATGTAAAATATTGCCTTAAAAAATGCAACAAATAGCCTTAAAAACCACAATATATTGTGTACATCATATAAAAAACCACAGTTAAATACAAAAAAAGAACTAAATTTTACCAAACAAAGATAAGAAAAATATATTGACAAATTTGACAAAATAGTGTAAAATATATGATAGGAAGATAATGGGGTAAGTGGTTTTAAAAACAAAAAAAGAACACAAAAAGCGGCTTGTCATTTTACACAATATGTGCGATTGTGCAAGGTGACAACAAACTCAAAAAATCCCATTAAAAAGAACAACAAAGACAGAAGGAGAGAAGAAAATGAAGAAAAAACTTGCCTTACTACTCGCAGCGGTTATGAGCTTACAACCGCTTGCAGCAATAAGCATCATCGCCGAGGGTGAGTCGACGGTGGAAAAGGTTTATGCCGATGTATATGGCATCGAAATAGACTTCACCACAGCAGGAGATGCAGAGGCGGCAGAGAGCAGCATATCTCTTGCAGAAAAAGAGGGCGGAGCAGCTGTTGCCGTAACAGCAACAGTATCAACTGATGTTGAAACAAAGGTTGTTGTAACTCCTGATAACAGCGAACTTCTTGATGTTGACACACCGTATACATTAACAATCGGTGACGAAACAAAAGACTTCCAAATTAAAACAATGTTTTATGAGGATTTTGAAAACCTTACATATGATACCTACACGGGCGCATTACCTGGTGAGGACATAGTCGACACAAAGAGCTTTTCAAACAAATACGGTAACTATTCACTAACAGCAGGTGACGGCGGTGCGTTTGTGAGAAAGGTTAATGGCGACACCGAGGTTGGTGTAACAAACGGTGCTTTTGCAATCACCGATATTGATACTTTCGAGAATTTATCGGATGCAACCTTTATGGCAGATATAAAGGGCTACAGAAAAAATCGTCTTGCAAATGCGGTGGCAACCGAGGGACAGGTTAACATTTCTGTGCTTTCAAGATCACAAACAACAGGTAGCACAGAGTATACAAAAGCAAGCAAGCTGTTGTTAACATATAACTCGTTTGAGGTTGGAACAACCAATGCATCAGCAGAATATACAACAGCTGTAGGAAATACAGGTTATGTTATTCCCAATGACAGTGACGGCAACTACGGTTTTGGTAAGCTTGTGAATGCAGGCAGTTTGGTTGTTTCAAAAGATACTGCAGTTGACGGAACAAACGAATCAACCGAAAGAGCAATTGCATTAAGAACAAACGGCACAACAATCACAGGCTTTGCTGATGCAGAAGCCGTTACACACACCGATGCCTCTGTTGAAACAACCGCAGGTGATTTCGTAATAGGTCTTACAAATCTAAACAGAGGTCTTGCAGTAATCGACAATGTTCGTGTTACAATGTACACCGAAGACCTTTCACCCATACCATCGGGCACAATCACAGCGCCAACTCTTAATGGCGACACAACAAAGCTTACATTAGACTTTAACGAAGAGCTAACAGGCATAGGCCCTGTATCGTTAGATACAATCATTGTAAAAGAAAACGAAACAGAGGTAGAAAAAGTCATCACAGTTGATGAAACCGATAAATCAATTCTAAACATTGTCCTTACAGAAGGCATTACAGCAGACAATAACTACACAGTAATAATTCCTAACGGCTTTGGCGTTGGTGATTTAAGAGTTGAAGAGGCAGCAGGTTTCACACTTCAAAAAGATATTGCCCCTACTCCAATGGCAATAACAAACAAGCAGCTTACTCCAACAAGCATCAACATCACTTTCGACAGAAATATAGAGGAAATAACAACCACCGAGAGTGGTTATATAACAGTATATAAAAAGGCAATTGGTGCCGACGATAGCACATACACAGAAATTCCTTATGCTAATATCACCTTCACAAAGGAAGATGATGTGTTAAAGATTGCACCAAACGCTTTTGCGGTGGATAATACATATAAAGTAGTTATCGCACAAGGCTACGGAGATACAAACTATAAGGTTACAGCTCAAACAGAATACGTTGTAGATTTTGTACAAATAGAAGCAACACCAACAGAGGTTACAGGTAACCTTGGTGTAGTAGTGGTAGAATTCGACCAAACAATAGACACGGCAACGCCAACAACTGGTGTTGAAATACTTAACACACAAACAGGTGAAGTGATGTCTACAACAGCAACAATTACCACAGACGGCAAGCTAAACGTTGCTTTCCCAACAATGGAAAAGGGTACAGAATACGAAATCTTTATTCCGGAAGGCTTTGGCACAGAGGCTGTGGGCACAAAAAAAGACTTCCGTAAAAAGTTTGCACAAGAAATTGTTGCATCTGAAGACTTCGAGGGCACAACAGTGGGAGACACAATCCCCGGTGCCATAACTGCAAAAACACAGGCAGACCGTTGGGATACATCCGAAACACCAAACCATCGTGGTTATAAAGCAGGCGGTACGTTTGTTTTCTCCACAAACACAACCTATAACGAAGACGGAACAGTAAAAGAGCTTGGCACAAGCGACATGGAAAACCTCACAATTGAATTCAAGCATCAGGCGCTGTACCCAATAAGAGACAATACCGGATCAGGATCAACCAAGAAAAAGTACAACGAACCGTTCCTGTATGATCAATTTCACTTTAATAAGACTAACACCAGCAACTATAACTGGTTATACTTCATGGCAGGTAATTTACAGCTAAGAGACAGAAATAGCGGAAGCGACACAAATTACTCGAACACAGCGCTCGATCATGAAAGATCAGGTGATGCTTATAGGATGTCAAACGGCACACTGTTTGTATATAATGCAGGCGAGGCATTCTCATCTGCCGAAGAATCTTATCCGTTTGCAGGAAAGGTGCTTACCACAACAGGTGCAGAACAAACAGTATCTACTACCACCCCAAAAGACGGTAACACAATAAGAATAGTAAAAACAGGTAACACAATAACTGTTTATGTAAAAAATATTTCCACAGGCGTTTTTGAACAAAGAATAGGACCTGTAACAATGGCAAGCACACAGAAAAAGGGTTCTATTGAATATGTTTCAGCCGAAACAGGCTACTACAGCCTTGACGATATAGAAATTACAGCATTTAAGGTATATGAAGAAACAGGCATAGTTGCAGCCGCAATGAGTGTTACTCCAACAGGCGGCGACTGGGCAACTGCCACAGCGGCAGAAGGTTCAATCACATTGGTAAACTACACCGCCGAAGATATGAATATGGCAGTGGTTGCAGTTGCATATGGCGAAAATGGCGAGATGTTAAGTGCATATTATAACAATACTGTACCAGGTCTTGATGCCGCACAAAGAAGCAATGTAACATTTAGTCTTAATAATTTAGGAAGAAAAACAAAGTCGGTTAAGGTGTTTGTTTGGGATAACACCACCAACAGAGCACCAATGTCGGTATATGAATTAATAGACACCGAATAAATCAGGAGTTTCTTCCTATTTAATATCATTACTCAAAGGGGCTCCCTAACCCCTATAATTTAAAAAATCTCCTTTTTAGACACACATTCACATAACTGTCTAAACAGAGGATTTTATATACACAAAAAAACATCCCCTGTGCAGCTCCTCCAAAAACGCACATCGGATGAAAAAAGGGCAGTCTGTGTTTTATCCTCTATTTAAAACACAACGGCCAAAGGAAAAGGTTTAAGAGGGTGATTTAATAATCCCCGTTAAACCCCCGCAGCAACATCCCCCTAATGTTGATGCGAGAGCTTGTTGGGGGCAATACATAGTGCCTACCCAAAAAGTAACGGGGAAAATTAATACACACCCCAAAAGAACCAAAACCAAAAATATAGAAAAGGAGAAGATAAAATGAAAAACTTTATTAAAAGAGTTTTATCTACAGCAATTGCAACTTCAATGGTGCTTACATCAATAGCTTTCCCAACAATTGCAAGCGCAGCAGATGTTACCGATTTTTATGCCGATGTATACGGCGTTGATATCGAATTCAACGACGTACCCGACTATCAATCCCTTGAAATAGTCGACGCAGAAGGTAACCCAGTTGCAATTTCAAACACAACTCTTGATGATACAACACTTCGTATTACATTTGAAGACTTGTTGCCAAGAGACGAAGAATTCACACTTTCAGTTGCTGATATGCAGTATATGTTTACAGTTAAAACAGAATTTGAAGAAGACTTCGAGTACTTCACAGATGATGAGACTGAAAATTTTGTTTCTATACTTGAAGGAGATAACTGGAGTGCATCGAGGGCATTTATTACAGACACAGAAAAGTGGGGCACAGCTTCTAAAATGCTTGGTCTACACAACAGTGGTGCATTCAACCCAACAATAACAGTAGACGGCCAAAAAGCAACAGTTTCAGCTAAAATAGAAAACTACTACAACTACGGACTTACAAAGAGCCCAGCAAATGCTTTCTGGTTAGATAATACATATCTATGGTTTGGTGAAAGCAACGCAACAAACTTCTACAGTTTAAGACAATTAAGAGACAGCGTAGAGGTGCGCGGCAACAACCAGGAAATAATTGGTGAAAATGGTGCCAAATTGATGAGAAGAGCGTATGGCGTAGGTAATTCTGATATCCCAACAGAGCTTGATGGGGATTATTATAAAAAGCCAACAGGCACAGCGATTGGTTTAATCGGTAACGGTTACGACGTAGCAAACCCTCCATACACAGAGCAACGTATAATGAATTTGTTTAATGATGGCGAAGGAATATGGAGTCCAAAGAGAATAGACGGAATGAGAGATATAAGTGCTGATCCTATAACTCGTCCGTTGGCAGTTTCAAATGTGGCAATGAGAATTAACGAAGCTGACGTTTCTCTTTTTGCAGACTTCACAGGCGAAGCAATTCCACAAATGACAAATTCAACAACTCTTACAGGCGATGCTTTGCCAACAGTAACTACTAATAAATTTGGTTATACAAATGGTAATTATGGCGTAGCATTAATAGACGACGTTGTTGTTACAACTTGTGAATATGAAGAAAGAGAAATTCCAACAGTAACAGATATTTATGCCGATGTATACGGTGTTGATATTGAATTTAGCGGCGTACCATACGAGAGCGAATATCTACCTGTTGAAATAGTAGACGCAGAAGGTAACGAAGTTGTAATTTCAAACACAACTCTTGATGATACAACAGTTCGTGTTACATTTGAAGAAATGTTGCCAAGAGACGAAGAATTCACACTTTCATTTGCTGATAAGCTATACGCATTTACAGTAAATACAGAATTTGAAGAAGACTTCGAAGACTTCACAGATGTTGATGCTCAAGCACTTGCAACAATCAGCGGAAATAACTGGAGTGCAACAAAGGCATTTATTGCAGGCACAGACAAGTGGGGTACAGCATCTAAAATGCTTGGTCTACACAACAAGGGTACATTCGACCCATCAATAACAGTAGATGGCCAAAAAGCAACAGTTTCAGCTAAAATAGAAAACTACTACAACTAC
>JAZRPB010000004.1:0-107357 GCA_045649025.1 Clostridia bacterium | reverse complement strand
ATGATTACAAAGCTTGATGCTGCACAGATTGCAACAGAAGCAGGCATACATATGATTATTGCAAACGGAAATAATATGAATTCAATTTATGATATTTTAGATGGTAAGTCTGTTGGAACATTGTTTGTTTCAAAGAACTATCATAATCTATAATTTATTGAAAGGACATATAATATTTTGAATAACGAATTAGAAATAAAGGGCAATTTAGCAAAAAGTGCTTCCTATAAAATGGCAACATTATCATCAGAGGTAAAGAACAAAGCTTTAAATAAAATTGCTGATTTACTTGAAGAAAATTACGAAATGATTTTAAAGGAAAATATAAAAGACATAGAATTTGCAACCCAAAAGGGCATAAAGCAGGCTATGATAGACAGACTTAAGCTTACAAAAGATAGAATATTTAATATAGCAGAAGGTGTAAGACAAGTAGCAGCTCTAAACGACCCAATAGGCGAAACAATAAGTATGTGGAAAAGACCTAACGGGTTAGAGATTGGTAAGCGACGTGTTCCTATGGGAGTTATTGCAATTATTTACGAAGCAAGACCAAATGTAACTGTTGATGCGGCTGTGTTATGTCTTAAAACATCAAATTGTTGTATTCTTCGAGGTGGAAGTGAAGCAATAAACTCAAATAAAGCACTTATGCAAATTATGCAGGAAGCCGCATATTCCGTTGGGGTACCAGAGGGTGCATTAAATATAATAGAAGATACATCACGTGAAACCGCAACAAAACTAATGAAATTAAACAGTTATGTAGATATGCTTATTCCAAGAGGCGGTGCAGGGCTTATAAAAAGTGTTGTTGAAAACGCAACTGTGCCTGTGGTGGAGACTGCAGCAGGTAACTGCCATATTTATGTAGATGGTGAAGCTGATTTAGATATGGCACTTAAAATTGTGCTTAATGCAAAGGTTCAAAGACCGTCGGTTTGTAATGCAGCTGAAACACTGCTTATAGATAAGAAAATATGCAACTGCTTTGTTCCTGTTATGTTTGATGCATTAAAAGACAAAAATGTTGAAATAAGAGCTGATGAATATTGTATGAGTATTTATCCCGACGTTTTAAAAGCAACCGATGAGGATTATTTTACAGAATATAACGATTATATTATATCAGTAAAAGCAGTTGACGGAATAGGAGAGGCAATAGAACACATAAATAAATATAACACAGGTCACTCCGAAGCTATAATCACAAACGACTATAAAGCTCAAAAGAGATTTTTAGATGAAATTGATGCTGCTGCAGTGTATGTGAATGCATCCACGCGTTTTACTGATGGATTTGAATTTGGCTTTGGTGCAGAGATTGGCATAAGCACACAAAAAATGCACGCAAGAGGTCCAATGGGATTGGAGGCACTTACATCTGTAAAATATGTTGTGTATGGCGACGGACAAATAAGAGAATAAGAAATAAAAAAGTAGTATTTTGAGGAGATACTACTTTTTTTGTGTACAAAATATAGGGGACTGTTTGTTTAAAATATATTTAAGTTAGATAAATTGCTCTTTATCTAACTTAAATAGTAAAAATGGAACCTATGTCATATAAATTGCCTTTTTTAAGTTCAACTACATCTACATTATAGTTTTTACAGAATGATATAATGTTATTACAATCAGGGTGTGTTTTTAATTCACCGTTTACTGCAAGCGTTGTTTTATTAATTAAGCCTGTTGCACCGCCAATAAATCCATAATCCACTCCATTTAGTTCAATATATCCTTGGTTTATTTCCAACACATCAATTTTATTTTCTTTACATATTTTTATAATTGATTTGTCGGCTGTGATGATTGCATTGCCGTTTACAATACAAACACTGCATTTTGCATACCCCTGTCGTACATTCAGAATTTTTTTAGAATACCTTACCCCATATTCGAGAATTTCTATCGCCGTGTACAAGCGGTTACAAATTATGTAATTTCCTAAATTTACACTATTGTAAGCAATATCGTGTGGATATTCAGTTTTAAGCGATTTTGAGCCTTTTATAATATTAATATCTGCAAGCTTGTTCTTATAATAATCATAAGCTTCAGGTGCCACAATAAGTCCATCACCACATTTAAAAAGCTGAATATCACAATGACCGTCTATTGCATTATATAAATTAGATAATTTTAATGATGGCACAACAACAAAACCGAGTTTTTCTAACTCCTCTACTGTTTCTTTATGTGCTCTGTAATCAAGTACTACCCTATTAGAACATACGTTCGAGTGGTTTTGTGCCATATAAAATACCTCGTTTTTATAAATATAAGGCAGTGTATTTATATGCTACACTGCCCTTGTTTTAATTATAAATTCTGTGCAATAAGCTCTGCCATTTTCTTACAACCTACTTTTGTCATACCCTCGGACATTATGTCGGTTGTTCTGTAATTTTGGTCTAAAACCTTATCTACTGCGTTGTTTATTGCCTTTGCTTCGTCTACTAAACCAAAGCTCATTTCCAACATCATAGCTGCTGAAATTATTGTAGCAATTGGATTCGCTATATCCATTCCCGCAATATCAGGTGCACTTCCGTGAATTGGCTCATACATACCGCATTTTGTTGCACCAAGCGATGCAGATGGTAACATTCCTATTGAGCCTGCAATTGCAGATGAAAGGTCGGATAAAATATCACCAAATATATTAGATGTAACCATAACATCAAATTGTGCAGGATTAATCGCAAGCTGCATTGCAGCGTTATCCACATACATATGGGTTAATTCCACTTCGGGATATTGCTGTGCCATTTTTGTTATTGTTTTTCTCCACAATCTCGAAGATTCAAGAACATTTGCTTTATCAACAGAAACAAGCTTTTTATTACGTAGCATTGCTGTTTCAAATGCAATCTTGCCTATACGTTCTATTTCCTCAACACTGTATTTTTCCTCATCTGATGCCCAGCTTTCATCATCAGCCTTTTGCTTTTTACCAAAGTATATACCGCCTGTAAGCTCTCTTACAACCATAACATCCAAGCCATTTTCAAGCTTTGAATCCTTTAGAGGCGATGCGTCCTTAAGCTGTGGTTTTAAAATAGACGGTCTTAAATTTGAATATAACTCAAGTGCTTTTCTAATACCTAACAATCCTGCCTCGGGTCTTTTAGGAGCATTATCCCATTTAGGACCACCAACTGCACCTAAAAGCACACTATCCGATGCCTTACATATGTCAATGGTTTCTTGAGGCAACGGATCACCAAATTTATCTATTGCACATCCACCCATATAAACTTCAGTGAAGTTAAATTTATGGTTAAATTTTTCTTCAACAGCCTTTAGGACTGTAACTGCACCTGCAACAATTTCAGGGCCAATACCGTCTCCAGGTATTGTAGCTATATTAAACTCTGCCATAATATGTATTTCCTTTCAAATCAGTTGTCTTTCTTAATATATTCAACAAGTCCGCCTGCATTAATAATTCCTTGCATAAACGGAGGAAATGCTGCAGCCTGATATGTTTTATTTTTAGTTTTATTTGTTATAACACCTGTATCAAAATCGATTTCAACATCGTCATTTTCATCAATATCATTTGACGCTTCAGGACATTCTAAAATAGGTAATCCTATGTTAATGGAATTTCTAAAGAAAATTCTTGCAAAATCCTTTGCTATAACACACGAGATTCCGCTTGCTTTAATTGCAATAGGTGCGTGTTCTCTTGATGAACCACAACCAAAGTTTGCACCACCAATCATAATATCACCTTTTTGAACTCTGTTAACAAATGTCTTGTCGATATCCTCCATACAATGTGTTGCCAACTCCTCGGGTGATGATGTATTTAAATATCTTGCAGGGATAATAACGTCTGTATCTATATTATCACCATATTTTATTGCTTTTCCGTTTGCTTTCATATTACATTACCTCCTCGGGTGCAGTTATTTTTCCTGTTATTGCACTTGCTGCAGCAACTTCAGGGCTTGCAAGATAAACTTCACTTTCAATATGACCCATACGACCAAGGAAGTTTCTGTTTGTTGTGGAAACACACCTCTCCCCTTGTGCCAATATACCCATATGACCGCCAAGGCAAGGTCCGCAGGTGGGTGCTGATATTACACAACCCGCTTCAACAAGAGTTGATAATGTACCATCCTTTAATGCTTCAAGATATATTTTCTGTGTTGCAGGGAAAACAATAACTCTTATTCCCTTTTTAACGTGTTTACCGTTTAGTATTTGAGCTGCACGTCTTAAATCTGAAATTCTGCCGTTAGTGCAAGAGCCTATAACAACCTGGTCGATGTCAACATCTCCCCAATTTTCGGGTGTTCTTGCGTTTTCAGGTAAATGAGGAAATGCAACTGTGTGCGGTACCTTCGATAAATCAATATCTATAACCTGACAATACTCTGCATCGTCATCCGCCTTAAATACCTTGTATTCCTTGGTTGAATGTTCATTCATATATTCAACCGTTAAATCATCAACCTCAAAAATACCATTCTTTGCGCCTGCTTCAATTGCCATATTTGCAATAGTAAATCTGTCATCCATAGTAAGTGAGTGCATACCCTCACCTGTAAATTCCATTGATTTATATAATGCACCGTCAACGCCAATCATACCAATTATATGTAAAATTAAATCTTTACCGCTTGTATATTTATTCAACTTTCCTGTAAGGTTGAATTTTATTGCTTCAGGAACTTTAAACCATGCTTTACCTGTAGACATACCTGCAGCCATATCTGTTGAGCCAACGCCCGTTGAGAATGCACCTAATGCACCATATGTACAAGTATGAGAGTCTGCACCTATTACAACATCACCTGCCACAACAAGTCCTTTTTCGGGTAGTAGTGCATGCTCTATACCAACCTCACCAACCTCGAAGTAATTTAAAATATCCTGTGATTTTGCAAAGTTTCTGACCATCAGGCACTGTTGTGCTGATTTGATATCTTTATTTGGTGTAAAGTGATCAGGCACAAGTGCAATCTTTGTCTTATCAAAAACTGATTTTGAACCTATTTTATCAAACTCACCAATTGCAACGGGAGATGTAATATCATTACCCAAAACCAAGCTTAAATCCGCCATAATCAAATCTCCTGCTTTTACACTGTCAAGCCCTGCAGCATTAGCAAGAATTTTTTGAGTCATTGTCATTGCCATATTGTTCACCTCATAAAATAATATACTAATAATTATACATCAATCGTCACAATTTGTCAATATTTATTCATTAACATTATTTTTATAAAATAAAATCATATAATTAAATAAATTCACTTGAAAAAAAGCGAAAAATATGATAGAATACAGGTTGTATTATATTTAAATATAACGGAGTAGAAAAATGGGTTATTTGATATTGTCCGTTGCAGTATGCATATGTGTGTTTTTCTTTTTTTGGAGATACAGCAACATCAGTAAAATTAATATAATAACTAATAATGGAAAATTAAATAAATCGCACACAACAATGCTTTTACTTACTATAATTGCACTGTTTGTACGTATTATTGCCTCGGTGATGTATCGTGGTCATGAAACAGATATGAATTGCTTTACAGGTTGGTCGTCTATGATTTTTGATGATGGCTTTTCTGCGTTTTATACAAGTGAGGCTTTTCACGATTACCCACCTGGATATATGTATGTATTATATGTGATAGGTGCAATAAAAAGCTTTTTTAATCTCACCGATGGAATGCTTTGGTTATTGATTAAATCACCGTCAATTATAGCCGATATTTTATGTGCACTATTTGTTTATAAGATTACATTAAAGATAGGCGTTACTAAAACATTAGGTGCATTCATTAGTGCATTGTATTTGTTTAATCCAACAACAATTATAAATAGTTCTCTATGGGGACAGGTTGATTCAGTATATACATTCTTTATACTTTTGATGATTTATATGCTTTCAAATAAGCAGCTTATTAAATCATATTTTGTGTTTGCACTATGTATTTTTATTAAGCCGCAAGCATTTATGTTTTTTCCGCTTATACTTTTCGGTATAATTGAAAACGTATTTCTAAACGGTTTTAATAAAAAATTATTTGTTAAAAGTTTAGCATATGGTTTATGTGCAATATTAATGATATTTGCTTTATCAATGCCGTTTGGTGTAAAAAATGTTTACGAACAATATGTATCAACTCTGTCATCATACCCGTATTTAACAGTTAATGCATTTAATATCTGGGGCGCATTTGGACTTAACTGGACAAGCATTACACCTGTTATGAGTGTGGCAACATATATAATTCTTGCGTTAATTGTATTTTATTGCGGATATGTTTTCTTTAAATCAAAAAAACAATCAAAGTATTATTATGTTGGTGCATTGCTTTCGTTTTTAACATTTATGCTATCAACCAAAATGCACGACAGATATGCATACACATCTATGCTTTTGATGTTGGTTGCATTCATATATAACAAGGATTTAAAAAGCTATATTTTATATACTGCATTCACAGTATCGCAATTTTTTAACACAGCATGGGTTTTATTTGTTTATAATCAGGATATAAACAAGTTTTACAGATGCATAACAGTTAATATTGCATCCGTTATAAATATAATTATACTTGTAGCAGTAATTATTTATACAAACAGATACTATTGTAATAATAAAGCTTTTGATGCTATTCTGATTAAAAAGAGAAAAAACTTTAAGAATTTTAAATTTACGAGAAGTATGAATTTTAACCGACTAAACAAGGTTGATTATATAATAATTATATCAATTATGGCAATATATTCATTAATTGCCTTCTACAATTTAGGTGACACTTCTTCTCCGCAAACAAGCACAAAAATTACCACTACCGCAGTAACTATTGATTTGGGTGAAGAAAAAAACATTTATGAAATAAAAATGTTTTTAGGGCATAACAACATTGATGAAAATAACACAATAGAGATAGAGTATCTAAATAAAAATAAAATTGTTACAGACACACAAATAATTGATACTGGAAGTGTATTTAAATGGAATGAAATACCAACACAGAAAACAGCACAATATATTACACTTTCGGCACCGTCTAAAAATATATTTATAAATGAATTATGTTTAATTGAAGTTTCCGGAAATATAATTACACCAATTAATAACAGTGCACCGTATGTAGTTAATATGTTCGATGAGCAGGAACTTTTACCTAAACATATAAGCTACAAAAACGGCACATATTTTGATGAAATATATCACGCACGCACTGCATATGAGTTTATTCATAAATTTGACGTGTATGAATGGACACACCCGCCGCTTGGTAAAACACTTATTTCAACAGGCATACGAATATTTGGTATGACGCCGTTTGGATATAGATTTGCAGGCACACTGTTTGGTATCTTGATGATACCTGTGATTTATATATTTGCACAAAGGCTTTTAAAAATACGTTGGTTATCGTGTATTACGTGTTTGCTGTTTACATTTGATTTTATGCATTTCTCGCAAACAAGAATTGCAACAATAGATGTATTTGTAACATTCTTTATAATGCTTATGTATTTGTTTATGTTTAAATATTATTCATTAAGCTTTTATGATACATCGCTAAAAAGAACACTTATACCGCTTGGGTTGTGCGGTATCTCAATGGGACTTGGAATTGCAGTAAAGTGGCAGGGAATTTATGCAGGGATAGGTCTTGCAATAATATTCTTTATTACACTATATAAGAGATACAGAGAATATACGCTTGCAATGCAAAGCCCCGATAATGAAACAGTTAGCATAAGCCATAGATATGTAATTAATAGCTTTAAGAAAAATACAACTATTACAGTTATATTCTGTTGTATATTCTTTGTATTAGTACCACTATTGATATATATATTATCATATATCCCCCACCTTGCTTCAAATGGTGAATTCAGTTTAAAGGCAATATGGGAAAATCAGGTATCAATGTTTACGTATCATGGTGAAACCGTGGTTAATTCAACCCATCCATATTCATCAAGATGGTATGAGTGGCTAACAATGAAACGACCTATTTTATATTATACAGGTACAATTCACAATAATATTAAAGAAGGTATAAGCTCATTTGGTAATCCGCTTGTGTGGTGGACAGGAATAGCTGCATTCATTTATATAGTATACCGCCTGTTTGTAAAAAAAGATAAAACAGCACTGTTTTTGATTGTGGCATATCTTGCACAGCTATTGCCGTGGGTGTTTGTTACAAGAACAACTTATATATATCACTACTTCCCTTCCGTACCGTTTGTGGTACTTATGATTGGATATACAATATATAATTTGTATAATAATGCGAACACATCGAATAAAAGAGTGTTATGCAAGGCCACATCATATGCTTATGTTACATTGGCTATATTATTGTTTTTAATGTTTTATCCCGTATTATCGGGATATCCCTGTGATGAAGAATATGTTAATATATTCCTTAAATGGTTTGATTCATGGGTATTAATAATATAAGAAAATTAAATTCAGAAAGGATTAAAAAATATGAGAACAATTAATTCAGAGGAAATAACAAAGAAAGTACGTGATATGTGTATACAAGCAACTTGTCATATCACGCCTGATATTAAAGAGGCATTAGAAAACAGTTTAAAAACAGAAAAATCTGATGTTTCAAAAGGTGTTTTGGAAAATCTGTTAAAAAATGCAGAAATTGCACATCAAAAAGAAGTGCCGATTTGTCAGGATACAGGTATGGCAGTGTTTTTTGTTGAAATTGGTAATAAGGTAATAATTGAAGGTGATACAATAACCGAGGCAATAAATAAAGGTGTTTCGCAAGGCTACACTGAAGGTTATTTAAGAAAGTCTGTGGTTGGCGACCCGCTAAACAGAGTAAATACAAAGGATAACACACCCGCAATAATTCACTACGATTTTGTTGAAGGCGATAAGGTTAAGATTACCTTTGCTCCTAAAGGCTTTGGCAGTGAAAACAAAAGCGGTTTAAAGATGCTAAATCCATCAGACGGACTTGACGGTGTGGTTGACTTTGTAATAGAAACTGTTAGAAAAGCAGGTGCCAATCCGTGTCCTCCAATGGTTATAGGTGTTGGAATTGGCGGTACAATGGATAAATGTGCCGTTCTTGCGAAAAAAGCACTAACAAGAGAGGTTAATTCTTCAAATGAAAATCCATTCTACGCAGAGCTTGAAAAAACACTTTTAGAAAAAATAAATAAGCTTGGAATTGGTCCACAGGGAATGGGCGGAACAACAACCGCATTAGGTGTTAACATTGAAGTATTCCCTACCCACATTGCAGGCTTGCCCGTTGCGGTAAATGTAAACTGCCATGCTACACGTCATGCGATTGAAGTAATATAAATATCAAAAATACAGGCTCTATGCCTGTATTTTTTTGCGTTTTTTTATGATAGGAATGTTAAAAGACCATATAAAACTCTTAATAAACACCAAAACACACTATTTGCAAAAAGACACAAAAAAAGAAATGACCTAAAACCACAGTTTTAAGCCATTTTACATAGTTGCGGGAGAAGGACTTGAACCAACGACCTTCGGGTTATGAGCCCGACGAGCTACCAACTGCTCTATCCCGCGATATATTAAATTAATAGTCTAAAATCGACTACCAATATATAATACCATATTAAAAGCTTTTTGTCAATACATTTTTGAAAATAATTAAATATTTTTCAACTTCTCTATAATATAATTATATGCTTCCACCACCTTAAATTTTACAATAATTTTATCATTATTCTGTGTTATTATGTCGTAAGTTTCACTATTTAATTCATTTTTTAATATAATTTTACTTTTTTTATCAATTTCAACCTCATTTTTACTTACGCAAACAGGCGGATACAGCATACACCACCAATTCTCACCCTTCCCTTCCCCAAGAAATATTTTAATTCCATTATAATAGCCTTGCGGCAGAGTTATGTTTTTATATTTCTTTTTAGGAAAATAAAACTTGTCAAATATTGCTGTTGCTTTGTAATTTACATTAATTAATTCATTGTTTGCAATTTTCTCTGCTTTAATAAGGAAATTTTTATCGGTTAGAGAAACGTTTTTTAATATCTCATCACGTATTTTATATTTTATTTTTTGATCGTTTTCGCTATTACTGTTTGCAACAATATGTAACCTTATTAAATTATTTTGCAAATCTCTATTTATATTTAATGAATAGGCTTGAACACACAATGTCAATACAAACGACAAAACAAGCGCATTAATTATATTTTTCATTTTAATTCCTCCAATTTTTGCTTTCAACATAATGATAGACAAATATTATAGTAATTTATACATAAAAAGCAAAATTATTTGAAATGATAAGGTTAAATAACAGGAGGATTTACTATGAAAAAATTTACATCAATAATATTAACAATTGTTACCCTTTCATCATTTCTTATGAGATATAGTGTTGTTAATGCACAGATGTCCTCAAGTGACGCACAAATACTTGCACGCGCAGTTAATGGCGAAGCAAGAGGTGAGCCCTACGAAGGACAGGTTGCAGTTGCAGCGGTAATATTAAATCGAGTAAAACACTCATCATTTCCAAACACAATATCAGGAGTAATATATCAACCTGGTGCTTTTACTGCTGTTTCCGACGGACAGATTAATGTGCCAATAAGTGAAAATTCAACAGTTTATAAAGCATGTAAGGATGCAATGAACGGATGGGACCCTACATCAGGTGCAATTTACTATTTTAACCCTGATACTGCTACTAATTCGTGGATTTGGTCACGGCCGCTTATAGTACAAATAGGAAAACATCGTTTTTGCAGATAAACAGGAGGTAATATTAAATGGAAAAAACTAAATCAATTCACGTTTGGCTATATTCAATACTTATAGCGGCGGTTATTGGATGCCTGCTATGGGCACTAAATGTTAAAAAAACTGCATCCGCACTTGAAATAAGTGTTGAAAATAGCTACAATCGTGCTTTTTATGAGCTTGTGGATTATATTGATAATATTGATGTTCAGCTAACTAAAGCCCAGCTTGTTAAAACACCATCGCAGCTTGCATCCATCTCAAATGATATTTTCAGTGAAGCAGCTGAAGCAAAATCATGTTTGGGTCAATTGCCAACAACACAAGTTTCTTTGGAAAATACATCGAAGTTTCTCTCACAGGTTGGTGATTATACCTATGTTTTATCTCAAGCTATGATCAAGGGCGAAGAAATATCAGAAGAAGAATATGAAACACTCGCACAATTAAATTCCTTTTCAAGCTCACTAAAGGATAACTTAAGAGAAATACAGGACAAGCTATATAGCGGTGAAATTAAAATTTCCGATTTAAATAATAAATCAGATTCAAAAAATACAGTTCATGCAGATGATGACGGAATATTATCAAGTCTTGAGAATGTTGAAAAGGCATTTGATGAATACCCTTCGCTTATATATGATGGACCTTTTTCGGAGCATATTGTAAATCAAAAGCCTAAAATGCTTGAAAATAAGGATGAAATTTCAAAAGAGGATGCCTTAAAGAAAGCTAAAGAGTTTTTAGGGGATCGCGGACAGAACTTAAAGTTTATTAATGAATCTAACAACAATGATATTCCTGCCTATACATTTGGTATATCAACAAAAACAGACCAAATATCTGTGAGTGTAACAAAAAAAGGCGGATATGTTTTATATTTCCTTGATAGTGTAACAGTTGAAAATCCTGTTCTTGATGTTCCGTCGGCAACCGAAAAGGCAATGGAATTTTTAGAAAGCAAGGGTATATATGATATGGTTTCAAGCTATTATGAGAAATCAAATAATATTGCAACCATAAACTTTGCATATTCACAAGACGGTGTTATATGTTACAGCGACCTAATAAAAGTCAAAATAGCTCTTGATAGCGGTGAAGTTGTTGGTTTTGAAGCAAAGGGATATTTAACAAGTCATACCGAAAGGCAACTTTCACAACCAAGCATATCAAAAGAAGAAGCAAAAGAATATGTATCTACATCGCTTGAGGTAAATCATTCAGGACTTGCCTTAATACCAAAGGATAGTTTAGAGGAGGTACTTTGCTATGAATTTAAGGGTAATTTTCAAGACAGAAATTTTATTGTATATATTAATGCACAAAACGGAAACGAAGAAGAAATACTCCTTTTAATTGAAAGCGAAGAAGGCATTTTAACAGTATAAAACGAGAGGTATATATGAAGGAATTTGAATATAAAATTAAGGATAGTCTTGGCATACATGCACGTCCTGCGGGTCTTTTAATTAATCTATGTAAGCAATTTGACAGTAACATCGGTATTGAAAAAGATAGTAAAAGAATTGATGCATCAAGACTTATTTCACTTATGGGGTTAGGCATTAAATGCGGAGATACAATCAAAATATATATTGATGGACCTGATGAAAATGATGCACAGGAGGCACTGCAAAAATTTTTAAATGAAAATTTATAACATTGTTTGGAGGAAACTATAATGCTTGTTGTGCAAGGAAAAGGTGTGTGTGGTGGAATTGCTATTGGTAAGGTCAGCATATATGAGCGTGGGGATATATCGGTTAAACGTAAACATATAAGTAATATCTCAAATGAAATAAATCGCTTCGAAAAAGCTAAAGAAGCATCAATAGTTGAACTTGATACAATATACCAAAAAGCATTGGAAGAAGTTGGTGCATCAAATGCACAGATATTTGAAATACACAAAATGATGATTGAGGATGAAGATATTAATGAATCTGTTATTAACATTATTTCAACACAAAAGGTGAGTGCTGAATATGCAGTGGCTCTAACAGCTGATAATTTTTCATCAATGTTTAAAAATATGGATGATTTATATATGCAGTCACGTGCAGCTGATGTTAAGGATATTTCCGACAGAATCATAAAAAACCTTGTAGATTGTGATGATAAATTTACACTTACAGATAAAACAATTATTTGTGCAGACGACCTTGCACCAAGTGAAACGGTATCTATGGATAAAGATAAGGTTTTAGCATTTGTAACTGCACACGGCTCATCTAACTCACATACTGCAATATTGGCACGAACAATGAACATTCCCGCAATAATAGGTATAGGCGAAGAAATGCTTAATAATATTAAAAGCGGAGATTTGGCAATAGTAGATGGATACGAGGGGAAAATATATGTTAATCCTGACGATATAACATTAGAAAATATGAAAAACAAACAAAATGAAGATGAAGAAAAAAAGAAGCTATTATTAAATCTAAAAGGGAAAGAGGATATAACTCTTGATGGAACAAAAATAAATTTATATGCCAATATAGGCTCATTATCAAATATAGGTGAGGTTTTATTAAATGACGCATCAGGCATAGGGTTATTTAGAAGTGAGTTTTTATATTTAGAAAACAGTGATTTTCCAAGCGAAGAATTGCAATTTCAAACTTATAAGAAGGTTTTGGAAAGTATGGCAGGTAAAAAAGTAATTATAAGAACATTAGATATTGGTGCAGATAAGCAAATTGATTATTTTAATATTTCAAAAGAACAAAATCCTGCACTTGGTTACAGGGCAATTAGAATTTGTTTAAAACAACCTGATGTATTTAAGGTGCAACTGCGTGCATTATTTCGTGCGTCTGTTTATGGAAACTTAAGCATAATGTTTCCCATGATTACATCGGAAAACGAAATTATTAAAATAAAAGAAATAATTAATGAAGTCAAAAACGAGTTAATAGAACAAGAAATTATATTTAAGGATAATATAGAAACAGGTATTATGATTGAAACACCTGCTGCTGCATTAATAAGCGACAAACTTGCTACTATGGTGGATTTTTTTAGTATTGGAACAAATGATTTAACACAATATACACTCGCAATAGACAGAGAAAATCCGCTTGTGGATGACTTTTACAACCCACACCACGAGGCTATAATGAGATTGATTGAATTATGCGTTAAAAATGCACATAAGAATAATATATGGGTTGGAATTTGCGGCGAATTAGCAGCCGATATAAGCTTAACAGAATGGTTTTTAAAAACAGGGATTGATGAATTGTCAGTATCGCCCTCTGTTGTTTTGAAAGTTCGTGATACAATAAGAAAAATAAACTTAAAAAATGAAGGCTAAAACCTTCATTTTTTAAGTTGGCTTATAAAAAGCCTTTTATATGTTGTTTTACTTTGTTGTTGAACCAAATCCACCATTTCTTTCATCGGATACATCATCATCAAATGTAATACCATATTCAACAAATATACCCTGACAGAAGCCATCCCCTGCTTTAACACACACAGTCTTTCCTTCATTAGAGTCGTTTGTTATTTTACAGAAAATATGTCCTTCATTATCGCTATTGTAATAGTCGCTGTCAATAATACCCACAGTATTATTTAACTGTAATCTGAATTTAAAACCAAGACCGCTTCTAGGATATATTTTAAGTACCCATCCATCATTAATTTGTACTCTTATACCTGTTGGAATTTTAATTGTTTCACCAGGGTTGAGATTTATATCAACAGGTGCAAAGAAATCGTATCCCGCAGAACCTTTAGTGGCACGTTTGGGAAGCTTTATATTATCGTAAACAGACTTATAATCTTCTGTTAAATCCCAATCTTTTTTGAATTGTTCTTCACTAACTTTTTCAAAATTAGCAACCTTTTTCATATTATTGTATGCTCCCCTTCTGATTATTTACAATGTAGAACCTTTTTACCTGTTTTTAAGCTTAATCTTACATCAATTACATCCTGATTAGCACTGCCACGCCATGCAAGATTTACATCCTTTAATTCTTCAACAAATCTGTCGTCTACAATAACATCTATCTTATTTATAAATTCAAGATTAGAAATATCCTTCCACTTATAGCCTGTATATAGCCATATTGTTTTTTCGGGGTATTTTTTTGAAATTTCGGTAACTAATTTACCTATATCCTGTCTGTTCTTTATATGAAGCGGATCACCGCCGCTTAATGTAATACCCGATACGTAATCCTTTTCAAGCTCATCAAATATTTCTTGTTTTGCAGCTTCGTCAAATTCAAGGCCACCATTTATATCCCAGGTAACAGGATTTTGGCAATTTTTACAATTATGCTCACAGCCTGCAACCCATAAAACAACTCTGAGTCCGTCACCATTGAGCATATCGTCCTTTGTAATATTATGATAACGCATTATTACATACTAACCCTTTCTTTAATTTCTGCCATTTTAGCTTCGTTTAATCTTGTATCACCCTTAACTCTTGAATATGACAGATAACCATTCATTCTTTCGATTTTTGTTAAGTTTTTAGAACCACACTTTGGACATACATCCATTTCAAGCTCTTCATAGCCACAATCATCACAATAAGCAAGAGATAAATTAACACCCTCATAATAGCCAAGCTCCATAGCACGTCTGACTAATGTTTTTATTGCATCCTTGTTGTAGCTTATAGGATACTTAACATATTGAATTTTTCCTCCGTTTGACAGGTTCCAGAAATTACCTTCTATATCCTGTTTCTGTATAGGTGTAATATCTTCAGTAACATGACAGTGGAAACTGTTTGATACATATTCCCTATCTGATACATTTTCAATAACACCATATTTTGCTCTAAATTGTTTTACCTGTAAACCACAAAGAGATTCTGCAGGTGTACCATATATAGCATATAGATTTCCGTCTTCTTTTTTGAATTTCTCAACCTTTTTATTGATATATGCTAAAACTTCTCTTGCAAATTCACCATCTTCTGCAAGTGACTTCTTATTATATAACTGCTGAAGTTCATTTAGGGCGGTTATACCAAAGGATGCAGTTGCAGTCTTCATTATAGGCTTAATTTTATCGTGTAAACCAAGTGTGCCTCCATAGAAACCACCCTCACAATATGCTAATGGGTTTGTTGAGGCTCTCATTTCACCAAGATAATCATATGTTCTTATATGAAGATTACGTATTAAATTCAAATAATAATCCAATACCTTATAGAAATCTTTTGATTCCTGTCTTGCTTTTGCAAGTATCATAGGAAGATGCAACGACACTGCTCCAATATTCCATCTGCCAACAAATACAGGCTTATCATTTTCATCGGCAGGCTCCATACCACCCTTTTCATACCATGGTGACAGGAATGCTCTGCAACCCATAGGAGATATAATTCTGCCATATTTTTTATACATAGACGGCACATATCCCTCACCTGTTAAGCTAAGCCAATCAGGATACATTGTTTTTGATGAACATTCAATTCCTACTTCAAATACATCTTCTAGCTCTTTGCCAGGACCATGTAGGTTTTTATCATATAAGAATACAATCTTTGGGAAAAGAACAGGCTTTTTATGACCTTTCTTACCCTGACCATTCATACGAACCTTAAGCATTGCTTTAGATGCCATTCTTGCAAAACGTCCTGTACCTGTACCAATTGTTACAGTAATGAAGGGATAGTCACCTCTTGATGATGAAACTGAATTAAATTTATATTCCCAACCCTGGAAGCCTTGTTCAAATTCATTTTCTACATCGTTTAAAGCAACCTCGTTAGCTTTTTTTTCGCTTAAACCTAATGCACGATACTTCTCAATATTACGCTTAAATGATTTTTCAGCATACGGCTCTAATATTAAATCTGCCGATGGAACGGTAAAACCGCCATACTGTTGGCTTGCAGCTGATAAAACAATATCGCCTATTACATCGAACGCAACATCTAGCGATTTTGGCTCGTTATACCAAAGATTACCCATTTCAAAGCCGCCGCTTAAGACGTTTTGGACATCAAATAAACAACAGTTCATGGTATCTCTACGTGCAGACATATCGTGAATATAGATATATCCGTCACGGCAAGCCTGAAGCTCTTCTGTTGTTAAGAAAAACTTTTTGTATAATTCTTTGTTTAATTGATTAAAGATAAGACTTCTTTTTGTTGATACAAGTGCACTGTCTGTGTTAGAGTTTTCCTTATCGCCAATATACATAATCGACTGGCTCTTTTTATAAACCTCATCAAGCATCTGAACAAAGTCTTGCTTATAGTTTCTGTAGTCGCGATAGCTTTTTGCAACCTTTGGATTAACTCTCTCAAGTGCACCTTCAACAATATTATGCATTTCTGCAATTTTGATGTGCTCCTTACCCATCTTTTCTGCTTCTTCTGTTACAAATCGACAAATGAATTCTGTTTCTTCTTCTGTAAAGGTTACCAATGCACGGAATGCTGATTTATTAACTGCTGCAACAACTTTTTGCACGTTAAACGGCTCAATAGTGTTATCTTTCTTGATAATCTTCATTGTTAATCACTTCCTTATCATTAAATATCGTCTATATAGCCAACCACAATATATTGTGGTTTATTCTCTGTATTCGCTATTATAACACAATATATATGCAAAATCAATTACACAAGCATTTATTATCCGTTACATATTTCTTTCATTTTTTACAAAAACATTACACTTAAAAATAATATACATTTTAAAAAAAATATGTAAAACTTTAACTCGTATTATTATTAGGTTTAATGCGAAAGATAGTATATATTTAGATTTTTAATATTAATTTATACAACGAATATTAAATGATGAAACGGAGAAAAAAATGAATAAAATTCAATTATTTCTTAAATTATTTTTGCTTGCAATAATAATTGATACAAAAATAATAGTATTAAATGCAATAATAAATCACCTAATATTACAAAATAAACCCTTATGCAACAATTATGTTACAAAGCTTTCCTCTAATATATATAATGATATCACAAAATTAAATAATTTACAATAGCAAAAACGAACAAAAGTTCTGTTTTTTATTGTGTGTACAATAAAAAGGACTGTTAAGTATTCCCTAACAGTCCTAAAATCTATTTAACAATTTCGATGCTTTCTATTGTTCCTGATGTATGAACATATTTAGTTATAAAATCAATATTTCTTCCTATTGATAATTCAGTTGTGTCTTTTAGGATATATCCATCTCCCGATTCTCTGCCGTTTGCCTCAACTGTTACATAGCAATCATATCTTTCGGGAAGCGATGCATTTACAATGCTTCCATCTGCCATTACAGCAGTTGTTGTTGCATCTTTAACCTCTACATCTACAACCTCACCAACATATTCAAGTGCACGCTTGTCGGTAACAACACCGTGTTTTTTTAATGCATCAACAGTGAATTTTCTAACGCCCTCTACTTTAACCACATATTTAAAATGTACATCTGATGTAACTGCCTGGGTTGAACTGCTTTTAAATCTAACCGCAAATCCAATAATAGCAACAATAATCAACAAAATCACAGCAATATCTATAATGTTGAATTTTCCCTTGATTTTTCCATTATTATCCATTATTTATCGCCTCCTTCGTTTATTTGAACAACAAATCCCTCGGAAGCATAGCCCTTGCCTCTTATTGCCACACTTTCCCCTACTCTAACGATTGTGTCGCCTGTTTTAATGTATTGATCGCTCACATCACAATCTTCTTCCAAATAGATATATACATCTTCTTTTTCGTTGTTTGAAACATTTTTATAACCGCCATTTAAAATGTTAAAGGTCATTGTCTTGCTTGGTTCTTTAACAACCTTTGTTACAATTCCCCCATCCTTTTCTGTTAAGCTCAAGGTTGCCTTTTCCCCTACTCGTACTGCATCGGCAAAGCCTTTATTTTTATTTGTTACCATAACAACAATTTCAGTTTTTGATTTTTGCGATGATGTGTTTGTATTGCTAAAAAACATTTTATACCCAACAAAGCCAACAACTGCAATTACAAGAATAATTAATGTATCTATAATTGTCCATTTAACTTTTTTCATTTTTAACTCCCCTTATTTTTCGATTGTATCTATATAAATTTGTTCTGTTTTTTGCGTCATAGCTTTAGCAGTAAAGGTGTTTTTAAATATTTCCAAAGAACCATCTGAAAGCTTTTTGTATAGCTCATCATCAGTTAAAAGAGCTTTTAATTTCAGCGCTAATGCATGAGCATTCTTTTTTTCTACCACAAATCCATTCTTGTTATTTTTGATAACACCCGGATTTCCGCCAAAATCTGATACAACAGCAGGAATACCTATACTCATTCCCTCTAATAATGCCAAACTTGTTGCCTCTGTACCAAATGAAGCATTAGCCTGAATATCTGTTATGTTCATAAGTTTATCAACATCACTTATAAAGCCCGTGAAAATAATACTGTCTTCTCTTCCTAATTCCTTTACCTTATTTTTTAAATGCTCCTCATATGAGCCGGTACCGGCAATAAAGAATTTAACATTTAGACCTTCATTTAAAAGCTCATCTGCTGCTTCTATAAAATAGTCGTGACCTTTTATATCTTCAAGACGAGCCACAATAGAAACAACCTTTTCATTTTCAATACCAAAACGTTTTTTTATTTGTTCTTTTTCGGTATCATCTACTCTTTTTAGTCCCTCTACACCGTTTAAAATAACAGTAATCTTTTTATCGCTTACACCTGTTGCAGTTAAATTATCCTTTGCAGCTTCAGCAACTGCAATAATATTGTCGGAATAATAATTATTAACCATTCCGTTAATAATTTTACCTAACCCCCTTGATAGTGTTTTTGAAGGTTCAAAAACGCTATGACGTGTAAACACAACCTTTGATTTTGCGTTTTTTGCAGCAATTCTTGCAGACATACTGCCGTGTGTATGCACAAGGTCAGGCTTTTCTTCTAAAAAGATTTTCTTTAATTTACCAATATCACCTTTATTAAGTGATGTATCTGCCATTCCATCAACTTCAATTACGTCTACACCAAGCTTTATAATATGCTCTTTTAAAAGACTGTCTTTTGGAATAAGTGCCTTAACATCAAAAATCTCACGGTTAATATTTTCCAGAAGAGTTAAAATACATTTTCCGGCACCACCAATATTTGTGTCGGAAGAAACCTCTATAATTTTATATTTAGACATTTTCTTGCTCCTTTATATATTTTAATGCTATACCCATTGCCATAACCATAAAAAACAAAGCCATAACTCTGTAATTATAGAAGGTATAATCAAACATACTTTGAAGTAAAAAACCTAAAATTGCCGAAGCAAACGCAAGCGCAGTAAGTGAATCGACACTTTTTTTGTTATCTAATCTGTATGTTTTCGCCATACCCTTTATAAATATAAATTGCGTAACTAAAAATACAATCAATGCACCTATTCCCGCCTCAACGGTAAGCTGTAAAAATGTGTTATGTGAATGTGGGGCAATAATTGCATTGTATGAGAAGAATGGATATACTGCACCGAATGCACCTTCTCCCATTCCAATTCCGCCGAGCCAATAGTGCCTTAACATTCCAAGTGTACCAAGCCATATAAATACTCTGTATGAGGTTGATGTATCCTCCATATTACCTATACTCATTATCCTATCGGCAATTGTTTGCGGAATAACAAACGGAATAATACATATGACAATAGGAATAAGCCCCCATAGCTTTCCTTCCCAGAATGTGATAAATATTGCAACACTTAATATAAATCCAAGCCAGCAGCCTCTTGATTGTGTTAGTACAAGACACAGGGCAAGAACACCAAAAATTGCAAGATAACCATACTTCGCAAGAGTGGTTGCTTTGTTTTTTATAAATTGTACTGCCGCAAGCGGAAGCACAAGCAGTAAAAATTCACCCAAAACATTTGGATTTTCAAGTGTTGAATACACTCTCATTGTTTCTTCTTCAAACATTTCCTCATCAATCCAGGCGTTTGTGGTTGTCCAGCCAAACAAATATTGCATTATACCATAAAGTGCAACTAATGCTCCGGATATAATAAATACCTTTATAAGTCCGTATAGTTGCTCTTTTGTTTCAACTGTGTTTACTACAACAATAAAGAATATAATAAACACAAAATACATTGCCCATACAGTAAGGCTTTTAACCATTGCAAACGACAGTGCTGATGATACAAACAGTATGGTTAAAAGTATTAAAAGGCCAAGACCTGTTCCATCTAATTTCCACTTAAACCCTTTATTGCACAACGCTTTAACAAGAAGAGACAGAGTTGTCCATATACAAATAAGTGCAAGCAGCATTGTGGGAATAATTGCTGCCAAAAATACAGCCGCATATACACCTGTGATTGGTGCATACATAACCAATATCATTCCAAACAACGCAAATGGAATTAACAGCCCGTACGGGTGTACATATACCATAGCAATACCTGTAATTACACCAACAAGCACTGCCGATAAAATATTTACACCTAAACCGTTTTTGTTGTAAAAGTCGAAATTTACATCTTTAAAACCAATTACTGCCTTTATAAAGCCAACAACCTTTGAGCCATTTAAAAAGCCCATAGCATTATATTTAAAAATAGTTAAAAGTGCACCTATTGCACCAACAATAACCACAGGCAAAGAATATACTCCATTAGTTATAAATCTTGCAAATGTGTATGATAACGATGCTGATAAAACCAAAACACCCCAAAAACGAAGGTTTAATGACATAAATCCCTGAATATATCCTTTTGCAAAAGAGCATAATGCACTTGTTTTTACATTATTATTAATATATCCGCCTATCTTCTCGGATAGGAACTCCCAAAAAGTAAAAGGAAGTCTGAATAATTTATATATTATACTCTTATTGAGTGTACTTTTCTTTGATGTATTACCAATAAGATTAAGTATAGCACTGTTCTTCCAGCCATTTGAAAATAAATTATATATCCTTACAAATAATGCGTATGTTTTACTCTTGCAGAATATACTTTTAAAATGCGACCACAATGATATAAATACACCAATAATTAAGCTGTTCATTATTATATTCACTCTCCCTTCCTGAAAAATTGTCTGACTAATTTAACATTTGTTATATAAAGCATAATAAAATATACTATTGCACCCGATATACCGCATACACTGCATATTAATATCTGATTAAGCATTGTTCTGCTTTCAAAATAGAAATATTTGTATAAAAGCATAACCACAACCGACATAACAAGTGTTGCAATAACCATTTTAATAAATTCAAAAGCATCTTCTTTATTAAATATTTTTGAATCTGTACGAATTAAGCATATTAAATTTAAAATTGCATTAAATATACTTCCCAACGCAACTGAAAGAGCAATGGCACTAATTCCAATTTTATTGAAAAGAATATAGGCAACAGTAATATTAAAAATCATACTTAAAATTGCATTTATCATTGGGGTTTTACTGTTTTTCATTGAGAAAAACGTTTTTGTTAAAACTTCATTTGCTGCAAGACCAATCATACCTATACTATAAAACCTTAAAGCATTTGATACAAGATTAACCCCGTTTTCATTTAGCTTTCCGTGTTCGTATATAATACTTGTAACAGGAAGTGAAAGTACCATAAACCCTGCCATAATCGGCAAAATTATCAGCAGTAACGACTTAAGAGATACCGACACAAGCTTTCTTGCTTCATCCTCCTGATTAGAAACATTTGCTTTCGACAATTTTGGAAAAATAAGATTTGTTACAACGAAGGAAAATACACCTGTTACAATAATATACAACCTGTTTGCAAGCTCAAGCGATGCATATGCTCCCTCTGTTCCTGTGGCTAATCGTGCAGTTATAAGATTACACAATGGTTGTACCCAGGTGCTTATAAGCATAGGTCCTGCAAGCCTTAAAGCATCCAAAATATTTTCGTCCCTTAATTTGAAATTCAATCGAAACTTATATTTAAACTTCACAAGTGATGGTATTTGAACAAGCACCTGTAAGCCCCAGGCTATAACCATTGTTACAGATAGTCCAATAACTCCGAATTTATCACAAAACAGTGGAAAATACAATATTATTGCAATATTTGATACAAGACTTATTATTGTTGGTATATTAAACTCACCCATTGACTGTAATATACCAACAAACGAAAATGCAAGCCCTGTAAATATTATCATAGGAAACATTATAGTTGTAAGCTTAATTGTTAAATTGAGTTTATTACCTGTATATCCTGGAGCAATAAATTGTGTAAGTGGTCTGGCAAATGCAATTCCCACAATAACAATGAGCATTGTTATCATCAAGATCATTGTTATAAATTTACTTGCAAATTCCATTGCTGTGTCCTTATCTTTTTTTGCATATACACTTGTAAAAATTGGTATAAATGATGCAGAAATAACACCGCCAATGACCATATCGAACATTGTTGTTGGCAGCTTTGTGGCAGACAAAAATGCATCCGATTCCATTCCGGCACCAAAGCTTGCCGCAAGCATAGAATCACGCACCAAGCCAAGCACCTTGGCAAGCATTGTTGCGGCCGCCATAAATATTGCGGTTAAAAGTAATGTTTTACTTGTTGATTTTTTCGTCAAATATCAACACTTCCTTTTTCATACAATTCAATCGCTATTTTTCCGTTTAGCGACGCTTTTTCTTTAAATTTAGCATATTCAATATCTAAATTATGTTTAATTTCATCATAGTTTGATACACAATCAGCTACATATTCTTCAAGCTTATTCAAGTCACTCAAAGAACAATATCTTTTTTGATTAATCAAATCCATAAATCCGCTTATTTTAGGGTCGCACACAATTCCTATTAATGGAATTGAATTTATTGCCGCATATGTTAAAAGGTGCAATCTCATACCTATACACATATGCATATTTGCAACAATACTTATCATATCATCAACACTTGATATACCGCTTATCAAGGTTGCCTTTTCTTTCATTGTGTTAATAATATTTTTTGAAACAGACACATCCTTTGTTTCTTGCATTGGAATAAATACAGGATATAAATTGTATTTTTTTACTACATCATCTATAACCCTTGCAACTATTTTTTCTGTTTCGTCGGTCATACCGAGCTTGCGAACTGATATACCCAAAAGCTTTTTATTTTCAGGTATTCCAAATTTTCTTAATATATCCTCACCTGTTTTCTTGCTTGTACATTCAAGATTAAAGGCAGGGTCAGCAGTAACAACAACAGGCGGTTTATTTACACCTATATTATCAAGCTCAACTTTAGACATTTCATCGCGAAGTGTAATTATATTAACTTTATTTAATACCTTATTTGCTTTTCGTTTGTTTGCTTCTTTTTCAAGCGGCCCAATACCATTTGAATAAAGCATAACCTTTACATTATTTGCAAGGGCAGCTTTTATAACCATTAAATAATACCATAACGATTTAGAGCTTGTCTTATCCTGAATAAGCGTACCGCCACCCGATATTAAAAGGTCGGCTTTTTTTATATGCTTTATGATAGAAAAAATGTTCACACGGCTAATCGCTTTCACACGATAATGCTCGAAGGTTTCCTTTGGGTCTGCACTTAAAACAACTATATTTGGACTTTCCTTATATTTATTTATATCATTTATGATTGCTTTTAGCAGTGCGTCATCGCCGTTGTTTTTAAAACCATAATATCCCGAAATAAGAATTTCGCTTTTTTTAGAAAGTGCCCAATCATAAACCTTTATAGTATCCTGCGCCATTGCACTTACGGAATAATATGTTTTAATTAGTTCTCTGCCATATTTGCCAAGCTTTTCCTTTTTTTCTTCATCAAGGGCGAAGTATTTTAGAATATCGTTTAATAATAACTCTTCCGTTGATTCAATGCAGCCTCTGCAACAGAAATTAGTGTTTATACCTATATCCAAACAGTTTTTATCGAATAATCCGATATAGCCCTCGTTACCTGCAATAACAACAGGTCTTTGTGCTGCCATTGCCTCTAATGCGGCACGGCTCACACCAACAAATAAATCACCCAAGGCACAGAATTTATTTATATCTGTACGCGGACCTGTTAGTATTATGCACTCATAACCGACTTTGCTGTTTATTTTTTTAGCCATTTGCTTTATATTGTTAAAATCGTCACCACCGCCTACTATAACAACTTTAAGCTTATCAATGCTTTTGCATAATTGAGGTATAATCGAAATAAGCTGCTTTGCAACAAGACTTCTCGACTCATCAAGACGGCTTACATAAACAATAACATTTTCATTTTCTGAAATATTAAATTCCTTGCGTATATCAGATACATCAGTTGAAGGCGAGAATCTATCTGTGTCTATTCCATTAATAGTTACCTGAATATCGTTTTTGGGGATTTTATAGTTATCCATAAGATATTTTTTTATATCCTCGGAAACTGCAACCACCTTTTCACCCCATGGCGTAATGTACTTTAAACCATATTTAGTGTTAAAAACCCAATGCGCCGTTGTAACAAACGGGAACTTCATTTTTTTATAAAGCTTGTTTAATACAAATGATGGTATTCTTGCATGTGAATGTACTAAATCTATATGCTCGTCCTCAATTATTTTCTTTAATCTTCTTTTAGCTATAAATAGATTTTGAGGCATTTTATTGTGTAAAGGCACATTATAGTGTTTAATTCCCGACTCCTCTAATTCCTTTACATACACCCCGCCATTCGATGCAACAATAACATTATACCCACGTCGTTTTAATTCCTTTGCCAATTCTACAACGTGTGTTTCGGCACCGCCTATAACAAGCTGCATAAGTGCTAATAAAATATTTATATTTTTCTTCAAAGCAACTGCTCCTTTTCTCGTTTATATATACATATACTTACTATAATTATAATCTAATTTTTGTCAAATAGCAAGTAATAGTATAGTTTGTAAATAAATTGTAATATTACATAAAAAGAGTGCCAAAGTCAAAAGGAATTTAAACAATAAAAAACCCCGTACAAAGTACGAGGTTTTATGCCGTTGGCCGGGGTCGAACCGGCACGGGATATTATTCCCACGGGATTTTAAGTCCCGGGCGTCTGCCTGTTCCGCCACAACGGCATTTTTTTCAACATTTAATATTTTACCATCAATTTTATGATTTGTCAAGAGAAATAATAATATTTATGAAAAAAATTTAAAAAAATAACGAGGAATGTTCCCCGTTATTTTTGTATTAATATTTATGCAATTGGATATACGCTATTTTCTTCATCAAGCAGATCTGAATCAACCTTTGCCTGATTAGCATATCTGTAATCAAAATACTTAAGAGCAACCTGACCAAATAATGCATATGAAAGATAATCTTCTTCCTGAACAATCTTTTCGCCGCATTTTTCATTAAGCTCCTTGCGAATTTTATCCATTTCGTTTTCAATTAAATCTGCAGGACGGCAAGTAATTCTTTCCTCGTCGCCTATAATTTTCTTTACTAACTCCGGATCAATCTCAACAGGACACTTACCATATTCGCCCTTAACAATACCCTTTGTTTCTTTTGAGCACATTTTATATCTTTCGCCCATAAGAACGTTTAAAACAGCTTGTGTACCAACAATTTGTGATGATGGCGTAACAAGCGGCGGATAACCCATATCCTTTCTTACTCTCGGAACTTCCTTTAGCACTTCGTCGTATGCATCTTCTCTTCCCTGTTGCTTTAATTGAGAAACAAGGTTTGAAAGCATACCGCCCGGAACCTGATATTTAAGTGTATTAACATCAACGCCCATTACCTTTGGATTAAGTAGTCCGCTTGCAAGGTATTCCTCACGCATTGGCTTAAAGTATTCGCTGATTTCAACCAACTTATCAAGGTCATAGCCTGTATCGTACGGTGTGCCTTGAAGTGATGCTACCAACGGCTCTGTTGGCGGTTGAGATGTACCTAATGCCAAAGGTGACATAGCACAGTCAACAACGTCTACACCAGCTTCAATAGCCTTCATATATGTCATTGATGCTGTACCTGATGTATAGTGAGTGTGTAGCTGAATAGGGATTTTAACTGTTTCCTTCATAGCTTTAACAAGGTCATATGCAGTATATGGAAGTAACAAACCTGCCATATCCTTTATACAAATTGAGTTTGCACCCATTTCTTCAAGCTGTTTTGCCATCTTAACAAAGCTATCTATATCGTGTACAGGGCTTATTGTGTAACATACAGTTGCCTGAACGTGTCCCTTTTCCTTTTGACAAGCCTTAATAGCACATTCAAGATTTCTTACATCATTTAGAGCATCAAATATTCTTAATATATCAATACCGTTTGCAATCGACTTTTGAACAAAGTATTCAACAACATCATCTGCATAGTGACGGTATCCTAAAATATTTTGACCTCTGAAAAGCATTTGCAAAGGAGTTTTCTTTGCTCTGTCTTTTATTTTTCTTAATCTTTCCCATGGATCTTCATTCAAAAATCTAAGACATGAATCAAATGTTGCTCCACCCCATGCTTCAAGGGAATGATATCCAACCTCGTCTAATTTTTCAACTATCGGAAGGATTTTTTCTGTTGTCATACGTGTTGCAATTAGTGATTGATGTGCATCACGCAGTATAGTTTCGGTAATTTTTACCGGTTTAACTTCTATTGACATTTCCTTTACCTCCATATTTATTAATTACGCATACATTGCTAAAAATACTCCTGCTGCAACCGCACTTCCTATAACTCCTGCAACGTTTGGTCCCATAGCGTGCATAAGTAAGAAGTTTGACGGATTTTCTTTTTGTCCAACAATTTGCGACACTCTTGCCGCCATTGGTACTGCACTTACTCCTGCACTTCCTATAAGAGGATTAACCTTACCCTTTGTAAAGAAGCACATAATGTTACCAAATATAAGTCCTCCGATTGTAGAGAATATGAATGCAAGCAACCCAAGAACTACTATACCTATTGTTTGTGCACTCAAGAAGTTTTGGGCAGTTGCAGTAGCACCTACTGTAAAGCCAAGGAATATTGTTATTATATTAATTAGCTCGTTCTGAACAGTTTTTGAGAGTCTTTCTACAACTCCCGATTCTTTAAACAGGTTACCAAGCATCAACATTCCCACAAGTGATAATGCATCGGGAACAATAAGTGCAACAACTATTGTTACAACTATCGGGAATACTATTTTTTCTGTTTTTGAAACTTCTCTTAACTGTTCCATTTTTATTGCTCTTGTTTTCTTTGTTGTTAATAGCTTCATAAATGGCGGTTGAATAACCGGTATAAGTGCCATCTATGAATATGCTGCAACTGCAATTGCAGGCAAAAGATGCGGAGCAAGGGTTTTTGTTACAAATATTGCGGTAGGTCCGTCTGCACCGCCTATAATACCGATTGATGAGGCATCAAGGGTATTGAAGTTTATACCCGGAATGGTTGCTGATAGCATAAGAGCCATAAAGAATGCTGCAAATACACCAAGCTGCGCTGCTGCACCCAAAAGAATACTTTTTGGATTTGCAATAAGCGGAGCAAAGTCGGTCATTGCACCTATGCCTAAAAATATCAACGGTGGATATATACCCAATTTAACACCTAAATACAACAAGTCCAATAAACCGCCCGATGATACAACCTCCTGAATCATAATATGCTTGTCCTGATCCACAAACGAGTTTGGAACGTTAGGGTCAACAAATCTGTCTGCATGCATAACAAGCTGTTCAGGCATCATTGGCAGATTTGTAACAAGCATACCGAATGCTATTGGAAGCAAAAGCAGGGGTTCATACTGCTTTACTATTGCTAAATATATTAATACACAAGCAATTACAATCATAACGACAGTTTTTATTATATCTATTGGCGCTTGTTCAAGCAAGACCGCAAATCCGGTACTGCTTATAAAGTTAGCAAGACTTTCCATCATTTTTCTGTCACCACTTTCTTCTAAATTTTAATTCAATTTTAATAACGGATTAGCCGATAGATATTAATACATCCCCTGAATTTACGCTATCGCCTGTGCTTACGCTCACACCAACAACCTTACCGCTTTGTGATGCAAAGATTTCATTTTCCATTTTCATAGCCTCTAAAACTACAACAAGGTCACCCTCATTAACTGTATCGCCAACGTTTACCTTTACGCTTACAATATTACCGGGCATTGGAGCTGTAACTTGTGTTGCACCTGCAACCGGTGCTGATTTTGGAGCAGCTGCTGCAACCGGTGCTGCTGTTGGTGTTGTCACCGGAGCTTGTACAACCGGAGCGCTTGTAACTGCACCCACCTCTTCTACATCTACCTCGTATGTTTTTCCATTTACTGTAATATTAAACTTTCTCATAATTATTAATTCCTTTCATTAATAGTGATTAACAGTTTCATCAAGTCCCGCTCTATTCCATGCAGGAGCTTTGTTTCCTACTCTGCGATATGATTTTATCTTTAAATTATATGTTGACGTATTAAGGCTTGCCGCTACTGCCGCTGTTAAAACTGCAATAAGCTCGTCGTTGTCGGTTTCTTCTTCCTTAACAGGTGCAACAGTAGGTGCTGCAACTGCATTTTGTGCCTTCTTTTGCTTTGACGGGTCTCTGTAGAATACAACCTTCATAAGCATAAGAATTATCATAAGCAATACAAGTACAGAAAATACTATACACATACCCTGCAAAGCAACTGATCCACCAACAGATAAAGCCTCAGATACTGAACTTATTTCTATTTTATCCATAAACTTTACCTCCTCAAAATTAAACCGGGAAGTTTCCATGCTTTTTAGCAGGGATTGAATCTCTCTTGCTTGCAAGCATTTCCAATGCAGCAATAATTCTCGGTCTTGTTGAATCAGGTTCTATTACATCATCTATATAGCCTCTTGAAGCTGCAACATAGGGTGATGCAAACTTATTTTTATATTCTTGTATTTTTTCTGCTTTTGTTGCAACAGGGTCTGCACTGTTTCTTATATCATTTTTAAATATGATATTTGCAGCTCCGTCAGGACCCATAACTGCAATTTCAGCAGTTGGCCATGCTATAACTATATCTGCACCAACGTGCTTTGAGCTCATAGCAATATATGCACCGCCATATGCTTTTCTTAATATAACATTTACTTTTGGAACTGTGGCTTCGCAATATGCATATAAAAGCTTTGCTCCGTGTCTGATTATGCCGCCTTGCTCTTGTTCAACACCCGGAAAATATCCTGGAACATCTGTAAGTGTAACAAGAGGAATATTAAAGCTATCACAAAAACGAATAAATCTTGCAGCTTTATCTGATGAATCTATATCTAATGCGCCTGCCATAACCTTTGGTTGATTTGCAACAATACCAACAGTTTTGCCGTTCATTCTTGCAAAGCCTACAACCATATTTTGTGCAAAGCCTGCCTGAACCTCCATAAAGTCAGCATTATCTACAATTTGGGTTATAACATTTTTCACATCATATGCTTTATTTGCATCATCAGGAACGATTGATGTAAGCTCCTGTGAAATTCTGTTTATTTCATCTGTCGGCTCAACCTCAACAGGTGACTCAAGATTATTTGAAGGCAAAAACGACAAAAGTCTTTTTATTTGTGCAATACATTCCTCATCACTTGATGCACTAAAATGTGCAACACCGCTCTTTTGAGAATGTACTTTACTTCCGCCTAAATCATCAGCTGTTACATCCTCGCCTGTTACAGCCTTAATAACCTGAGGCCCTGTAATAAACATCTGCGATGTTTTATCTACCATAAATATGAAGTCTGTTATTGCAGGCGAATAAACTGCACCACCTGCACATGGACCCATTATAACGCTGATTTGCGGAATAACGCCTGAATTTCTTGTGTTACGATAGAAAATTTCACCAAAGCCCGAAAGAGCATCTATTCCTTCTTGAATTCTGGCACCACCGCTATCATTCATACCGATTATTGGCGCACCCATTTTTGATGCCATATCCATAACCTTACATATCTTCTTTGCATGCATTTCGCCAAGAGAACCACCAATAACAGTAAAGTCTTGTGCGTAGACATATGTAAGTCTACCATCAACTGTACCATAACCTGTGATTACACCTTCTGCTGGGGCCTCAACGCAATCCATTCCAAATTCTGTGCATCTGTGTGTAACAAATGCATCAATTTCAACAAAGCTTCCTTCATCTAAAAGAGCATTAATTCTTTCACGTGCAGTTAGCTTGTTAGAATCATGTTGTTTTTTGATTTTTGCTTCACCGCCACCCTGTTCGATAACGTTTCTGCGATATTGAAGTTCATTCAATTTATCAATTGTTCCCATGATCTGACCTCCATTATTATATTGAATTACAATAATTTAAAAAAATTATTACCTCATTATACATTATAACCCATTTTCCATTTTTTTGCAACATTTTTTTCTTTTTTAATACAAATTTAATATTTACAAAAAAAATACACCTTGTTCTTTGTTTTTGTGCATTATTTATAATAAAAAAACAATCATCCCAAATGATGAACAGGATGATTGTTTTAAATTCAGCCTTCCATATGCTTGCCCAGGAAACCTGCAGCAGTTTCAGCAAGTTTGGTTTCTATTTCAGATGGTCTTTCTTCTTCATTCATAATGAATAAGACCGATCCTATGGTATCTCCCTCTGAAACGATTGGAAATACAACCTTTGCACTATATTTATCGTTTCCATCTGCAACTGAAACCTTTTTATCTGATTTAGAATTAATATTTACCTTTTCATCCATAACCTTTTCAAGCTCTGGCGATACTCTTTTCTCCATTAATTCTTTTTTAGGAACACCCGATACTGCTATTACACTGTCGCGATCAGTTATACATACTCCATGTCCGCTTGCTTTTGCAAGTGTTTCGGCATAGTTGTATGCAAAATCCCCCAATTCTCCAATTGGTGAATATTTTTTAAATATAACTTCTCCATCCTTTTCTGTGTAGATTTCAAGTGGATCACCAACCCTGATTCTCATAGTTCTTCTGATTTCTTTTGGGATAACTACCCTTCCCAAATCATCTATTCTTCTTACAATTCCTGTTGCTTTCATAGTATGTTTTCTCCTTTTTAACTAATTTTACATACATAGTATTATCACAGCATAGAAAATTATCCAAAGAAATTATTGGGAAATTTTTTATTTTTTTATAATAATAAAAAAACATTACCGCTACAAAACAGCAATAATGTTTTTTTATAAAGTGAGCAAGTCGATAAGCCGTGTTCTGTCGTGGGTGGTTATCTATCTACTACTTTTGTTACCAAAAGTCTTACAGCCTTATGAGGGGAAATGCCGAGCAAGCTTAACTTCCCCGAAGTTGCTTCGAATGGGGTTTACACGAGATTATTGTTACCAATATTCCCAGTGAGCTCTTACCTCACTTTTCCACAATCGCCAAAAAAGATGGCATTTATTTTCTGTTGCACTATCCTTGGAGTCACCTCCACCGGCCGTTAACCGGCATTCTGCTCTATGAAGCACGGACTTTCCTCACCCTTACGGGCGCAACCACCTAACTTACTCAACGTGTATTTTAACATAAAATTTATTTATTTTCAAGTATTTTACAAATAAATTTTTACATATTTATTTCAATTAATTATATTATCTTGAAAAAAACAAAAAAATAGTATATAATTGAATTATGATGAATATATTTAATGTATAAATGGAGGTACAATATGAATTACAAAGATATATATAACATTTGGTTGAACTCTAATGTTTTATCGGACAAGGATAGAGATGAGCTAAAACAACTTACAGATGAAACAGAAATAGAGGACAGATTTTATCGTGAGCTTGAATTTGGTACTGCGGGTATGAGAGGAATACTCGGAGTTGGTACTAACAGAATGAATATATACAACGTTCGCCGTGCCACAATGGGTGTTGCTCAATATGTTAAATCAGGTGGTGAAGATGCTTCAAATGCAGGTGTATTAATTGGCTACGACACACGTAATTTTTCACGTGAATTTGCTGAAGAAACCGCAAAGGTTTTAGCATCGCAGGGTGTTAAGGCGTATTTGTTCCCTATTGTACATTCTGTTCCCGAGGTATCTTTTGCTATACGTGAGCTTAAATGCAGTGCAGGCGTTATGATTACTGCATCACATAACCCCAAGGAATATAACGGCTACAAGGTATATGGTCCCGACGGCGGACAACTTCCACCTGATGCAGCCGATGTTGTTGTTGATACCATAAATAAATGTGATGTATTTAATGATGTTACATACATTTCACTTGATGAAGCAAAAGCAAGGGATTTACTTGTTATTGTAGATAAGGAAATAGACGAAAAATTCCTTCAAACAGTTCAGAGACAACAGCTAAACCCTGATTCTGTCACAGCAGTTGCTGATGACTTTAAATTTGTGTATACACCGTTCCACGGTACAGGCTCACGTCCAATTCAGGAAATTTTAAAAAGAATTGGCTTTAAAAATGTGCTTGTTGTTAAGGAACAAGACACCGAAGACGGCAACTTCCCCACTGTTAAGTCACCAAATCCTGAAGATAAAGAGGGTTTTGCTTTAGCAATTGAAATGGCAAAGAAGAATGATGTTGATGTTATAATAGGTACCGATCCCGACTGTGACAGAGTTGGCATAGTGGTTCGTGATGCAAACGGTGAATACCAGACGCTCACAGGTAACCAGACAGGTGCATTGCTTGTTGAATACATACTGCGTTCAAAACAAGAGCAAGGCACGTTACCTCAAAACGGTGTTATAATAAAAACAATTGTAACAACAGAGCTTGCAACAGCAATAGCAAAAAGCTACAATATTGAAACAATGAACGTTTTAACAGGCTTTAAATACATTGGCGAAAAGATGACTGAATTTGCCCAAACAAATTCACACACATATCTTATTGGTTTTGAAGAAAGCTATGGTTACCTTGTTGGCACCCACGCAAGAGATAAGGATGGCGTTGTTGCCACGATGTTAATTGCAGAAATGGCTGCATATTACAAACAAAAAGGCATATCTCTTTACGAGGCAATGGAAAATATTTACAAAAAATACGGTTACTTCGTTGAAAAAACAGTTTCATTTACAATGCCTGGCAAGGATGGTATGGAAAAAATGGCAGCATTGCTTTCATCACTGCGTACCACACCGCCAACAAAAGTAAATGGTATGAATATTATTGCTTATACCGACTACGAGTCACAAACTATTACCTATGAAAACGGCAACACATCGCGTCTTGAAGGTTTACCAAAGGCTGATGTTCTAAAATACAACCTGTCTGACGGTAAAACATATTTTATTGTGAGACCATCAGGTACAGAGCCGAAAATTAAAATTTATCTTGGAACTAATGCAACATCACTTGATGAAGCAAACACAATAATTGAAGAAACTCTTGCAGACTGCAAAAAACAATTTAATTTATAATACAAAAGGGACAGTAAATTTTACTGTCCCTTTTATGATAGTAAGGAGAGATTTAAAACAAGTCATATTATCAGAGTTATTTTATGATAACAACCTCTGTAACCGCATCCTTGTAAACTTTTAGGAATACTCTGTTACCTTCATCACTGTCATAATTTTGAATATCGCCTCTTGAGGCTACTTCAATATTGTTTTTAGCAAGAGTTGTATCAACGGAATATACCTTTGCTTCTGATGGTATAATATAATTTGTTACACTGCCGTTATTTACAGTTACGTTAATTGAATCTGTAAATTTCTTTGTAACCTTACCATATACTGTTTTTAAATCATCTGTTGGTGTTGTTATAGCCTCTGTTGATTTTGAATTAATATCCATAAGCACCCTGATGCTTACAATTTCACCCTTATTATTTGTTTTATATTGGATTATATCGCCTTGCTCTAATGCCTTGTTAGCCTCGCCCTTTACAAGAACACTGCTGTTTTCGGCAAAAATCTTCTTTTCTTCTCCATTTACATAAACAGTCAATAGACTTGCCTCTTCATCATCACTGTTTACCGCTGATGAGATTTTAGATACAATTGCAAGTGGTGCATCTGCTTTTGCTTTAAGTGCTGAATTTGTTACAACCACAACACGTGCAGTATAGCTTTCTGTCATATCATATACATATGCATTATATTTTTGTTCATCCTCAAATATTTTTTTATCTGCAATTTCATATTCATCTGAATCTGACGGAATACTGAATATTATTGTGTTATCATCAATTCTTACATTTCCAAGCTTTGATGTTTCCTGATTGTATATTGCATCTATAAGATTATAGTTTACTGTAAACTTATCCTTATTAATGTTACCTGTGGCTGTGTTATCAACTGCAGTTTTTATGCCTGTAATTTTACCACTGTCATTGGTTGTAAAAGTAACAAGCTGTTCTTTTGTTTCACCGTTATCAGAATTTAAGGAATTAACCACTTCTGATGCCTTAACACCTGTTGTTTCGTTAAACTTTATCTTCTCATTTGCTTCATATAGCTTTTCCTCACCTGCTTTGGTGAATAGCTTAAAGCTTGATGTGTCTGTTCCTTTATCTGTATATGCCTTTAAAAGATATGCATAGTTTGTGCTTAATGTGCTTGCAGTATCAACAGCAGCAATTCTACCATCTACGTCAAGATAGAATTTGCCCACCATACCAATTGAAATTGTGTCTGTATAGTTATCTGCAACCTTATACTGCTTATCGTTTATATAGAAGCCCTTATCATCCTTTGCGTTGATTTTTCCTTCTACAACATTTCTTGTTACGATGATGTTATACATCTCGTTATCTGCACTCGCATATACCGATAATACATCATATTCCTTTAAATCTGATAGCTTTATTTCATCAAAACCAAGTGAAATTTTGTATTTTGTTTCATCATCAAGCTTTAGAGTTTGTGCGCTGTATTTATCAACAATTTTGTTTGTTGCACTTACCTCTTCAACAACCATATTCTTATAGCTTGAAACAAATACTATATTATAGATACCATTTTTAGTTGTATCAAGTAAAACAATTCTGCCGGCTTTATCTTTCATATTAAGATATTCGTCATTAAAGTCAATATACTTACCGTTGTAAATCATCTTTGCACCATCAGCAATTTGTGCTGTTTCTTTTTTAGATGATGTTTCACTCTTAAAGTATTCAATCGCCTTATTGCCGTTCTTTGTTATTATTTTACTAAAAACATCGGCATCAATTTCAACAGTAGAATTTTGACTATCTATCGGCATGGCAAGAATTATTTTATTAGCACCATATCTATCTGTTTCATAATAATATACCACGTTATAACCCAACAGGTCTAATAGGTCAATTTCTGTTTCATATATTTTATCACCTATTTTAACTCTGTTATTGGAAAGTGATACATTGTTATCTATTGATGCACCCTCAAATGCAATAATTTGTCCCTCTGCCTTTTCAACATCAAGAACATCGCTTAACAATGTTTTATCTGTTACTTCATATGATGCATTCTGACCATATCCCTTTTGCTCCATCATATTTGCCTCAAGAGCGTTCTTTGTTAGAAATGCAACATTACCTCTTGAAATTTTTTCATTTATGCCGCATTGTACATTCTTTGCAAGACCTGCACCTGTACCGGTAACCATATATCCGTTAGGATAGCCGCCTTTTTCCTGTGCAGCCATTTCATAACCGGCAGCTCTTGTCATAATTGTCATTGCTTCTGCATAAGTGATTGTATCATTAGGACGGAATTTACCATCACCGTCACCAACAATCAGCTTTTGAGATGATGCAATATGAATATATCCGTTTGCCCAGTGGTCAGCGCCTACATCAGTAAAGTCCTTATTACCTTTAGAGGCTTCTGCAGCATCCTCAAGGCCAAGTGCGTGAACTGCCATTTTTGCAACCTCACTTCTTGAAATTGCATCATCAAGTCTAAATGAACCTGTATCATCGCCGACCATTATTTCAAGTGCATTCAATACCTGTACAGGTTCTTCATAACGAGTACCTTTAACATCACTTGGTATTGATGCAAGCACCGGAATATTACCCAATAAAATTGCTGCTGACAATGCAGCACCAAGTATTTGTTTTTTTGAAGTCATAAACAAATTTCCTCCTATCTTCAAAATATAACGTATAACCTCTTGCGGTTCTCATCGACCGCAAATACATCATACAACACATTTATGCACTTTTCAACAAGTAAATATACCCATTTAAAGTGCAACATAATACACTTAAACATATAAGAAGAAAGTCAAATTTTTTTCATAAAATTATTTATAAAACAATTAATTTCATATACAGGAAAAATTGATTTCATTAAAAAACACGAGCAGAATACTGCCCGTGTTCATATACTATTCCTTTTTGAATAGTTTTTTAAATACAGATTTTTTCTCCAATAAATCATCTGTATTTTCTTTTTTATTAGTTACTTCTTCTTGTTGTGATGTTGTCACATCACTTTTTTCTTCAAAACTGTCTTTTTGTTGTTTATTTGTTTCAAGACGAAGATTTATTCCCAAAGGATTAATACAAAGCCCATCCGTTTTCTCAAGTGAATAAGCAATAATATCTTCAAACGACATAACACCCACTCTCGTGCTTTCGCCAACAACCATACGTAACTCAAAAATATCGGTAAAAACAGGAAACCACGATAACTCATTTTCTTCCTTATTCTTGCTTTTTAAAGTTATATATGTCATATTTTTAGTTTCACAAACAGGTGTTGTATCAAATTTAGACATATCATAGAAATGTATTTTCATATTTTTTGCTATTTCACTTGCTTTTTCGGTATAATGAAGCTTCATATCCTTTTCTTCAAGCTTTTTATTTAAATCGTCCTCAAACAGCATAGGAACCAAAAAAACAGTTTCTTTAAATTGTTTGTTGATTATATTCCATAACGTTGTCGCCGCTTTTTGACAATTTTCAAGATTAATCGCCTTATTCTGCAAAAAACGAATAAGATTATAATGAAGCTCACTATTAGTAAGCTTTTTATCCTCATATCCCACTATTGGCATAAATTCATCACGTTTTATGGTAAACATAAAGTCATATCCGGGATTGAAAGTAATATTTGTCATTCCATATCTGTACATATGATTTAAAACAACACTAAACTCTTTTGCCGAAACCTTTTTATATGCCAAATCAGTTCCTTCGTTTTTTGCAATAATATCCTGTGCAAGCTTTTCCATTGTGAAAATCCACACAGAATCATTCGGACCTATTGTAGGATAACGCTCTCCCATAGACTTGTTATAAAAATAGTAAAATTCATTTAATGCCTTTAGTTTTTTTATAACTATCGTCTTTATTTGTTTAATTTTTTCTTTTATTTTATCGGTTTGCTTATCCTCTGCAACAGCACACGCTCTTGCATAATAATTTGCTGCAAGATAAAAATCCGAATTAACAACAACACTGACATCATTCGGGATATGTATTGCCATACTTTTAGTGTATTCAACATATTCTCCTTCATCTATGCTATCGCATTTAGGTGTTATTTCCTGCTTTACAATTTCATCTTTAAAGTTTAACTGCTTATACGATAATAACCTGTCCTTTGGAATTTTTGTAACTAATTCATCAACAAGTGCAAGTAATTTGCTTTTGTTGGTTTCTTTGTACATAAATTCGTTTTCCGTCAAGCCCATAAGCAGTACATCTTTGCCACCTAAAAGAAACTCATCATCCGATATAACTCCTGTTGTATCAACTATTTCTGCAGCATATATATTAAGTTCTCTGAATTTGCCGATTTTAAATACTCTTTCTTTATTGTCTGCATTCTGATATACAGGCGAAAATGTTAAAGTCAATTATTTCGTCTCCTTTTAATTTAATTCATAAACATCTATACAATATATATTCTACCACTAAAAATATTTTTTGTACAGAGAAAAAATAAATTTTTTAAAATTCTACTCTAAATTAACAAAATTCATATCCGATAATGGAAGCATATCACTATCCCACCACATAATTTTAACATACGAACCTGTTGCATTTTCATCAAAAGAAATATTAACACTTGCTGATGCACTCTTAATGTCTACACCCTGTAAAACACCGTCTGTTGAATAAAGTGCAGCATATACACTTCCGCCTGATATATCACCATATAACACAACATCAAAGCTGATACCATCATCGGTAACAATGCTTGATTTATCAATTTCAATGTATCGTTTATCTGTATAATCCTCATACACTGTTACTTGCACATTATCAATCAGCATCACAGATTTTTCAGATGTAAAAACTACATTCCCCTCTGCAACAGGAATTTGGGAATCGGCAAGCATTACACTCTCACCATCTGCATATGCTCGCATTGTTGCGTTGTTTGCTCTAATTCCAATATTCCTTTGGGATGATTCTGTTTGTATTAACGTGTCTTTTGATACAGTAACCTTTTGATTTATTTCATCAATAGCACCCAACATTGTACCCACGGCATAATTTGTAACTCCGTCCTTTAGCGGATATGCACTTGACTCTGCTAAAGTGTTGATTCCATTTTCATTGGTTATTGTTGCCATATAGTTTGTATTACTAAATTTTCCACATACAGCACTAATATTTCCATAATTACCGCTACCTCTTGAATATATGCATAATCGTGATGATGACACTCTCGGATCTCTTAATACACCATTATTAAATGTATGAATGGCATACCCCTTCACATCAGCTGTCACTGTTGAGTTAACAAGACTGTACCCGTCGGTTGTGTCTGTGATTTTTAACATTCCGTCCGTGATACCAACAGTGCCGTTTTTAAAGAAAGTACCACCATCACCAACACTCACAGAATATGCACCATACGAATTCTGATTAATTACTGTGTTGGTAATGTCTGTATCTGCAACATCATTAAAATCCTCAAAGAACACAGTCTTAATCTTGAACTTTTTTTCAACACCGCAAACAAACATAGTGTAAATTACATCTGCTTGTAAATGTTCACTTGGTGTTACAGTTAAATTTTTACCCGACCTTGTTAGGTTACAGGTAACATTCTCCCCATCACAAGTTAGTGAAAAATCGGAATAATCACTTCTTGCCACCGTAGATGAAAAATTAATTTCAATCCCATAAACATCTGCATAAACATTTGTTATTTCATTACCAGCTGCATAAACATTGTTTGCAAAACAAATCAGCAAATATAAAACCATAAATAAAAATTTTTTCTTCATAATATTCTCCTTTTTGAAGATTTAATATTAATAAGTATATAATTTTTTAGATCAAAAGTCAATGTATTTTATCAACAATAATTGACAAGTGAAAGAAAAAGTAGTATAATGTATTAGTATAATCATATAGTATAGAATGGAGAATTTTCATGGATACAATGGCAGGATTAAAACGCACCCACTACTGCGGCGAGGTTGAAGAAATTGGCTCAACGGTTGTGGTTGGAGGATATGTTCAGAAAACAAGAGATTTAGGTAACTTAATATTTATAGATTTAAGAGACAGAACAGGTATTGTTCAGCTTGCTTTTAACGATAACACAGACCGCGAAATTTTTGCAAAGGCTGCAAAGTGTCGTGCTGAATTTGTTGTTATGGCAAAGGGTGTTGTAAGAGAAAGAGAAGCTAAAACTGATAAAATAAAGACAGGCAACATCGAAATTATTGTTGATGACTTCAGAATTTTAGCGGCTGCTCAAACTCCCCCATTTGAAATTGTTGACGATATAAAGGTAAACGAGGAGTTAAGATTAAAATATCGCTACCTTGATTTAAGACGAAATGTTTTACAGGAAAATTTAATTAAAAGAAGTAAAATTGCAAAATCTGCAAGGGATTATTTTGCCCAAAATGGTTTTATTGAAATAGAAACTCCTATGATGATAAAATCAACCCCCGAGGGTGCAAGAGATTATATTGTGCCATCTCGTATACACAACGGCAGCTTTTATGCACTTCCGCAATCACCGCAAATATATAAGCAGTTGCTTATGATTGCAGGCTACGACAGATATATTCAATTGGCAAGATGCTTTAGGGATGAGGATTTAAGAGCCGACAGACAGCCTGAATTTACGCAAATAGACCTTGAAATGTCTTTTGTTGATGTTGAGGATGTTTTGGAAATTGGCGAGGGCTTTGTAAAGAAAGTATTTAAGGATGTTATGAATATTGATATTCCTACTCCACTCCCCCGTTTAACATATGCCGATGCAATGAATCGTTATGGCTCCGATAAGCCTGACACACGTTTTGGGATGGAAATTATAAACATTTCCGATATAGTTAAAGACTGCGGCTTTGGTGTGTTTACATCTGCTATTGCTGACGGCGGTTCAGTTAGGGCAATTGTTGCAAAGGACAGTGCAAATATTCTAACAAGAAAAGAAATAGACAAGCTTACAGAATATGTTAGAGGTATTGGTGCAAAAGGACTTGCATTCATACGTTGGGTTGAGGACGAGCCAACCTGTGCTTTTTCTAAATTCCTGTCAAACGGCGAGCTTGACAAGATTTTAGAAGCAACAGCTGCACAAAAAGGCGATGTTGTCTTAATTGTTGCTGATAAAGACAGAGTTACACTTCCTGTTTTAGGCTCACTTCGTACAACTGTTGCAAAGCAGCTTGATATTATTCCTGAAGGCTATAATTTCCTTTGGATAACAGAGTTCCCGTTCTTTGAATACGACGAAGAAAGTGATAGCTATGTTGCAATGCACCATCCATTCACAATGCCTATGGATGATTGTATTCAATACCTTGATAATGCACCTGAAAAGGTTATAGCAAAGGCTTATGACCTTGTTCTTAACGGTACAGAGCTTTCAAGCGGCTCTATTCGTATAACTGACTACGAGCTACAACAAAAAATGTTTGAGGCATTAGGTCTTACACAAGAAGAAATTGAAGCAAAATTCGGTTTCCTTGTTGAAGCATATAAATACGGTGCTGCACCCCACGGCGGTATGGGCATTGGTCTCGACAGACTTGCAATGATTATGTGTGGTGCTGAAAGCTTAAGAGATGTTACAGCATTTCCAAAGGTTCAAAATGCATCGGAGTTAATGTCGCAGGCTCCTGGCAGTGTTGATGAAAAACAGCTTGAAGAATTGGGAATTAAAGTAATAAAAAAAGAAGATTAATTATATTAAAGGAGTTGTAAAAAATAGTTTTTACAACTCCATTTAAAATGCACCTTTCAAGGAAGTGATTATATGAGTAAGCGTTCTGCTTTAATAAAATTTTATAATGAACTGCCATCCTTTGTATATGACCACATCGAAACCGCCTACACAGGAGAAAGCGTGAATACACAGGTTGGATATTGTATAGATATAAAAACATTTTTTGATTTTTTAATTAAAACAAAGCTTAAAAATATTAATGATATTTCACAAATAACCACAAAACACCTTGAGGAAGTAACTATTCGTGATTTAACTGCGTACAGAGGATATTTGGCTGAATATGAAAGTGAATGCTTAAGTGCATCGGGCAATATAATTAAAATTACAAGAAAAAACAGTGCATTTGGAATAAACAGAAAGCTATCTGGCATACGAGGGTTATACTCATACCTGTACAAGCACGATTTAATATCTCAAAATGTAACCGATAAACTTGATTTTCAAAAGCTTCACCAGAAAATAAAAAAACCGCTTACAACACAGGAAACCCTAAAGTTTTTAGATGTACTGTATAATGGCGAAAACTATTACGAGGGACGTGAGCTGACTGAATATAACCGCCGCCGTCAACGTGATATTGCACTTTTTATTACATATCTTGGAACGGGTTGCCGTGTGAGTGAGCTTTTAAATTTAAATATAAATGATGTTGATTTTGATAATTTCTCATTTATAGTAACAAGAAAAGGCGGCGACCAACAGGAAATTTTTATGCCTGTTAAGGTGCACGAAGAATTGGATCTGTATTTTAAAGAAAGACTTGAATATGAGAATATAAAGGATACTGATGCACTTTTTATAAACCGTCAGGGCAAAAGAATGACCGTTGCAGGCGTGGAAAAGCTTTTAAAAAAGTATTTCTATACAGTGGGTATAACACATGCCGACAAAACACGTCCACACGCCTTAAGGCGTACCTTTGCCTGCAATCTGCTTGCAGATGGTATTGATATAAAGATGGTGGCAGATCTTATGGGACATAAAAACATTGATGTTACTCATAAATATTATGCTCAATATACATCACGCAAGAGAAAAGAAATAATGCAGGATTTTAAGGTTGTTGATGAAAACAGGGATTGACAAAACAGAAAAAATCAATTATAATTCATATATAGATTATTAAATTTAAGGGGCGATTTTTATTATGAAACGATTTGCACTACTATTTGCAATTATTATAACCACTTTATCATTAACTGCTTGCGGCGGCAATAGCAATGAATATACAGAGCTTAACACTCCCGATACATCAAAGGGATTTTCTGTAACAAATGAATTAAAAGGCAATATCAAGGAATTTTATATTTCACAAAGCACCACATCGGATTGGGGCGACGATTTATTAAACGGCTCAACGCTCGATAACGGCGTAAAAATTGATTTAGCATTTAGCGGTGCTCCCCTTACCTCTCAAGTTTTTGATATTGCAGTAATTATGGAAGATGACACCGAATATCAATTCAAAAATGTAGACATAGCTTCTATGGGGTCAATAAAATTACTTTTAACCTCTAATGGACCAATTGCAGAGAAACAGTGAAATATGATTTAAGGGTGGATATAATATCCACTCTTTTTTATATAAAAAGGGCGAACTATGTTCACCCTTCATTATCTTTATTATTCAATATTATCCTTGCTTTTTATTGCACCAATCAGCATATCAAAGAAATTCTCTATCATATCTCTTAAGCTCATTTTTTCAATATCCTCTGTTGATACAAGGTCAATTTCCTTTTCACCATCTTTTGATAAAACCTTTAAAACACCAACCTTATCACCTTTTTTTATTGGTGCGTGTAAATCTTCATTAATTATAATTTCCTTTTTAGTTTCTTCATTATCATTTCTTGCTTTTAAAATGCTAAAATCCTCACTTGCACAAACGCCAACATCACTTTTTATACCCTTTTTAATTTCATATCTTGATATTTCTTCACCCTTAACGGCAGTCTTTTCTATCTTATAGCTTGCAAAACCATAATCTAAAAGAGCTTTTGCAGAAGAAAATCTATATGCCGATGTTGGAGCACCTAAAACAACTGCTATAAGCTGCATATCATCACGCTTTGCAGAGGCACTCAAGCAACATAATGCTTTTGATGTTGAGCCTGTTTTTAAGCCATTCGCACCGTTATAGAAGCGTATAAGCTTATTGGTGTTTGCAAGCTGAAATTTGCCGTCTCTTAACGTATCCATCCATATTGTTGTATAATCAAATATTTTTTCGTGCTTTAAAAGCTCACGTGACATAATTGCAACGTCTCTTGCACTTGAATAATGGTCATCAGCATCAAGACCGTTTGTGTTTGCAAAGTGTGTATTATTCATACCCAGCTCTTGTGCCTTTGTATTCATTTTTTCTATAAAAGCCGCTTCAGATCCTTCAAGAAATTCAGCCATGGCTACGCAACCATCATTTGCACTTGCAACTGCAATACCCTTTAGCATATCGTGAACACTTAACTGTTCACCCGCCTCTAAAAACATTGTTGAGCCGCCATAGCTCATTGCATTCTCGCTCACCGATACCATATCATCAAGTGTGATTGTGCCATTATCCACTGCCTCCATAATAAGAAGCATTGTCATAATTTTTGTTACACTTGCAATTGGTAATTGTTCATCACTATTTTCTTCATATAAAACACGTCCCGTTGATTGCTCCATTAATAAAACTGACTTTGCGTTGGTTTCAACAACAGTTTCAGCACTTGCATTAACTGTGCCGAAAAGCATAACCACACAAACAAAAAAGCACATTATTTTCTTCATATATATCTCCATTTCTGTTGCGTATGCAACCAAAAAATAATCTATACACTTATAATGCACTTTTTGTTAAATTATATACATATTGTATTTTTACAGTCTATGTGCCATAAATTTAATTAATGAGGTTGTTATGTATGCTTCAAAAAAAGCCGAAGCACATAATAATATCGAAATAATAACGGCAATTATTATATATGAAACTACAAATCTTTTCTTTTCACTTACATCGCAACAGGCATTTTTTACACTGATTGATGAAAAAAACAAGAACGCAGGTATTGATATTACAATTGCGGGTAAATATGCCATATTGATAACAAGCCCTTTTATACCAAAGCTGCGTAGTACCGATGCCGATGTAAAACCCATAATAAAGCCTTTTCTGGCAATACAAAACGCAACAGCGGGTGTGCAAAATTTAAAAAAGCCGCTTATAAATATAAATAGTGCCAATAATAAATTTTCTATTAACGCATTCTTTAAGATTTGATTTCTCTTTATATTTTCACCAAAACTGCTAAACACAGATGAAAGATATTCCTTTATATGCTCTATATTTTCCACACCTGTGTTCATAAGATATATACTACCTACTCCAATTCCAACACATAAAATAACAAGAGAAATCATTATCAGTTTGTTGTAGCCTCTGCTTATTTCGTTCATTTATATTACCCCCTTGTATAACCCTCTTTTTTACTTTATGATTATTGGGGATATAATATAACCAACGGCGGTAAAATATACTATGTAGCTACTGCAACACACCCATTGCACCGTAATATTGCGGAACTGTGCCAGAGTTTATATTTTCAATAACAGGTATACTTGTTTTTACCTCGCTTGACGAATGCAGCAAAAAACCCTTATACAACATTTCTACACTGACAGTCATATATATAGAGTGCTTAACATAATTTATACCCTGCCCTTCAAACTTATCTTCAAAATCTGTTCTGACTTTACTTAAAGGCAGAATTTTAACAGTAACAGGCGGACCAACACCATTTAAAAGATAAAACCCCGACATTGAGCCAAGAGGTATTTTAATAGTATTTTTAGTGTTCCTCAATTTCTTTTGAAGCTCGGTTGTAAAATCAGATTTAAGCATATTTAACATTGACGTATCTGTAATAATTATTTCGTTTTTACTTTGTTGTGCGTTTATAACATTATATTTTGAAAATATATCTGCAGCAGTAATATTAATCATATCAACAACCTGTTCTTCACCATATGAACGGGATATTTCAACAAAGGCAGGCTCTAAACGTTTTAGTACAAAGTAAAATAAAATTAAAGAAAATATCAAAACAAAAGGAATAATTACCCTTGCCCGATATTTTTTTTTGTAAAGACCAACACGCATAACACACCACCTCTGTGATATATTATGCGTGTTTATTATTTAGTGTTAATTATAATTTCTTTGTTTCAATTTCCTCTGTTGCCATAGCAATAAATTCATCAACAGACATTGTACCCTTATCACCCTCTTTACGTGAACGAACGGCAACAACGTTATTTTCAATATCTTTATCACCAACAACTATCATATACGGAACTTTTTCAAGCTGTGCTTCTCTTAACTTATAGCCAAGCTTTTCACTTCTGTCGTCTATTTCAACTCTTAATATTCCCGCTGCTTCAAGCTTTTTCTTAACATCATATACGTAGTCGAGATGTCTGTCGGCAATCGGAAGTAATTTAATTTGAACAGGAGCAAGCCATAGTGGGAACGCACCTGCGTATTTTTCAATAAGAAGTGCAAGTGTTCTTTCGTAACAGCCTATTGATGTTCTATGAATAATATATGGATTTTTCTTCTTACCGTCACGGTCTACATATTCCATACCAAACTTTTGAGCAAGCAGCTGGTCAATTTGAATTGTAATAAGGGTATCCTCTTTTCCGTGTACGTTTTTAATTTGGATATCAAGCTTTGGACCATAGAATGCAGCCTCACCAACGCCAACCTTATATGGTATTTCAAGGTTATCCAAAATCTTCTTCATAACACCTTGAGCCTCGTCCCATTGCTCAACTGTACCAATATATTTTTCTGTATCTTCAGGATCCCATTGAGAGAAACGATAAGAAACATCTTCATATAGGCCAAGAGTTTTTAGCATATAGTTTGTAAGCTCCAAACAACCCTTAAACTCTTCTTCAAGCTGTTCGGGAGTACACATTAAATGTCCCTCCGAAATTGTAAATTGACGCACTCTTATAAGTCCGTGCATTTCGCCCGAAGCTTCATTTCTGAATAATGTTGAGGTTTCGTTTAATCTCATAGGCAAATCTCTGTATGAACGGCCTCTGTTCAAATATGCCTGATATTGGAACGGACAGGTCATTGGTCTTAATGCAAAAACCTCATCATCCTTTTCTTCATCACCCAAAACAAACATACCATCTTTATAGTGTCCCCAGTGACCAGAAATTTTATATAAATCACTCTTTGCCATAAGAGGTGTTTTTGTAAGCTGCCAGCCTCTTTTTTGCTCCTCATCCTCTACCCAACGCTGTAAAAGCTGAATAACTCTTGCACCCTTTGGGAGCATAATTGGTAAGCCCTGACCAATAAAGTCAACGGTTGTAAACAACTCTAATTCTCTGCCAAGCTTATTATGGTCTCTCTTTTTAGCTTCTTCAAGCTGCTCAAGATGTGCATTCAATTCATCCTTTGTTGCAAATGCAGTACCATATATTCTTTGTAGCATTTTGTTCTTTTCATTGCCTCTCCAATATGCACCTGTTGCACTTAAAAGCTTATATGCCTTAACCTTTGAGGTATAATTAACGTGAGGACCTGCACAAAGGTCTGTAAAATCACCTTGCTTATAGAACGAAATAACCTCACCTTCGGGAAGTTCGTTTATTAGCTCAACCTTATATGGCTCATCCTTCATAAGTTCAAGTGCTTCTTCACGTGATAGCTCAAATCTTTCTATTTTAAGATTTTCCTTAACTATCTTTTTCATTTCCTTTTCGATTTCTTCCAAATCCTCGGGAGTGAATGTATGCTCGGTATCAAAGTCGTAATAAAAGCCTGTGTCTATTGCAGGGCCTATTGCAAGCTTTGTGTCGGGAAAAAGTCTTTTTATCGCTTGTGCCAAAATATGCGAAGCACTGTGTCGTAACGTTTGTAGTTCATTCATTTCCATTTTAATTCTCCTTTTTTTAAAGTATAAAAAAGCACCCCAAATGAATACTCATTTAGGGGTGCATAAAATACACGGTTCCACCCTAATTATGACCATATAAGAGGTCATCGCTCATTTTATTCTTTATCGCAGAAAATACGGCGTTCATACTGGGATATTATCCGTTCTGGCGGCAACTCAAAAGTGGTATTCACACAATCAACACTCAAAGGGTACTTCCAGCCACGATACCCTCTCTCTTTTGAGATTATGAAAGGCTACTGTCTTTCTCATCGTTCTACTAAATATTATATTCTTTTTCAATAGCTTTGTCAAGAGTTATTTAAAAAAATATCAAAAAACTATTGTATTCTGCCATAAATTATGATATAATTGTTATATTATATGTAAAATTTAGTGATTGGAGAGATTTAATAATGGCAGTGGCTAAAAAGAAAAAAATGCTACAATACGGCGGAAAGCCTTTAAATCGCGTTGGTGACCGTTTATATTATGGTAACCTTGAAGATAAATATATTCTTGTTCTTGATATACTTGAAAAAGAAAAATCAGGTGAATTGGAAAACATCACAAAGGTTAAAATGTCTTTAATGGATAACACAGGCGAATTAGGCAACGGTCAAGTATACAGAAAGAGCGAAAAGGAAAACCTATATAAAGCACTTGATATAGGCTCCTGGTGGCTTCAAGACGCTTTGGAAAATCAACAATAATTTTAAATGTCATTCCAAAATTTTGGGGTGACATTTTTTATGTATAATATTAACTGTATAACTAAATAATAAAACAAAAAAAGGTTGGTATTATATATGTTAGGTATTATATTTGGTGTTATAGCGGGTGCTCTTATGAGTATACAGGGTGTTATGAATACCCGTCTTGGTGAAAAGATAGGCGTGTATGAAGCTAATGTTATTGTGGCAGGTGCAGCTTTTATACTATCTGTTGTCTTTCTGTTTATATTAGGAAAAGGTGATTTCAAGATGGTATCACAGGTGAATAAATTTTACTTGTTTGGCGGTGTTTTGGGGTATCTTATAACAATAACTGTAATGCTTGCAATAGGAAAATCAAGTCCTGCTGTGGCAGTATCATCAATTTTAATTGCACAGTTACTTGTTGCATCGCTTATTGAAGCATTTGGAATTATGGGTAGTGAAAAAATCCCTTTTCTGTGGAATAAATACGCAGGACTTGCATTAATGATTGGTGGTATGATTTTATTCAAATTCAAATAAAAAAAGACATCCGAAGATGTCTTTTTTTATATACGCCCGAAGGGATTCGAACCCCCGACCTACTGGTTCGTAGCCAGTCACTCTATCCAGCTGAGCTACGAGCGCATACGTTGATTTATACCAACAAAGGCAATTATACCACAATCCCATTGTAATGTCAAGTGTTTTAATAAAATTGTTTCCATTCATTACACATAAATGTTTCCCCTACATACATAATGTAAGGGAAACATTTGCAAGCTAAACAATACGGGGATTGAATTTTTCGAGCATATAATTAACCTGTATAATATATCCAATAAATTGCGGCATTGCCATTAGCTGACCAAAGAAGGGTTTGGAATAATCAAATGTTCCACCAATTAACTCCTCAAGCTTTTTCTTGTCACAAAATGATAATATTGGTGCATTATTATCATCAATAATATTTGATAGCATCTCCTTTACTGCGATTTCATATTGTGGATTATGTGTTTTGGGATATGGACTTTTCTTTCTTAATCTTACATCCTCGGGTAAAATACCCTTTGCTGCTTCACGAAGTACGTTCTTTGAAATATTATCCTTATTCTTCATACTCCATGGTATATTCCAAACATATTGTACTAAATTGTGGTCACAAAACGGAACACGCACCTCAAGACCGCTTGCCATACTCATTCTGTCTTTTCTGTCTAACAGGTTTGACATAAACCAATTAATATTTAGATATGAAATTTCTCTTCTTCTCTTTTCTTCTTCGCTATCTCCCTCAAACGTGGGAACTTCTGCAATTGATTCACTATATCTGTAATGTGAATATTCTTCTAATTTCAATGTGTTTTTAACGCAATCATGCAATATATCATTTCTGCACGATAAATCGTAGCACCATGGAAATGCATCTGTTTTAAATGCTTTTTCATCTCTAAACCACGGATATCCCCCAAAAATTTCGTCAGAACACTCACCCGACAATACGACTGTATTATTTTCTTTTATTTTTGAGCAAAAATATAAAAGTGACGCATCCACATCTGCCATACCAGGCAAATCCTTTGCAACAAACGCTGCCTTAAGCAGTTCTGTAAGCTTTGATGTGGGACATATTAAATACGTATGATTCGTTTTAAATTCATCAACCATTCTTGGCACCCAGATTGTGTCGGAATCAGGCTGAAAGCTTGATGCCTTAAAATATTTTGAATTATCTTCATAATCAAACGAGTATGTTGATAACTGCTTATTATCTTTTTCTAATTCTCTTGCCGCAATAGCTGTAATAACGCTCGAATCAAGACCGCCCGATAAAAGAGTGGCAACACCAACATCCGAAACAAGCTGACGTTTTATGCTATCATACAACAGCTCACGTGTTTTTTCAATTGTTGTTTCATAATCATCTGTATGCTCATAGCTTTTTAAACTCCAATAGCTTTTTATGTTAATGTTATTTCTTGTTATAATCATATAATGAGCAGGTCTTAATTCCTTTATATCTTTAAAAATACCCACACCCTGTGTTCTTGCAGGACTAATTGCAAAAATTTCGCACAGTCCTTCCCTGTCAAGTTTTGGTTTTACATCAGGATATTCAAATAATGCTTTAATTTCAGATGCAAATATCAATGTATCATCCTGCATTGTGTAAAATAATGGCTTTACACCAAATCTGTCACGACACAAAAAGACTCTCTGTCGCATTGAATCCCAAATTGCAAAAGAATATATTCCATTCAAGTATTTTGTACATTCCACGCCATAGTGAATGTAAGCATATAAAAGCACCTCTGTGTCGGAATGAGTTGTAAAATGGTACCCATAGCCTTGTAAACTTTCACGTATATCATCAGTATTATACAATTCACCATTATAGGTTATTGTAAACTCGTGGCCTTCAACAGTTCTCTTTAATGGTTGCTTTCCGTTTTCAATATCAATAACCGATAATCGGCTATGTCCGAACACTGCGTGTTCACTCACATATTCTCCCCACTCATCAGGCCCTCTGTGACGCAATGTTTTTGCCATTTTATGTATTAATGCTTTATTTTCATCCGTATTTTTTATAAAATTATTTTTAAAATTAATATATCCGCAAATTCCGCACATAAATAAACCTCCATTTACATATTTTCTCAAAAAAACTGATACTGCATTATATGTTATTATAAAAAAAATGTGCCATATGTAGCAACAGTGCATATGACATCATTTTTACATTTTAATTATAATCTTATACATATTTACGCATTTGTTTTAGGGCGGATTTTTCAAGTCTTGATACTTGTGCCTGCGATATACCTATTTCATCTGCAACCCCCATTTGTGTTTTGCCTTGAAAAAATCTTAAATTCAAAATATGCTTTTCTCTATCCTCAAGATGCTTCATAGCCTCATTTAATGCAATATTTTCAAGCCAATTTTCATCGGTGCTTTTATTATCTTTAACTTGATCCATAACATATATTGCCTCTCCGCCGTCGTGATATATTGGTTCAAACAACGAAACAGGATCTGCGATTGCATCAAGGGCAAACACCACATCTTCGGTTGGCAATTCAAGAACTTTAGCAATTTCTGCCACTGTTGGTTCTTTTGAATTAGTGTTTATTAGTTTTTCTTTAACGTGTAGTGCCTTATATGCAATATCCTTTAATGATCTGCTTACACGTATTGCATTATTATCCCTTAAATACCGACGTATTTCGCCTATTATCATTGGAACAGCGTATGTTGAAAACTGCACGTTCTGTGTTAAATCAAAATTATCTATTGATTTTATTAAACCTATACATCCAACCTGAAACAAATCATCAGGATTTTCACCTCTATTATTAAATCGTTGTATAACACTTAAAACCAATCTTAAATTACCCTTAACAAAGGTTTCACGCGCCTCCATATCACCTTGCTTTATCTTTATAAAAAGTTCATCTTTTTCTTCTCTTGAAAGAACAGGGAGCTTTGATGTATTTACTCCACAAATTTCCACTTTGTTTGTCATAACTTCATCCTCCTTTATGGCTGTAAATTAAATATTTATATGTTTACAGCTATGTACAAGGATTAATGTATGTTAACTCATTTTAGCAATTTCTTTTTTTAATCTGCCAATTATTCGTTTTTCTAAACGTGATATGTATGATTGCGAAATTCCCAATAAATCTGCAACCTCTTTTTGTGTTCTTTCCTTACAGTTTCCCAAACCAAACCTTAACTCCATTATCTTTCTTTCACGAACGCCAAGCTTATCTAAAGCCTGAAGTAACAGTTCTTTGTCAACCTCATCCTCAATGTTTTTACATATAACATCATTATCAGTACCCAATATATCAGACAGCAACAGTTCATTGCCGTCCCAGTCTACATTTAATGGTTCGTCTATTGATACCTCTGAACGTGAGTTTGAATTCTTACGCAGATACATTAATATTTCATTTTCAATGCACCGTGAGGCATATGTTGCAAGCTTAATATTTTTTTGAGGATTGAATGTATTTATTGCTTTAATAAGACCTATTGTTCCAATCGAGATTAAATCCTCTATACATATACCCGTGTTTTCAAATTTTCTTGCTATATATACAACAAGTCTTAAATTTCGTTCTATAAGTTCAGTTTTAACAGAAAAATCACCCACACGAAGTCTATGTATTAATTCCTCCTCCTCTCCCTTGCTTAATGGCGAGGGTAAGGTGTCGTTTCCTCCTATATAAAAAACTTTATTATCATTAAAACCCGATAACATCATTAATCTTCTGCCAATATCATTTATCAGCTTCATTATTTAATCTCCTCCTACATTTCCTATTAAAGCATTATATTCATCAATTTCAGATAGTTTAGCATCTGTTATTGCTATGTATTGTTGCGGTAAAATACGTTTATTATCCAACACTATTACATCAGGCATAAACGCATACATACTATCTTTACCGTTTATAGTACGGTATGGTATTTCAATAAAATTTTGATTATCTAAAATAAGTTTATCTGTATATTTCTTTTCCACTATAATAACACTTTTTTTACTTATTGGTTCTAAAATCATATTACCGCTATCAAATAACGCACACACGCTCACACTTTTATTTTTATTAATTACTGTGAGATTATACAGTAGCTTTTGTTTGCGAGCTTGTATTTTTCTTAAAAGCAAATACACTATCGGATATGATACACAAAACACACCAACTAATATTACGGAAGAGATGTTAAAATAAATTATATTATTTTTTATTAAAACATTAATGTTATTTTTAAAAATAGAGCTACATAGTAATACAGATGAAACAATAAGAAAATTAATCATAAAAAATATCAGCATATTATTTATTATTTTCTTCACTCCAACACCGAATGATATTATACTCATAAAAAATACTGATAAAAAATATAATATATTGTTAATGTAACCAGGAAAGGTATTTATAAAAATTACATCTGCAAAAAGTGCACCAAGAACCGACGATATTACTCTGTTTTTTGTTAAAATATTAGCACGTTTAAATAAATTTATAAACCCAATGATTATATATGCTCCAATAAAATTTATTAAAAATAAAATGTCTGCATAAATAACCATATGCTCATCCTCCGATGTATAATATTATACTACTAATCTATTAAATAATTTGTCAAAGACTGTTGTCGAAACAACAAAACATTTCGACATTAAAAAAGTTACTGATATACATCAGCAACTTTTTAGTTATATAAATACAACAATGCAATTAATTTCATTTTTTTCTCCTTATATAACCAATATAAATTAATATTAAACAGGATAAAATACTACATAAAGGATAAATTTTTAAATTATGTGAGGTACAAAAAAATGAGTAATATTCTTGTGGCAGTGCAATTATTTTTTACTATAGTAATCGGTATGTATTTTTTAAATCGTTTGCGTGGCGACAGCTGCGATGACAAGGCAATGAACGAAATAAGCAAAAATGATGCCGAGAAGCTAAATAAAATGCGTCATATTACGTTAAATTTACCTATAACAGAGCAAATAAGACCAATTTGTGAACAGGAAATAATAGGTCAGGAGGACGGTTTAAAAGCACTTAAAGCTGCACTTTGCGGAGAAAATCCACAACATATTATAATATATGGTCCTCCGGGCGTTGGTAAAACTGCTGCAGCAAGGCTTGCACTCGATATTGCAAAAAAAAGTAAAAACACACCTTTTTTACCTACTGCAAATTTTATAGAAGCCGACGCAACCATTATGCGTTATGATGAAAGAAGTATTGCAGACCCTCTTATTGGCTCGGTACACGACCCAATTTATCAGGGTGCAGGCGTTTTTGGTAATTCAGGTGTGCCGCAACCAAAGCTTGGTGCAGTTTCAAAAGCTCATGGCGGTGTTTTATTTTTGGATGAAATTGGTGAATTGCCCAATATTCAAATTAACAAGCTTTTAAAAGTTTTAGAAGACAGATGCGTACACTTTGAGAGTGCATACTATAATCCATCAAACAAGCATATTCCCACATACATTCACGATGTATTCACAAATGGTGTACCCGCCGATTTCAGGCTTATTGGTGCTACCACACGAAAACCCACAGAAATCCCCGAGGCAATACGTTCGAGATGTGTTGAAGTATTTTTTAATCCTCTTTCCAGAGAAAATATTAAAAAAATCTTAATTAATGCCTCCAAAAAATCCTCTATTATTATTGATGATGGTGTTATAGAATATATAAGTCAATATACTTCAAACGGACGTGATGCAATAAAGATTTTACAAACGTTATGCAGCGTTGTAAAGCTTGATAACAGGAGTAAAGCAACGATTGATGATTCTAAATGGGTTATTACTGCGGGACATTATATAAAACAGAAGGAAAATTATTTAAGCGAAAAAGAAAAAATAATTGATATATCACTCATAAAACCAAAAAAATAGTTGAAATATATAGAAAAAAGTGGTAGAATATATGTAAATGCAATTTAGAGAGGAGAGACGTAATGGATACAAATACTGTCATTCTACCCGTGTTACCGGTACGAGGACTTATTTTATTTCCGAATGTAACCTTAAATTTTGATGTAGGCAGAGAAATATCAATTAAAGCTCTTCAGGAAGCTGCAGAAAAGAAAACAGAAATATTTATTGTTGCACAAGCTGATATAACAAGTGACGAAGTAAACGAAAATGAACTTTGTTCAGTTGGAACAGTTGCAAAAATCAAGCAGATTATGAACAAACCCGGAAACCTGGTTCGTGTTGCAGTTGAGGGTTTACGCAGAGCAAGGGTTGGAGAAATAATTTCAACCAAACCGTTTTTACAGGCACAAGCTCTTGAATTTGAGGAATGTTTTGAATATGACAGATATATGCAGAGTGCCTATGTAAGACGTTTAAAGTCGGGCTATGAAGACTATTTCACTGCAAATATGCATGGCACTGTGGAAAGATATACAAGTATAATGATACAAAACAGGCTGACTGTATTGTGCGACTTAATATCGGGTGAAATAGATGCTGATTTTGAAATAAAACAGCAGCTGCTTGAAGAATACGACCTTGCAGTAAGAACCGAGCTATTAATTATGACGCTTGAGGATTTAGTGAAAATATGCGATTTTGAACGTGAGATTAATACAAAAGTAAAGAAAAGTATAGATAAAAATCAACGTGAATATTACCTTCGTGAGCAATTAAAAATTATTCACGAGGAGCTTGGCGACAAGGAAAATATTGATGAGGATGCACAGTATTTTAAAAACAAAATAGAAAAGCTTATAGATAACGAAGCATCAAGGGAAAAGCTTATAAAAGATGTTGCAAGATATTCAAGAATGTCCCCTTCATCGCCTGAAAGTTCTGTTTTAAGAAACTACCTTGAATCTGTTTTAGAATTGCCGTGGAAAACCCTGAGTGATGAAAATACCGATATTGCACATGCACGTAAAATTCTTGACGATGACCACTATGGGCTTGAAAAGGTTAAGGAACGTGTTTTGGAATATTTGGCTGTGCGTCAATTAACAAAAGGTAAAAACGGAACTATTATTTGTTTATGCGGACCTCCCGGAGTTGGTAAAACGTCGGTTGCAAAATCTGTTGCACGTGCATTAAACAGAAAGTTCGTAAGAATTTCTCTTGGCGGTATACACGATGAATCAGACATAAGAGGTCACAGAAAAACATACATAGGTGCTATGGAAGGCAGAATTATGTCGGCAATTGGCGAGGCGGGCACTAAAAATCCGCTTGTTTTACTTGATGAAATCGACAAAATGGGAGTTGATTACAAGGGCGACCCATCTGCCGCACTTTTAGAGGTACTTGATAATGAGCAAAATTTCGCCTTTCGTGACCATTACATTGAAGTTCCGTTTGATTTATCTCAAGTATTATTTATTACAACTGCAAACAGTTTGGAAACTATAAGCGGTCCGCTTCGCGACAGAATGGAAATTATTGAGCTTGAGGGCTATACCTCAAACGAAAAATTCCATATTGCAAAGAAATACCTCATAAAAAAGGCTTTACAAAAAAATGGTTTAACAAATAAACAACTAAACATAAACAACAAAGCAATTGATGATATTATTTCATTCTACACGCGTGAAGCAGGTGTGCGAAAATTGGAACAGCAGCTTGAAGCCTTATCAAGAAAGGCTGCAATACACACACTGGAGAAAAATGAAATTTTAAAAATAACATCAAAGAACCTTGAAGAATATCTTGGCAAGAAACGTTACCATATAGATAAAATGAACAAAAAGCCTGATATTGGTATTGTTAGTGGACTAGCCTGGACGTCTGTTGGCGGTGATACGCTTTCTATTGAAGTAAATATTATGGACGGCAGCGGTAAAATCGAATTGACAGGTAAGCTTGGTGATGTTATGCAGGAATCTGCAAAAGCTGCAATAAGCTACATAAGGGCTAATCAAAAACACTTCAATATCGACAGTGAATTTTATAAAACAAAGGATATACATATTCACGTTCCCGAGGGGGCAGTTCCAAAGGACGGTCCATCAGCTGGAATTACAATGGCAACAGCACTTGTATCGGCACTTTCTCAAAGACCTGTAAGGAACGATATTGCAATGACAGGAGAAATAACATTAAGAGGTAAAGTATTACCAATAGGAGGACTTAAAGAAAAAACTATGGCTGCATACCGTGCAGGCATAAAATCAGTTATAATTCCATACGATAATATTGCAGATATAGATGATGTTCCAGAGGAAATTCGCGCCAATGTAGAATTTATCCCTGTAAGTGAAATGAATCAGGTTATTGAAAACGCATTATTATAAAAAAATCACTATCGTGACGGTCGCTTTCTGAGCTCACTTACATAAGTAGACTTTTTTGTAGTTTAGGAAATTACAACATAAAAGCAGTAATTTCCTAAAAGATAAAATAAACAGCACCCATTAAATTGGGTGCTGTTTATTTATTCTTTATTTCTTACATATGTAGGTACAATTTCTGATACCATATTTTTTATACCTTCAGGATCATCAGTTTGTGAAATAGAATATAGCTTATCTAACATTTGGGTAAACCATTCATCATCAATATTAATGGGTTGTCCTATAAATATTTTCTTATGACTTGTATTTTTTAAGCCTTCTTCATCCATCAAAAGCTCTTCATAAAGCTTTTCACCGGGACGTAAGCCACATATTTCTATATTCATATCAACATTTGGTGTGTAGCCTGAAAGCTTAATAAGATTTAACGCCAAGTCATATATTTTAACCGGCTCGCCCATATCAAGAACAAATATTTCACCACCTTTTGCGTAGCTTGCAGCTTGTAAAACGAGTTGCGCAGCTTCGGGAATTGTCATAAAATATCTTGTTATTCTTTTATCTGTAACGGTAACAGGTCCCCCCTGTTCAATTTGTTTTTTAAACAGAGGAATAACGCTTCCGTTTGAGCCTAATACATTACCAAAACGTACTGCAACAAATTCTGTTTTGCTCTTGCGTTGCATAAGCTGGATAATCATTTCACACATACGCTTTGTTGCACCCATAATATTAGTTGGATTAACCGCTTTATCGGTTGAAATCATAACAAAACGCTTAACATTATATTTGTCAGCACATTTTGCAACATTAAGTGTTCCAAACACATTGTTCTTTACTGCTTCACCCGGGCTATCCTCCATAAGCGGAACATGTTTATGTGCAGCCGCATGGAATACTATGTACGGATTATACTGCTCAAATATTTTTTCTAGTCTGTCGCAATCTCTTACCGATGCAATAACAACATCGGGTTTATTGTTTGGATACTTACGATTTAATTCCATTTGTAAATCGTATGCATTATTTTCATATATATCCAAAACAACAAGTTTTTTCGGATTAAATTTCATTATCTGACGGCACAGTTCTGATCCTATAGAACCACCTCCGCCTGTAACAAGAATTGTTCTATCTGTTATATAATTGCTGATTTCAGTATTATCAAGACTAATGGGATCTCTTGCAAGTAAATCCTCAATTTCAACATTTCTTACTGTACTTTGTAAATTAGAATCAATACTTTGGTCTATACTTGGTAATATCTTAACCCTGCATTTTGTTTTGTTGCATATTTCAATTATTCTTTTTCTTTCTAATGCAGGTGCAGATGGAATTGCTATTAAAATCTCGTCAACTTTTTTTTCGGCAACAATACGGCGTATGCTATGTCTGTTACCTAATATTCTAACACCGTTTATACTTGCATTCTTTTTATTCTCATCATCATCTATAAATCCAACAACATTATAGTTAAGCTTTTTATTACGTGTTAAATCTTTAAGCATAATTGCTGCAGCGTTTCCCGCACCAATTATGAGCAGTCGCTTTTGATTTTTAGATTTCGATTCACATGAATACAAATCATAAAGACCACGCACTGTCATACGCGAAGATAAGAACAGAGCATTTGAAATAACAAGCATAAACAATTCTACTTTTATACTTACCTGCTTTAATACAAAAACATCAATTAATGCCAAAATAACATCCGACACAATACACGCACGAATAAGCCTTAAATAATCCTTTGTTCCAGCGTGAATCCACATCACTGTATATATTCCATATATCATTAAAACAGATATAAATGTGAATAATGACAGCAGTATTGTGACCTGTCCTTTTAAAAGCGTATCAAAAACAACACTTTTGTTATATACAAGAAAAACAGATACAATATATGATATAAGGATAATTAGTATATCCATTATAATAAAGTGTCTGTTTCTTATTGATGCAAAAATATTTTTCTTATGTTTTAAATTTACTCTTATATTTGAACTAACATTTGTTTGTTCCATACACAAAACTCCTTAAAAATCTTTATACGTTAATTGTATCACACTTTAACTAAAAAATCAAGCAATAATTTCCACCGACTATTTATTACATTGACAAAGGAAATACAAAATGATATAATTATACTGCAAAAGATTAAGAAAGGCTATGAAATTAATATGAAAATATACAATTCAGTAACCGATTTTATAGGTAATACACCGCTTGTTGAATTTAAAAACTACGAAAAAAAACATAAGCTACATTCAAAGCTTATCGGAAAGTTAGAATACTTTAATCCTGCAGGCAGCTCCAAAGACAGGGTTGCCCGAGCAATAATTGATGATGCTGAGAAAAAGGGTTTGATTAATCAGGATACCGTTATTATTGAACCAACAAGCGGCAACACTGGAATAGGTCTTGCTGCAGTTGCAGCAGCACGTGGCTATAAAGTAATATTAACTATGCCCGAAACAATGAGTATTGAAAGAAGAAAGCTTCTATCAGCATATGGTGCACAAATTGTTCTTACAGATGGTTCAAAAGGAATGAGCGGTGCAATTGAAAAAGCAAACGAGCTTGCAAAAGAATATAAAAACAGCTTTATTGCAGGTCAGTTTGAAAACAGTGCCAACCCATTGGCACACAAAAACACAACCGGGCCTGAAATATGGCAGGATACCGATGGAAAGGTTGATATATTTGTTGCGGGAATTGGCACAGGCGGTACAATTTCGGGCGTTGGAGAGTATTTAAAGTCTAAAAATCATAATATAAAGGTAATTGCAATTGAACCTACCACCTCCCCTGTTTTATCAGGCGGCAAATCAGGAACGCACAAGATACAAGGTATAGGTGCAGGGTTTATTCCCAATACATTAAATACACAGATTTATGATGAGATTATTACTGTAACAGATGAAGATGCGTTAAATACAGGCAAGGAAATTGCAAGAATCGAGGGTATACTCGTTGGTATTTCCTCTGGTGCAGCAATATGGGGTGCAGCTAAAATCGCAAAAAGAGAAGAAAACAAAGGTAAAAATATTGTTGTTCTTCTTCCCGACAGTGGTGAAAGATACCTTTCAACAACAATGTATGATTAATTTTGTTTGTTGTAATTATCTGTTATGCAGAAATTTTAAGACATATTATAAAATATATAAACCGACCTACCAATTGTTAGATTAAAGTCTAATGATTGGTGGTCGGTTCTCATTTTAAACAGAAATTAATATTATCTGTTATATCTCGAATTGGAGCCCTTTGTTTCGTTCTCTATTCTTTCATTACGAGATGCATTTCTGTTGGGCATTTTTTGTTTCTGTTTTTTTAACTGTTGAATTCTACGTTGTCTTTCACGTTTTTTCCTTTTATTATCTGCAATAATAAGCAACAGTAAAATCAGTATTACAGGTATAAAGAAAAACGGACTAATAATAATCTTTACTATAGTATTAATTACGTGTAGAATTTCATTTCTTTCAACATCATTTGTTGCCGCAAGATTTGCAGTACCAATTTGTGTTCCTTTATATGAATATGTGATACTACCTAAAATATCGCCTTTCTTAATTGGTGCCTTTAAATCTTCAGGAAGATTTATTTTTGACTCTATTTCATCAAAATTTTCAGTCGCCGACGGAACAAGTGCATTTACAGGTGTTTCAACTGTTAGTGCCACTCGTGTTCCACCCTTTGCCTCCAAAACCTTTGAATCTGAAACAATATCACCGGGCGATGCAATAACCTTACCTGTGTAGTTATTAAATCCAAATTCAAACAGAGCTTTTGAATCTATATATGAGTATGCCTTGTCGTCAACATCCTCATTAGGACAACCCATCACAATTGACAGTAAATATATATCCTCATATTCAGCCGACGCAACAAGACAGTATCCTGATTTAGATGTATGTCCTGTTTTTATTCCAGTACATGGCGGATAGTAGTGTGAAAGTGAACGCGATGTTCCTAAAAATAAATTAGTATTAACCATTATACGTTCTTCGGTATATTTATTTGTTGGTGCAATTTTATATATAGGCATTTTAACAATGTTTCTAAAGGTTTCATTTTTCATTGCATACTGTGATAAAATTGCTAAATCATGTGCAGTGGTATAATGATTATCATTATGAGAGCCACAGGGATTTTCAAAATGAGTATTAGTCATTCCAAGCTCCTGTGCTTTTTGATTCATAACATTTGTAAATTCCTGCATAGAACCTGATAGATGCACAGCAATAACATTTGATGCATCATTTGCACTATATACCAACATACTTGTAACAAGCTGCTCAAATGTTAATTGCTCACCAATCAGAATACCCATATGTGAGTCTTCGAGTGTTATAGGCTCAATCGCCTCGGGCGTTGCTGTTACAACATCTGCAAAGTTACCCATTTCAATTGCAAGAATACCTGTCATAATTTTAGTTGTTGAAGCAGGAAAAACTCTTTCATCTATATTTTTACCATACAATAATCTTCCTGAATTCATATCCATAAGCAATGCTGCTTTTGAATTATCTGTATTTGGAGGTGTAAGCGATTCATCCTCCATAAAAATACCACCATTTATTGCAGAATCAGAGCTTGTTGAAACCTCTTCCCCAGCGGCAGCTTCATCGGTTGCAGTTGATTCATCCCCAACCTCTTGTGAAGTTTGAGTTGTTTCTTCAACACTTTCATTTTGTACTTCTGTATTTTTTGAGGTTGGTGCTGCATATGCAAGCGACGCACTCATTGTAATAATCAAAAATAAAGTTAAAATTTTCTTCATATGTCTGCTCCTTATATCTATTTATAAAACAATCCATTATAATTATACACAAAAAAACTTATTTTTCAATAGATTGTGACGAAAATTAATATAAAAGTAGATATAATGTAACAAAAGTCACAATAATGCGACTTTTGTTGGTAAATTAAGGTATTTTTATATATTAAGTAAAATAACTGCAATATTAAAATATAAAATCATTGAACAAGTATCAATAATTGTTGTTATTAGCGGTGATGCCATAAGTGCAGGGTCAAGACGGCATTTTTTTGCAATCATCGGAAGCATTGCACCAATAAGCTTTGCCATAATAACAGTTACAATAATTGATGAAAATATTGTAAGACTTAACAAGAGATTTTCTTCATACATAAAATATATTCTTATAGCATTAATTGTTGCAAGAATGACACTCACAAGTATAGCAATTCTAAACTCTTTAAAAACAACCCTAAAAAAATCCTTAAATTTTATTTCCTCAAGTGCAAGGCCTCGTATAATCAATGTAGACGTTTGCGAACCACTGTTACCGCCTGTTGCCATAATCATTGGCATAAATGAAATCAACAACGGCACAGCATCAAATGCATTTTCGTATTTCATTGTTATAAGCCCTGTTATAGTAGCGCCAATCATTAATATTATAAGCCATAAAATTCTGTTTTTTGCGTGTACAAAAACCCCTGTTTTAAAATACTCATCTTCATTTGGTGTTATAGCCATCATTTTAGCCAAATCTTCACTGTTTTCCTCTTCAATAACGTCTAAAACATCATCAAACGTTACAATTCCAACAAGTCGCTCATCATCGTCCGTTACAGGAAGTGCTAAAAATTCATATTTTCGAAACATATTTGCAACTACTTCTCTGTCTTCATGGGTTGTTACCGATATAATATTCGTTTCCATTATATCAGCAATTTTATCATCCTCATCCGCAAGAAACAGGTCTTTAACCGTAACAATACCTATAAGACTTCTGTTTTCAGTTACATATGCAGTGTATATAGTTTCTTTATTTATTCCAACCTTACGTATTTTTTCAAATGCATCACTAACTGTCATATCTTTGTGCAGGCTAACATACTCTATTGTCATTATAGAGCCTGCACTGTCTTTTGGATATCTCAATATTGCATTTATAGCCTTTCTTGCACCAGTTGTTGAATTTTTTAAAATTCTTGAAACAACATTAGCAGGCATATCCTCTATTATATCAACAGTATCATCAATAAATGATTGCTCAAGAATTTCCTTTAATTCAACGTCTGTAAAAGCATTAATTAAAAATTCCTGCATATCACTGTCAATATATGCAAATACTTCTGCCGCCAAGTCCTTTGGAAGTAATCTAAAAAGAATAACAAACTCTTTTTGTTCTTCAAAATCCTCACCAAACAGTTCTTCAAATAATATAGCTAAATCGGCGGCATTTTCCCGTGATAAAATTTCTTTTACTTCCGAATACTTCTTTTGATATATCATTGCAGATATAACTTCAAGCAAGCCACTCATTCTACACACCGCCTTTCTTTGTAAATTAATTTATTTTCTTACATTCAAGATAAAACCTCTTATCTTGTGCTTCGCCCATAGAGAATGTTTTTCTTGGCAATGAACCATCTTTAATTACCGTTGTAAACAAATCATTTTTTTTCATTGCATCAACCATAAAACCAATTGTGTTTTCTTCCACTGTTAATTCTCTAACAACATCATCGCCATGAATGTAGTCTATATCTCCGCCGTTTTCTTCTAAATATTTATCCAGGAAAATTTGTAATGTTCCAACCGGCAGGTTTGACGGTGCATTTTTAATATATATAGCCCCCTCATTCCCCTGATATGTATACCTGATTTTCTGACCACCGTTATCCTCATAGCTTGCATCGGAATAGTAATTCATTAGTGCATCTAACAGTCTTTTTGGATTAACGTTAAAAACAACACGCTGTATTGGCTCAAATTCAAGTGCATCGTCGTGTATATTATTTAACTCCACAAGTGCAAAACGTGCAGGGTGATTTTCTCTTTCTTCTTTTGTTAGTGTTGGCTTTAATTCTTCCCAGCAGCTTTTTGCTGTAGCAAGAGAATGATTACCGTCACCCGCTGCAAAAAGAAGCACACCCTTATTATTTACTCCATATTTTTCACAAAATGCTTTTTCATCCTCTAATTTATCCAGACCTGATAAAATTTGTGATTTTAATTCTTCACTTATGCAATATCCCTCAATATGACCGCCATCAAGCATTAAATCAAAATCATATATTTTTTCAAGCTTATCTTTATTTGCACTTATCGGTTCTATTACATTACATTCCCTGTCGTCTATAAGCATTAATATATGCGGCAACTCTAACGTTGCATTACGTCTTATTTTTTGACGAGGCGGAATTCTATCTAAAATTGTACCCTCCGTTGCTCGTATTTTTGATTGAGAGCCTTTTGAAAAATCGTACTCGTCCAAATCCATAACACCAATTATACCCTTACGGCATTTACCGTTCGATTGCATTCTTTCAACATAAATAAAGCTATCCTTATATTCTTTAAACATACCATCATCAATATATCTTTTCATTGTTGCATTTATGTTGTTTATTCTATTATCAGCATCGTTATCATTAAGATACGCTTCAGGGAAAATAATATTTAAAGTAGACGGGCTATCGCTAACTATCTCTTTTGCCTTTTCCCAGTAGTCCTTTTGTGATGAATATTGGTCACAAGCAACCACACTCCATTTACTAAAATCCACACCTTGCGGAATTAGAATATCGGCACTTTTAAATATTTTCATAGTATATATCCTCCCCTACTTAAGCTCGCAAATTGTTACGCCGTCTTCACCTTCGCCGTATTTTCCGTTTCTGTATGATTTAACATATTTGTACTTACGCAAAAATTCCTGTAAACCTTTTCGTAATATTCCCGTACCCTTTCCGTGAATAATTGATACAGGCGAAATTCCTGCAAGATAGCAATCATCAAGAAACTTTGAAACATTATCCCACGCCTCATCAAGATTTTGACCTCTAACATCAATTTCTGTGGATACATTTTTTGTTTTCGACTCAAATGCACGGGTTGATTTTACATATTTTTGTGCAAGCTCTTTTGAATCTGTACTATCAATTTTACTCAAATTTGTTATATGCACATCCAGCTTAATTATTCCGGCTTGTACCTTAACATTGCCTTTCTTATCGGGTGGTGATAAAACTGTTGCCTCCTGATTCATATCAACAATTTTAACCGCTGCACCTGGCTTTAAATTCTTTGGCGGCTCAACAAATGTTTTTTTCGGTTTTGAAGCATTTTGCATTGCCTTATCAATGCCCTCTTCACGTTTTTTCAAATTGTCACGCATTTTTGCTGACTTCTTTGAAAGATTTTCCATAGAGGATACACCCTGTTGACGCATTTTTTCTAAATCACGGATTATAGCATTAGCTTCCTCACGTGTGTTCATTAAAAGAATTTTAGCCTCACGCTGTGCCTCCTCCATAATTCTTGCCTTATTCTCTTTTAGCTTTATTCTATCTTTTTCAAGCTGATTTCTTAATTCTGTAAGCTCATTTTTTATACGTCTATTTTCATCCTCGTCACTTCTTGCTTTAGCTTTGCTCTGCTCAAGGTCTGTAATAACATCTTCAAAACGTATATCTTCATCCGATAAAATATCATTTGCTCTGTTAATAACTCTTTCATCAAGACCAAGACGTCTTGAAATTGCAAATGCATTTGATTTACCAGGAACACCTATCATCAGTTTATATGTTGGTTGAAGTGATGATACATCAAATTCACAAGATGCATTCTCCACACCATCTGTTGATAGTGCAAAAAGTTTTAATTCACTATAATGCGTTGTGGCAACTGTTTTTACACCTCTTGCACGCAAAAATTCAAGAATTGATATTGCAAGTGCCGCACCTTCGGTAGGATCTGTACCCGCACCCAATTCATCAAACAGCACAAGTGATGTATTATCTATGTTTTCCAATATTTTTACAATGTTCACCATATGAGATGAGAATGTTGAAAGACTTTGCTCAATGGATTGCTCATCGCCAATATCAGCAAATATGTTGGAAAATATTGCTACTTTACTGTTTTGTGCAGTACTTATATGAAGTCCCGAAGCTGCCATAAGCGAAAATAACCCTATTGTTTTTAATGTTACAGTTTTACCGCCTGTATTGGGGCCTGTAACAACAAGTGTGTCAAAGTTGACACCAATTTCTATGTCATTTGCAACAACCTTATCCTTGTCAATAAGCGGATGACGTGCTTTTATAAGCTTTACCTCACCTTTATCGTTGAGAATAGGCTCATTTGCATCCATATCAATTGAAAGCTTACCCTTACAAAATATAAAATCAAGCTTTGTAACGCAATTATAATTAACAAAAATTGTATGACTGTTTTCTTGCACCAAAGCACTCAACTCGGCAAGCACTTTTTCTATTTCAATTTGTTCCTTATTTTTTAAATCACGTATCTCATTGTTGTTTTGTACAACACTCATAGGCTCAATAAATAATGTTGCACCTGATGATGATGTGTCGTGTACAATGCCGTTTACCTCGCCTCTGTATTCACTTTTAACAGGTATAACGTATCTATCAGAACGCATTGTTACAATTGGGTCTTGTAAAAACTTCTTGTAATGTGCGGAACGAATCATATTATCTAAAATTTCCTTTGTTCTGCCATTTAAACTACGCATTTTACGACGAATTGCACTTAACTCACTTGATGCATCATCTGCAATTTCGTTTTCGGAAATTATACAGGAATTAATTTTATCCTCAACATTTTTTGCACTTATAATTTCATTCTTTATCCCAATCAAAATACCGCACTCTTCGTGCGTTTCATCAAGGTATGATTTTATACGTCTTGATACATAAAGAAGCCTTGATATATCCAACAACTCTTTTGCCTGTAAAACCCCATCAATTTCCGTACGCTTAACAGAGCCTGTAACATCACTAACTGATAGCGAAACAGGCGGAGTGGCAAGCTTTAACATCGTAATTACTGCCTCTGTGGTTTCACGCTGTGCTTTTATTGCATCATCGAGGTCAGAATACGGTTCTATTGCAAGTATTTTGCTTTTAACTTCGTCGCTTTCTGTATATGAGGCAAGACGTTCTAATATTTTATTAAACTCAAGTGTTGTATATGTTTTATTCTGATTCAAATTTTTACCTCCGTATTGTATTTTGTTATGTACAATACCTTTATTATTAAATTCCTATATATATTATAAAGGAACTGCAATTAAATGTCAATGTTTTTTTACCTTTAACTCACTTTCGTAACAAAAATGTTATAACCTACATATTATGAATTGAAAGGATAATTTATTCCTTTTAAATTAAAAAATATGGAGGTTTATAATATGGCAGAAAACAACAATATGCATTGTCCGTATCCAAGCTGCGGTTGTGTGGGCTATGCGTATGTTCCTGAACAGAAATTAAATGAAATTTACTGTCCCGAAACTGCACTTATGCAAGGAAGTCTATTTCCTGAATTAGACTTAAACATTTGTGAATATGGAAAAGTATGTAAACAATGGGGAGGCGAAATTGATGGCTGAAAATTCAAAAACTGAATTACTGAAGAAATTACAGAGCTACAATTTTGCCGCATATGATATGCTTTTATATCTTGACGTAAATTCCAACGACAAAAAAGCATTTGAAATATTTAAAGACCTTGTAATGAAAACAAAGGCACTTGAAAAGGAATACGAGGAAAAATACGGACCGCTTTGTGCTTATAACAGTGTATACAGCAACAGCTTTAATTGGTTAAAGGGTCCATGGCCATGGGAAAAGGAGGCGAATAGTTAATGTTTGAATATAAAAAGATGTTACAATTTCCTATAAAAATTAAAAATCCCAATCCAAGACTTGCTAATATTGTTATCACGCAATACGGCGGCCCTCATGGTGAATTAGGTGCTTCACTGCGTTATCTTTCACAAAGATATACTATGCCTGATGATGTAACAAAGGGCTTGTTAACAGACATCGGCGTTGAGGAATTGGGACACCTTGAAATGGTTGGAACGCTTGTTTCACAACTTTCAAAGTGTGAACCGCCAAAGGAATGGAAGGAATTAGGCTCTTGGGAATATTATGCCGACAATGGTGCTTCTGTATTCCCGCAATGCTCACAGGGAACACCTTTTAATGCTGCATCAATTGCCGTAACAGGCGACCCTCTAACTAATTTATATGAAAATTTAGCTGCAGAACAAAAGGCACGTGCAGTATATGATAATATCTTAAAGCTATCAGATGACCCTGATGTTAATGAAGTAATTAAGTTTTTACGTCAACGTGAGGTGGTACACTTCCAGCGTTTCGGTCAGGCGTTAAACAGATTACAAAGTGATTTGAAACACAAAAAAGTTACAGGAAAAGGTATTAAAGGTATGAAATAATACACCATTTTAGAAGGGAGTTGTAAAACTAATGTTTTACAACTCCCTTAAATGCTATTAATCGTACATACCTTCACTTACCATCTTTGTAAGTGCTTCTTTAATTTCGGGTAAATCCTCGCGATATGTTATGCCATACCACTTATCCTTGTTTGAGAACACACTGACTGTTGCCTCGCCCTTTTCTACCATTTCACCAATTAAAATAGGAATTAAATACTCATCCTTTAATAAATTAGCATTCTTTTTAAAGTCCTCGTAGCCTTTTTCAAGAACAGCAAATATATCGGGTGTTAATCCCCACAAGTTCATAGATACCTTTGTATCACGTGGGAATTCACCAGTTTCGCCTTCAGGTGTTTCGTATTTGAAATCTTGAATTTTTGTGTATTCAACAATTTTAGCAAGCTTACCGTCTTTAATATCACAAACACCTCTTGCAACACTTCCGTTGTCACTTAATGTTTTTTCAAGGTCATATGCCACCATTGCAAAGTCCATACCGCTTGTTTTATCTAAAAATTCTTTTATTTCAAAGAATGCGTTTCTACCATAATAGTCATCCGCATTAATAATTGCAAACGGCTCCTTAACAGCATCTTTACAACATAAAATTGCATGAGCTGTACCAAACGGCTTTGTTCTGCCCTCGGGCAACTCTGTTGTATCCTGAATTACATAATCAACAGGAATAGTTTTTTCAATTCTCTTTCCAACAAGCTCCTTAAAGTCTTTTTCTATATCTTCACGGATTATAAATACAACCTTATCAAAACCTGCTTTTTTTGCATCATATACTGAAAAATCGAGTATTACCCTTTCATCACAAATTGGCTCTAATTGCTTTAAACCACCAAATCTGCTACCCATTCCGGCAGCCATAACAACTAATGTAGCACTCATTTTGCCTATCTCCTTTTTTTATATTATTATTTTAAAAGCTCAATGGCTTTTTTTAACTGCAAATCATCCTCTTTTGGAACATCAGCAGCATAAAAGCTGTTGTATTTTTCATCAAGCTCAACATATACATCAGGCTCAATTCCCTTTTCGTGTATGCACTCACCATTCGGGCAATAGTATTTTGCAACCGTCATAGACATACCCGACCCATCTGAAAAAGGATACAGTGTTTGTACAACACCCTTGCCGTAGCTTGTTTTTCCAACAACTGTTGCTTTATTATGGTCCTTTAATGCACCTGTTAACACCTCGGAAGCACTTGCACTATGTTCGTTTATAAGAACAACAATTGGCATATCAACTTCATTTTTATCGGATTTATATTCTTCCTTTGTGCCATCCTTGTATTCGGTATACATTATTAAACCCTCGGGCAATAAATAGTCCGCAATATTTACAACAACATCAAGACTGCCGCCAGGATTATCTCTTAAATCTATAATCAAATTCTTTGCACCGTTATTTTGCAGAGTTGCTAAATTATCACAAAATTCTGAATATGTGTCCTCTTTTGATGCTTCTCCCTTTGAATTAAAAGAATTTATGCGTATATAACCAATATCGTCATCTATCATTTCCGATTCAACTGAATTTAGCGAAACAACACTTCTTAATATATCCATTTCAATTTCTTCATTATTACGTATAATGGTTATATTAACGCTTGTTCCCTCTTTGCCATTTTTAATTTTGGCAATAGCTTCATCCATTTGCTCGGAATGATACTGCTGACCTTCAATTTTAAATAAAATATCGCCTGGTTTTATGCCTGCATTATAAGCACTACTACCCCTAAATGCAGAAACAATCTCAATTAAACCCTCTTCATTTGATGAAACAACAACACCAATGCCTACGTATGTTTCTTCAATTGAAGTTATATAAGATTCAAATTCATCCTTTGTGTAGTAATTTGTATAATCCTCGTCCAATCCCCACACATAGCCCTTTAATGCATTATCGTAGAGCTTCTGTTTATCATAATCATAGATATATTGCTCGGAAAGATTATAGTTTATCATTGCAAGTTTTTTTACAAAGCTTCGTTCAATAGTGTTATTTTCCATATAGATGTAGCTTATATCTTTATATAATGCCGTTGCTGCACAAGCAACAACAGCACATATAGCACCAACGATTATATATTTAATTATCGACTTCATATATTAGTCTCTTGTGCTTCAATCATATTTGCATTGAACTACTTGCAAGATACTTGTGAACCATCATAGCAACCTTAAATATAATTGCTTGGTCAAACTTTCTTAAATCAAGACCTGTAAGCTTATAAATTTTTTCAAGTCTGTATACAAGTGTATTTCTGTGAACAAACAATTGTCTTGAAGTTTCGCTAACATTTAAGTCATTTTCAAAAAACTTATTTATTGTAAGTATTGTTTCATCATCTAATGTGGAAATATCACCTTTTTTAAACACCTCGTGCAAGAACAACTCACAAAGCTTAATAGGAAGTTGATAAATAAGTCTGCCAATTCCGAGACTATCGTAGTTTAAGATAAACTTATCCTCTTCAAACACTTTACCAATTTCAAGTGCAATTTGAGCTTCCTTATACGAATTATTTAACTCATCAATATTTACTGCCACAGAGCTTAAACCAACCAATACATTAAACAAAGTTTCAGCTCTTACTGTATCAACAATAGACTGTGCCATAGCTTCAAGCTCGTCTGATTTAACAACCTCTTTTAATTCCTTAATTAATACAATATTGCTTGCATCAACATTAATAACAAAATCTCTTTCTTTATCAGGAAACATATTCTGAATAATCTCGAACACACCCGATTCGCTGTTGTCTTCTACCTTAATATAGAACACTGCTCTTGGTGCATCAACATCAACGTGAAGTTCACGAGCTTTTTGATGAAGGTCAAATGTAAGTAAATTATCGAATATTATGTTCTGCATAAAGTTAGTTTTATCGTATTTCTCATCATAATAACGACGTACATTGTTTGTTGCAACAGCAATAGCACTGCAGCAGTATTTTGCGATTTCATCTGTGCCCTCAACATAAACAATATACTCTGCATAAGGCTTATTTGACATAACTCTTATAGTATATCCATCCTTATACATAAGTCTATCGTTATTAACAGCAGCATAAATTAAGTTTTCCATAGTTTCAGCTGATGGCTCTGGACCATTTGATGCTAAAACCAAGCCTTGTGAATCAGCAATACCAAATCTTTTCGGAAAAAAATCTGCCATTTGTGCAACAATATCCTTAAATGCTTTACTTATCATTTATAAAACCTCCAAATCTTGCCATAGGCTTTTGTATATATACATCTATTATACACCAAAAAATATAATATTTCAAGTGATTTTTTACAAAAAAATGAAATATTTGCTATTTTTTCAAACATTTTTTAACTAATTTTATATATAAATGGAATTTGAACGTTTTATGGATACTGCAACACTCACACCAACTACTTCAAGTGCCTTCTTATTGATGAATGCTTTGGCACAACTGTTTAATGTATTGCCTGTTGTGTACACATCATCAACAAGTATAATTCTTTTACCCTCAACGCCTTCATCAACCCAAAATGCATCACGCACATTTTCAATTCTTCTCATTTTAGACATCTTGCTCTGTGTGGCTGTATTCTTTACTCTTTTTACAACGTCATCACACATTGGAATACACAAATGCCTTGCAACGCAATTTGCAATAAGTGCAGCCTGATTATAGCCTCTGTTGTTCATTCTCTTATTTGAAAGAGGTATTGGCACAACCATATCAAAATCTGCTAAATGAGGTGCATCCTCCAATATATTCTTAAAAATCTCGAATATAACTTTTGATGCAGCAAATTCATCGTAGAATTTAAGATTTTTTATCATTCTTCTTGCTCCACCCTTGTAGTAGAGCGGAGCCATAACATACGAAACAAATTCCTTACCCTCAAACGCACCTTCGCCCATTGTAAATTCATATGTTTTAATACAGTTATTGCATATTCCTACAACACCCGTATCAATAGCCATATTTTTTGTAAGCTTTTTATTGTTACAACAAACACAAACAGATGTATCGTACGAAAAGATATTTTTAACTAAATCCATATTTATTCTTCTACTTCAAAGTCACCCAATCTCATCATTTCAATCATATCCCACACAGTATACTTGCCTTCGTCATCCTTAATTGAAAACGGAACAAGAATATCATTCTCACCAAGCTCTAATGTGTTCCATATTGTTTCAAGATTTGGCTCAATCTCACTCTTTTTTAGCTTATCCATTTTTGTTGCAATAACAATAACTCTATCGTGATAATGGCGTATCCATTCGCACATAGATATATCGTCCTTCGTTGGTTTATGACGGCTATCCACAAGCAGAATTGTTTGCACAAGCTGTTCTCTGTTTGCAAGGTAATCCTCCATCATCTTACCCCATTTTTCAATCTCACTTTTTGAGCGTTGCGCATAGCCATAGCCCGGCAAATCTACAAGGAAGATTGTATCGTCTATATTATAGAAATTTATTGTTGCTGTTTTACCTGGTGTGGCACTTACTCTGGCAAGTGATTTTCTGTTTAAAAGTTTATTTATAAGCGATGATTTACCAACATTCGACCTGCCTGCAAATGCAAATTCAAGATACCCTTCATTCGGGTATTGCTTTGGTGAAACAGCTGATATTTTAAGCTGTGCATTGTGTATGTTCATAAAAATCTCCATTCCGCCGCCATACGTCGACATAAATAGTAATTAAATATCTCTTATCCGTATGGCAAGGAATGATAAGAGATTTTTACGCCCATGTGCGTTTGTGAGCGAATGCGAAGAAAATTTCGCACGGGCAATCAAATCTGCCGGAGGTAATAACGGGAAAGGAACTTTCACGTTATTTTCCATCCTTTTATCTGCAAATATTAATTAGATTTTCAATTTTTTGGGGTGTGTCGCCAAGTACACGATATATTCTTTTTAATGGTGATAAATAATCGTTTCTGCTTTTCACAATCCCAAATTCTGTTGAAAAGCTTGTTGTGTAGCCCATTGTATTTCTTACAGTATCATTAAGCTTTTTTGTATACAAGCCATAAGGATACGCAATACTTTCTGTTGGCTTTCCTGTGATTTGTTCTATTTTTTGAGAACATCTTTTAATATCATATAATGCTTCATTAAACATAACATCATCATTGTACCACTTTTCAAGTACGCTCTTTTCTCTTCTGTGTATTATATGGGTATGATTGCCTATTTCCACAAGTCCCGAATCGTGCATTTCCTTAATCTGCCACGATTTTAAATAATAGCTTTTATCTATTAATGAGCTGATAACATACACTGCCGCTTTTGCATTGTATTTTTTAAGCAGTGGAAATACGTTGGTGTAAAAATCCTCATATCCATCATCGGAGGTAATAACAATGTTTTTGTTACCCTCTGCATACCACATTTCGCACGGCTTTAAAAACGAATATCCCTGATTTGAAAAATACTCCAAATCGTCCTCAAACTCATCTGTGCTTATACAATACTGTGACAGTTTTAAAGGATTTTGCGAAACACTATGATAGCATATAACACCAACAGTTGACGCACTTGCACTTATGCAACAGTTCATAAGGATAAATAATGTAATTATAAACTTTTTCATACTACATTATCACCCCGTTTTCTTCATACATAATATATTCTTTTATAATACTGTCATTATACAAACCACCAAGTACAGATAAGCCATCAGCATCTCTGAAGAAGGATATGCTGTCTATTCCCCTCTTATCAAGTCTTATGATTGTATCTCCGAGTAATGAATAGAACACACCTTCATTTTCTTTGGTTTGCGAAACATATAATGTATCATTATATACATCAAGGTTAATATTATCTATATTTGATAATACACCTCCATCTTCACTATTAATGTGAATTTTATGATTTTCGTCTTTTACAAGTGCTATTTCAAATTCTTCTATTGGGTCATCTATTTTTATTGTATGCAGCTGCAATTTATCGTCAAGATATGCTATCTGTTTTGTACCAACAACAAACTTTTGCATATTAACAAGTAAATTGTTGTGTGCATAGTCTGTTATTTCAACACAATAATTATCCATTGTTTTTATTGGCATCATATAAAGACTTGAGCGGTCGTTATAATCACCATAATACAGGTAATACTCATTTTTATATTCACGCAGAATAAGATTATAAATAGCCCTGTCTGTTATATACTTAAAGTCCTCGCCGTCAGGATTACACATAAAGCCTTTTTTAGTGTCCCTCTCTATGCCGTATAATCTGTTCTTTACCGCAACAATAGTATCTGCTTTGAAATTCATTGTTTTCGGACTTCCGTTTTCAGCTGTATATTTTATGTCCCCATCTTCTGTAAGGCAATATAGTATACCATTTGTTTTTGCAGTACAGATAGTATTGTTATCTGACATAGCAACGCTCTTTCCATCATTATTGAGATGTAGAGGACTAACATTTAAATTATTATAGCCGTTATAGTATCCGTTTTCATATAATAATTTGCGATGAATGTGTGCCGTATTATCAATAAAATCATATGGATTAAGGTTGTTACTCACAAAAATAATATCCCTTGTTTCATCATTCCAGAACGTTGATGAGTCTGTGAGCTTTGCCATATATGTCATAGGAAAATACAAACTGCCATCTATATTATATATGCATACATTTCTTATATCGCCCTCATATGCCTCATATGAAAATTCAACACCAACATTATACGACACAACACTTCCGTTATAGTTTATTTCAATTTTCTGCGTGGAGTTTATATCATTAACATCTCTATCGGTAAAACGAAAACTCCCTTCATCAAGCATACCCAAGCTTGAGCTTCTATCTTTTAATCCTGCAATTTCACACATAAATCTGAATGGCAGATATGTGTTACCATCCACCGAAATCATAGGATATACAGTTGCACCGTTCGACGATGTCATATCTATGTATCTTAATGCACTCTCACCATCAGAAAAAAGTGCAGTATCATCACCATCACGCATACAAAGAAACACACCCTGTGCATAGGCATTAACAGATAATATAAATATACTTATAATTGAAGCAACAACGCCTATTTTAAGTTTTAATGACATTTTTTAGTTCATTTCCTTTATTAAGTTTATCATTTCAAGTGCAGACATAGCACAATCATAACCCTTGTTACCTGCTTTTGTGCCCGCACGCTCAATTGCCTGTTCAATTGTGTCTGTTGTTACAACACCAAACAGCACGGGAATACCCTCATTCATTGAAACCTGTGCAACGCCCTTTGAAACCTCGTTACATACATAATCATAATGACTTGTTGCACCTCTTATTACTGCACCAAGGCATATAATTGCATCATATTTCTTTGACTGTGCCATTTTTGATGCAATTACTGGAATTTCAAACGCACCTGGTACCCATGCAAGTGAAATATCATCACTGTCAACACCGTGACGTACAAGACAATCCTCGGCACCGCCTATTAACTTTGATACAATAAATTCGTTAAATCTTGAGCCAATTATACCAATTTTTAAACCCTTACCGCAATAATTTCCTTCTAAAACTTTCATTTTTTATCTTTCCTTTCTTTTATTAAAAATGAAGCAAATGCCCCATCTTATCCTGTTTTGTTTTTAAATACTTTAAGTTTTCTTTTTTGGGTGCTATTTCTATTGGCACTCTTTCTACAACATCTATTCCGTATTCCTTCATATCGGAAATCTTTAGTGGATTATTTGTCATAATCTTTAGTTTAGTTGCTCCCAAATCCTTAAGAATTTGAGCACCCTCACTGTAATCTCTTAAATCAGGTGCAAAGCCAAGCTTTACATTTGCCTCAACAGTGTCAAAACCCTGCTCCTGCAAATCATACGCCTTAATCTTATTTAAGATACCAATACCTCTGCCCTCCTGACGAAGATATACTATAACACCTCTTCCCTCTTTTTCTATTGCACGCATTGCACTTTGCAGTTGTTCACCGCAATCGCAACGCAAAGAGCCAAACACATCACCTGTTAAACATTCGGAATGAACTCTGCAAAGCACACTCTCGCCGTTTGATATATCGCCCTTTGCTAAAACAATATGATGCTTTTTTGTGATGGTATTTTCATAGCCATATATATCAAATGTGCCATATTCTGTTGGCAGATGTGCTTGTGAAACACGTTTCATAAAGCTATCTTTGTTTCTTCGGTAGGTTTGGAGATCCTTAATCGTAATAAATGTGAGATTATTCTTTTTTGCAAACTCAATAAGCTCCGTTTTTCTCATCATAGTTCCGTCATCTGCCATAATCTCGCAGCATAAGCCAACCTGTTTTAATCCCGCAAGTCTACACAAATCAACCGTAGCTTCGGTATGACCGTTTCTTTCAAGAACACCGCCTTTTTTTGCAAGCAACGGAAACATATGTCCTGGACGTCTGAAATCAGACGGTTGTGCATCATCATCAACGCATTTCCTTGCAGTAAAACCACGCTCTAGGGCACTTATACCTGTTGTTGTGTCGATATGGTCTATCGACACTGTGAACGCAGTTTCGTGATTATCTGTGTTATGTGCAACCATTTGAGAAAGACCAAGCTTTGTTGTGTATTCCTCACTCATTGGCATACATATAAGTCCTTTAGCAGCACTTGCCATAAAATTTACATTTTCTGTGGTTGCAAATTCTGCCGCACATATTAAATCACCCTCATTTTCACGATCGGGGTCATCTGTAACCAAAATAACCTTACCATCCCTCAAATCCTGTAATGCTTTTTCAATACTGTCAAATTCAAACAAGCTAAAACCCCTCCTTACCAATCCTTTAAAAGCTCTTCTAATTTAGACTCGTCTTTTTTTACAATAAATCTTTCAACATACTTGCCTATTATATCGCACTCCAGATTTACCCTGTCACCGCTATGTTTGGAAAGTAGTGTTGTTTCCTTTGCGGTATGCGGTATAATTGACACAGCAAAGGAGTCTTTATAAAGCTTTGCCACTGTAAGACTTATTCCGTCTATTGTGATTGAGCCTTTTTTTACAATATATCTTAAAATATCATCACTTGCACCAATAGTTACCCAGATTGCATTATCTTCTCTTTCAAAGGAATATATTGTTCCTGTGCCGTCTATATGGCCTGACACAATATGCCCTCCAAAACGTGATAGCGGGCTCATTGCACGCTCCAGATTAACCCTGTCGCCTTTTTTTAAGCTACCAAGTGATGTTTTTCTTATGCTTTCTGCCATAATATCAACTGTGAAGCATTTGTCATTTATTGTTACAACTGTGGTGCACATTCCGTTTATAGCAACACTGTCGCCAATTTTTAAATCGTCAAAAATCACATTTGCATTCACTGTAACAGCACAGGATTTAGCACCTTTTTTTACATCTGTAATTGTACCGATTTCTTCAATTATACCTGTAAACATCTATTCACCAACCTTATAGCTTATTAATACATCATCACCAAAGGTTTTAATTTGCGGCGATTTTAACATATAAGCCTCACTCATATTCTTAACATTTATATCTGCCAAAAACGGAAGTGAAGCAAAATCGCCTATCAGCTTTGGAGCAATATATATATCGAGTTGATTAACTATTTTTGCATTTATTATTGATGCATTTAATTTTGCACCTGCTTCAACTATTACTGAATCAATTTTACGTTCACCTAATTTGAACATTAAATCTGCAATATCAACCATATTGTCCTTTGATTTTGTTTTAATGACCTCAATTCCTGATGATGTTAACAATTCAGTTTTCTCCTGATTATCACTAACTGTTGCAACAATTGTTTTTATATCCTTTGCAGTTTTAACTATATTGCAATCCATAGGTATTTTTAAATTACTGTCACATATAACACGTATTGGATTTGAGGGATTTTCGCACCTGCAGTTAAGCATAGGATTATCCGACAAAACCGTACCTATTCCCGTTAAAATTGCAGCACATCTTTTTCTTGTTTGATGAACATTATAACGCGACTCATAATTGGTTATCCATTTTGAGTCACCGTTTGCACACGCAGTTTTGCCATCGGCTGTGATTGCCGTTTTTAAAATGACATACGGCGTTTTTGTTGTTATATAATGGAAAAATATATCATTTAATTTATCACATTCGTCCTTTAAATAATGTTCAATAACTTCAATTCCCGCATTTTTTAACTGTCTGGTCCCTTTACCCGCAACAAGCGGATTAGGGTCCGACGAGCCAACAAACACACGCTTTATACCACTTTCTATTACTGCCTCGGTACAGGGAGGGTTTGTTCCGTGATGACAACACGGCTCCAACGTAACATACATATCTGCACCGACTGCAGATTCTTTAAGGCTTTTTATTGCTTCTCTTTCTGCGTGAAGGCAGCCATATCGGGTATGATACCCCTCGCCAATAATTTTGTTGTTTTTAACAATTACCGCTCCAACAAGCGGATTGGGGTTTACAAAGCCCTCACCTTTTTTTGCAAGCTCAATTGCCCTTATCATATATTCCAACATAGTGTTCTCCTAAAGAAAAATACCCCTTATAATTACACAAGGGGTATTGGGAAATACAAAAAATAATATAATATATTACTTCTCTCTCCTCCGGACTATACCGTCGGTTTTGGAATTACACCAAATCAACCATTTATGGCTCGCGGACTAAAAGCATACACTTATCACCGCCGGTTATGAATCACACATACCCCGAGAATAATATTTACACTAATATTATATATGTTTTATAAATATTTGTCAATAGTTTTTATAATTATTAATGAGAACAATCTTACAATTTCTCAAATTTCTGGTTTAATTTGAAAATATATCTTGACTAAACTTAATATAAATATTATAATTATATAGTGTAGATTTATTCTCACCTGTATAAAGATAAGGAGTAATTTGAATGATATATAACAACGTGCTTGAAGCAATTGGCAATACACCTCTTGTGCGGCTCAATAATATGACCGATGAAAATGACGCACAAATTCTTGTTAAATTTGAAGCGGTAAATATTGGAGGCTCCATAAAAACAAGAACGGCATATAATATGTTGACAGTTGCCGAAGAAAAAGGGTTAATAAATAAAGACAGTATTATAGTTGAACCAACAAGCGGCAATCAGGGCATTGGTCTTGCACTTGTGAGTGCAGTTAAGGGCTACAAGGCAATTATAATAATGCCCGATTCTGTAAGCAGTGAGCGTAGACAGATAGTTGAGCATTATGGTGCAGAGGTGATATTAATTCACGATGATGGCGACATTGGTGAATGTATTAAAAAATGTACAGAAACTGCTCTTAAAATGGCAAAAGAAAACAAAAATGTATATGTACCTCAACAATTTGAAAACGAAGCAAATACTATGGCGCATAAAAACAACACTGCTCTTGAAATTTTAGAGCAGGCTAACTGTACCATTGACGGTTTTTGCGCAGGAATTGGCACAGGCGGTACAATAACAGGTATTGGTGAAATTTTAAAAGAGCATAATCCCAATATAACAATATGGGCTGTTGAGCCTGAAAATGCCGCAATTCTTGCAGGCGGTAATATTGGCACACACCTTCAAATGGGCATTGGTGACGGAATTATACCAAAAATATTAAATTGCGATATATACAGCGATATATGTATTGTTACAGATTATGAGGCAATTCACACCTCACGCCTTCTTGCAAGAAAAGAAGGACTTATGTGCGGAATATCGGGCGGTACAAACGTTGCAGCGGCAATTAAATTAGCTAAAAAGCTTGGCAAGGGCAAAACTGTTGTAACAGTTCTTCCCGATACGGCGGAAAGATATTTTTCAACACCTTTATTTAAAAATAATGATAAATAATTTTTACATAATATAAGGCGGTATGATTTCTCATACCGCCTTAAATATTATTGTGTTACAACTCTGTGGAATACTTTTTTACCTTTTTTGATTATTATGCCGTCCTCGGTAATCATATCAGCAGTTATAGTGCCAGAAACATCCTTATACTTTTCTCCGTTAATGCTTAATCCACCGTCCATAATAAGACGTCTTGCTTCACCATTAGACTTAAACAAGCCTGTTTTTACAAGCATTTCGAGCATACCCATTCCAACAACATTTTCAATAACGGTTGTTGGCATATCAGCACTCACACCGCCGTTTGCAAAAACTTCCTCGGCTGTTTTCTTTGCCTTATCGGCTTCTTCTTCGCCATGTACAAGCTTTGTAACCTCATATGCAAGAATTTTCTTCGCCTGGTTAAGCTCTCTGCCTTCCCATTTTTCCATCTCACGAATTTCGTCCATTGAAACAAAGGTTAAAAGCTTTAAGCATTTTATTACATCTGCATCATCAACATTTACCCAATACTGATAGAAGTCGTATGGAGATGTTTTTTGTGCATCGAGCCATACTGCACCCGATTGAGTTTTACCCATCTTTTTACCTTCACTGTTTGTTAAAAGTGTGAAGGTCATACCATATACCTGCTTCTGGTCTTTTCTTCTGCACAAATCAATACCGCCAAGAATATTACTCCATTGGTCGTCACCGCCAAGCTCAATTTTACAGTCATATTTTCTGTTTAACATCAAGAAATCGTAGCTTTGCATAAGCATATAGTTAAATTCAAGGAATGAAAGACCTTTTTCTAATCTTTGCTTAAAGCATTCTGCAGTAAGCATTTTATTTACAGAGAAGCAAGAGCCAATATCTCTTAAAAACTCAACATAGTTTAAATCTAAAAGCCAATCAGCATTATTAACCATTATAGCCTTATCATCGCTAAAATCTATAACTCTTGAAAGTTGTTCCTTAAACTTTTCACAGTTATGGTCAATTGTTTCCTTTGTCATCATCTGACGCATATCTGTTCTGCCCGATGGGTCGCCTATATGACCTGTTCCGCCACCAACAAGCGCAATTGGTCTGTGACCGTGCATTTGCATATGACGCATAACAACCATTTGTAAGTAGTGTCCAACGTGCAGGCTGTCGGCTGTGGGGTCAAAGCCTATATAAAATGTAACCTTTTCTTTACCCAATAGTTCTCTTATTTCTTCCTCGTGTGTTGTTTGTGCCAACAATCCACGTTCTTTTAGAACATCAAATACGTTTCTTTCCATTATAAATTTATCCTTTCATTACTTTCTATAAACAAAGTATATTCTACCATAGTTTTATTATTATTTCAAGTATTTTATCTAAATAATGTTATTTATCCTTCAATTAATTCTTCATTGCGTTCAAATAAACCATTCAACTCAATATCACCAAACGTATCAACCCGTTTACCATCAATCAAAAATTGTACTCTACCCACACTGTCAAGCTCTGTTAATGAATTAACAATCGAGTAAATCGTCAAAAGCTTGTGCTCTGTTGAGCCTGAATTTTTCGATAAAAACCCGTTTTGGAAATCAACATAGCATTTATTATCAGATATAGTTACCGAAAGCAGTGTGCTTGAATTTGACACACAAGACGAAAGACCTTCAGTTCTTGGTCCGTTAATTAGCTCTTGCACAACGTGTTGTGCGAGCGGACGTTGGTCTGTTATTTTTATACTTCTTTTCTCGGGATACAGTTTGTTTGTGTTATCCTTTGTAAAATACAACGTAACATCGTGTATTTCTCCCTCATTAACCTCATCTGTAAGCTTAATATCCGCTGTTGTAAGTGAGCCAATCACGCTTCCGTCGGGAGATAATATTTCCTTACCGTCTACAAGAACCTTCACGCTGTTTATTGTGTTGAGCGAACACAGTGTTTTTACAACAGAATATATACGAAGCATATCCTTTGAAGTATCACCGCAAAGAAATTCTGTGCTAAAATTAGTTATTATATTTGCACCGTCATTCATATCAATCGTGAGGAATTTAACCTTACTGTTGAGTATCGGCTTTACCCTTACAGTGTTTGGACCCTTTATAAGCTCGTCGATTACTTTTATGTATAGGTCTGCATCATCCTTATAGCGTACTTCTCTTTTTTCCACTTCCAATGAAGTTTGCTCGCTATTTAGAAAATATAACTCACACTCACGCTTGTTTCCGTTTCCAAACATATCCACAACATATGAAACGCTAAAAACTAATATACCCACAATAAACAACAATAATATAATTGATATAATCAGCTTTGGAATATTTACTGTTCTCTTCATTCCTCAACCTCCTTTACGGCACCTTGTCCAACAGGTATAATCACAGTAAAAATGCTTCCACCATCGTTGCTGTCGGTAATATTTATGCTTCCGCCATGCATTAATACTGCTTCTCTTGCTATTGCAAGTCCAAGACCCGTACCGCCCGTGTCACGCGAACGTGAATTATCAATTCTGTAAAATCTGTCAAATACACGTTCTTTTTCGCCATCAGGAATTCCATCACCCGTATCCTCTACACTAATTACAATAAAGCCATCATTTTCCTTTGCATCAATTTTAACGTATCCGCTTTCCTTTGAATATTTTATTGCATTATCTGTTATGTTATATAATGCCTCATAAAGCTTGTCGTAATCCGCATTAATAACACTATAATCATTATCAATAAAATCACGATATACCGTTATATTTTGTTGCATAGCAATATCAGATAGCTTTTTAACAATATCGTTAAGCATAGCCTTAACATCAACCTCTTGAGGCTTTAGGAGAGTTGTGCTTCCATCAAGCTTGGACAGCTCAAGCAATCTTTCTACTATTCTTGTTAAGCGATCAACCTCATCGGACATATCACCCAAAAACTCTCTTATCATTTCCGGACTGCAATCCTCACTGCCTGTTATACTGTCGCACACAAGCTTAATTGTTGCCATAGGTGTCTTTAATTCGTGTGATACGTCTGATACGAATTTTCTTCGTCTTTCTTCAATTAAATTCAATTCATCACACATATAATTCATTGTTTCACCAAGCTGTACAAATTCTGTGACGCCTTTTTTCTTTATACGCTTTTTAAAATTACCCTTTGAAATTTCCGAAGCAATTTCTTGAAATTCCTTTAATGGTGATGTGATTGCAAAGCTTATACCCATAGAAAGCAGGCCTATTATTGCAACAATAATTATACAGAAAAATATTAAAGAGCCATGTAACGATGAAACTGCGTTTTCAATATCCGATACATTCTGTGCAAGATACACACTTCCTATAATATCATCACCTGAAAATATGGGTACAGATGCTGTAATAAAATTCGACTTTTCGTCCTCACCTATCATATGATACTGCTCGCCATCAAGTGCATGTTTTATTTCATCACGCATATATGCCTTACCAATCAAGCCCGACTCTGTGTTTGTATCATATAAAACCGTATATGATGAATTGGTAACAATGCAGCGTATGGTTGTACCTGCAAGGCTTCTTCCTGTAATATCAACAAGACGCATACCCACTATATTTATATCTTTATCCCATTGTTCTGAAGCTGCGTCTGATATTATGTTTGCCTTTTCAAACATATCTATTGTTTTAGTGTTGTATAGGTTGTTACTTAATAATCCAACAACGTATGCAGACATCAAAAACAGAGTTACAATAATTACCGCAAAATATGCCGCAGTAATTGTAAAACGCATAGAAAAACAAATATTCTTAATATCTTTCCACTTATCCTTAATAAAATTACTTCTTGTAATAGTAACCAACTCCCCACTTTGTTCTTAAATGTTTGGGTTCAGCAGGTTTAATTTCCAGTTTTTCTCTTAATCGTCTTACGTGAACATCAACTGTTCTTACGCCTTCTCTGCTGCCTTTACCCCATGCAATATCCAAAAGCATTTCACGAGTATACACTTTCCCCGGATTTTTAACAAAAAGCTCTAATAAATCAAATTCTTTTCCTGTAAGCTCTATAAGCTTACCACGCACTTTAACTCTTCTGAAATTATAATCAAGCTCTATTTCACCCGATGAGAAAACATTTTCAGCCACAGCCTCAACCTTTGGAGTTGTTCTTCGCATTACAGCCTTTATACGAGCAGTTAGTTCTCTTATATTAAACGGTTTTGTTATGTAGTCATCAGCGCCATATTCAAGACCGAGTATTTTATCAATATCCTCACTTTTGGCTGTAATCATAATAATTGGCACATCAGAAAAAGTCCTTACTGAACGGCATACAGTAAAACCATCCATTTTAGGCAGCATTAAATCAAGCAGAATTAAATCTATGGTGCTATCGTGTGCTTTTTCAAGTGCTTCCTCGCCATCATAAGCCGTAATAACCTCATAGCCCTCCTGTTCAAGATTAAATTTTATTCCTTTCACCATAACCTTTTCGTCATCAACAACAAGTACCTTCATTTTATGCCCACAACCCTTTCAAAATATATTTTTTATCTTTTAGGAAATTACTACTTTTATGTTGTAATTTCCTAAATTACAAAAAAGTCTACCTATGGAAGTGAGCTGTGCGAACGACAGTCACGATAGTGACTTTTTTATATCAACATTTTATTGTACAACATACCAATATAATTATAATATAAAATTTCTGTGTTTGTCAAGGAAAAGAAAAAACTTTATTTGAGAAATATGTATTATATAAATATATATGTATTATTTTTTCTTATTTTATTTTTTGCAATAAAACACTTGACAAAAAAAGAATTGTATGGTAAAATTCTAATGTTGTGTAAAAGCAATGTCAAAAAACAAATATAGGGGTATGATGTAATGGTAACATGCCGGTCTCCAAAACCGTTCTTGAGGGTTCGAGTCCTTCTACCCCTGCCACACAAGAAATGGCTTAAACACTGTGTTTAAGCCATTTCTTTGTTTATTATGTTGTTTTAGTTGGTTACTGATTTTGCTGAAAATGAGCATCAAAACAAAAAACAGGCATGGCATCATGTCTGTTTTGAGTGTTTAATTTTGAGGGAAATAAGTCAAAAACTTTAGATATACTTATAAGAAAATTAGCATAGCTACTCCGTACAATACAAAAGGAGAGGGAACGATTATACGGAGTGAGTTTTTACTATGCTTGGCTATGTAAATTATATTACATACAAAGTAAATTTTTAATACAGCCAAATTTGCTGCATGAGCTATATATAAAGCCCTATGTTGATTTTATATGAATAAGTTCTATTATTTCTTCAATTTAATATTTCTCTTCCGCCATCACCTATTTGAGTAACATAGAAAGATGCATCATGTCCAAATTCTCTATTAAATGCTTTTCCAACGGTTTCGATATAGTTATCTATATCATCGTCTTTTATAATAGCAACTGTACAACCGCCAAATCCGGCGCCTGTCATTCTGATTCCAAGAACACCATTGATTTTACGTCCCTCTTGTACTACAAAATCAAGTTCAGGACAAGTAACCTCGTATTCATATCGCAAAGAGTTGTGAGATTCATTCATAAATTCTCCAAATTTAGTGATTTCGTTATTTTTTAGTGCAACTGCACTTTGACGCACTCTGTCGCACTCATATACAACGTGTTTTATTCGTTTTTGTACTGTTTGGTTTGTAATCAATGCTTTATGTAATTCAAAATCCTTTGGTGTTACATCGGCAAGCTGTTCTATGTCTGGCATAGCACCTTTTAGTGCCAGCAAACCTTCTTCACATTCTTGTCGTCTTTCGTTATATTTTGAACTGCCCAGAGAATGTTTTACATTAGTATTGGTAAGGACAATTTTATATCCATCTAATTTTAGAGAAATATGTTGATATTCGAGTGTTGCACAGTTTAGGTATATAGCATGGTCAGCTTTTCCCATTGCTGATGCGAACTGGTCCATAATACCGCATTTTACATCTATAAAATTATGCTCTGCCCTTTGGGACAAGAGCGCCATTTCTATCATATCAATTTCTTTTGTATTGCCTGATGCTTCATTTGCAAAGGTTGCAAACATCAGTGCAGTTGATACCTCTATTGCGGCAGAGGATGAAAGACCTCCACCGTGTGGAACTGTATCGTCATATAACAAATCACAACCACAAATATCGTATCCGGCATTAATAAGCTCTAATGCTACGCCAATCTGATAATCTCCCCATTTGAGTTTTCCTTTAAGATTTGCCATTTCTGGGATTGTGGTTTCGACCAATATATCTAAATCCGTTGCTTTTAGACGTATAACATTATCCTTACGCTTTCTTGCAACAATTGTTGTTTTCATAGTAAGTGCGGCAGGCAATACACAACCACCGCAATAGTCTATATGCTCGCCTATCAAATTTACTCTACCCGGTGATTCAAATACACGAAGCTCTGACTCATCGCCGCCATAGAGTTCTAAAAATATTTGTTTCATTTTCTCAATTGTCATATCAATTATATCCTTATATCTGTATTTATATGAATTTATATGTTGTTAGTGTATCGTACTCCTCACCTTTTCTCAAAATTATACTTGGAAAATGAGGAATGTTGATACTATTTGGGAAGCTTTGAGTTTCAAAGCAAATTCCATGATGCTTGCCGTAAACCACACCATCTTTGCATACACGTCCCTCTTCTACCATATTACCTGAATAAATCTGCATACCGATTTGGTCTGTGTATATTTCCATAGTAATACCGCTTTTGTCGCCTGTGCATCTGCCGACTTTTCTGTAGCCTCTGCCGTTAAGAACAAAATTATGGTCAAAGCCACCGAACTTTTTAATTTGATTATGCTCGGATTTAAGACCATCTTCTATTGTATGCTCTTTGGAAAAATCAAATGGAGTGTTTTTTACACTTAATATCTCGCCTGTTGGAATACAATCGTCGGAGTTTGGAGTGTAAAAATCACTATCTAACCAAAGTGAGTGGTTTTTAATACTTCCGCTTGAATGACCATTAAGATTAAAATATGCGTGATTTGTCATATTAAGTATAGTGTCGGCATCAGCTTTTCCAACATAATGGATTTTTAAGCAATTATTGTTTGTAAGTGTATATGTAACCTCTATATTTACTGTCCCCGGAAAGCCTTCTTCTCCGTCCGGACTTATGGTAGACAAAACAAGTGAGGGCTCTTCTTTATCAATTATTTTAGTGTCCCATATCTTTTTATCAAAGCCTGTTTTTCCGCCGTGGAGGTTGTTTTTGCCATCGTTTGCAAATAGCTTGTATGTTTTTTTGTTTAGTTCAAATTCGGAATCTTTAATACGATTGGAGTTTCTTCCAATTATAGCTGAGAAATATCCTTCATTATTTATATATTCCTCCATCGTATCACGGCCAAGAACAACATCTGTACCCTTATATATGAGTTTTCTGATTATTCCGCCGTAGTTAAGAATCTGGGCACTCAGTCCGTTTTTGTTTGTGAGTGTATACTCATAAACAGTTCTTCCACTATATTCTCCAAATTGTTTTTTTGTAATCGACAATATTATCACTCCTTGAACTATACAATGCTATATTTTTTATATAGCATGATTTTGTTGCTGTTTAAAAGGCAAATGAAACCCACCAGGTGTGATTGGTAAAAACAGCAACAAAATTGCTATATCAGATAAAAGTTTTTGATTTCATTAATTTATCAAAGTAAAAATTATTAGAGCATATAGTCCTCACAATGATGCTATAATGTAGAGGGAAACAATCAAAAACTTTAAATCTACATATTACATAACAAGCTCTATGTCCATAATTTTGCAGAAGTCCTTAATCTCTTCAACATAATTACCATAAGCCACAAGGACGTGCTGACCTGCTACATTTTGCGCAAATTCCTCAACAGTGCAACTGTCAGGAAATACTTCAAGGCTTGGAAGCTGCGGAGCAGGGTCGTCCCATCCATACTCATTCCATGCAGGAGGTGTTTTAGCCTCTGCGGTGTATACGTGCATCTTATATTTTCCGTTAAGGTAGTATATTCTTGCACAGGTTACGTAGCCTGTCTTAACCTTTGACACATTAAGAAGTGATGAATTTAAAAGCCCAAATGCCGCAGGAAGAACTGTGACATCACCCTCGGTTACTGCCTTTGGAACAAAATCGGGAACACCGATTAACATACTTTCCTCGAAAAATTCGTAATATTCAAGATAAGGTACAATTTGCTCTGTAAGATACTTTAGTGCAAGCTGTGTAACTGCACCCATAATATCATTTTCCGGAATTGTGAGAACACCGTAGTAGTGTTCCAATAGCATAAACACCATTGCCGGCGGGAAGCCCATAAGCTTTTTCATACCATCAACATCCAAAAGTGTTATTGCCTCCCAGCCGCGTTCTTTTATCTTCATTCCTATTGCAAGAGCATACTTAACGCCGCTTTCGATAACACTGTCATCACATGGTTTTTCGAACTTCCAGTTTGATTTTACAAAATTAACACCGTCTTTGATATCTTCTTGCGAAAGCTTTTCAAGGTTTTGCACCATTTCAAGCATTTCGAATGGCTCTACCTCAACACCCATCTGCCCTCTCATACTGTTTCCTTCAAACTGTGTACCATAAAGAAGCATATCACGATAACCCATAGTGCCCACACGTGCACTTCTTAATTCCTTCTTAGCACAGCACGCTCTTAGGAATGCATTTATTTTATTTAAAGGATAATCCTTACCAATAATATTATATACATATTTAAAAGTATATCCCAAAGCTTCAAATGCAGGTCTTATTGCAGTTGTACCGGCTTGCTCAGCAGTTGTGATAATTCTGCCGTTTTCTTTCCATCCGCAAAGTCCCCACAAAAGCATAGGAATATGCTTAAAATGATCTGTAACCCTCACAACTGCGTGTGTGGGTACCCAACCTGCCACACAAACAACAAGTGCTGCAAAATCCTTGTCTATTATTTTTTCGATTGCCGCATCGGCAGTTTTGTATTCGGGGTCGTCTATAACAAGACCACCATCATAAACTTCATAACCGAGCTTTTTGATAACTTCAAGACCTTCGTCGTGTTTTAAATTAAGTCTGTCAATTGGTGTGTTTATTTCACCAAAACAAACAAAAGCGATTTTCTTATTCATACTTATTTCTCCTTTAATTAGCAAACAACCTCTACAGTTTATTTGAACATTTCGTTTATATTTTTGAGTGTGTCTCTTACAAGAACATCTCCGCCCTCATGACCAGCCTGACCGCTAGATATAAAGGCGCTGTAATGACCACCTTTTTCAGCTTTTTCTGTAGGAAGGTATCCCTCTGAGCCGTTTGCAAGCTGAATTAAAAAGGTCTGTTCCGCAAGGCTTCTTGCCTTAATTTTGTTTCCGTAATCTAAGAAAAGTTCAAATGGATTTGTTGCTATTGCAATGCTTCCAAGTCTGATTATATGTACCTCTGTATCAACAGTTTCCATTACATCCTGAAGCTTCATTCTTCTGAGGATTCCAAGATGCACCTGCAAATTTGCCGCATCATTATAATCCACATCACCGGCCTTTGCATCAAGATACTCTTTTATTGCCTTTTTTGCAGTTATTTCATCTGCAAGAGTGGCACGTCTTAACGGAAGATCCATAATCTTAACTCTATGTTCAAACTCTACATCGGTTTGAAGTTCGTCGATGCCTTCTTCATAGGTTGCAATTACTTCCTGAGCAATTCTTCTACCCACCTTTTTCATTCCTGAAATATCAAACATCGAAGGATCTGCTTTTCTCTTTAATGGGGTTAATCGATTGATATTTGGGTCATTTACATCGCTTTCGGGCTCAACCCAACGAACTATATCAACAGGGCATTGGTCGCCTGCGGCGCTACAAAGTGGAAGAACAAACAATTCCTCGCCAAAATGCTTTCTTAACAGAACTTTTACCTCACCCCAGAAATCAGGCGAAACAAATAATCTATGCTGAACACATTGAGCAGGACAGGCAATATTAATAACAATACCTGTAAGCTTTTTTGTCGCATCATATACAAACATAAGCTCAATACCATTATCATTGCCACCTTCTAATGCCTCAAAAACTGCACGGTTGGTATCACCCCACATCTGTGCACTACCATCCGAATAGGTTGCTCTTCTGCACATACCAACTGCAGCTCTACCAAAGGCGTTAGAAAATCCGCCTTCTTTTCTACTGTTCCATGCATCAACTGCCGCCTTTGCAATTCTATCTGATAAAAATTCCAAGAGCTCATCATCAGACATAATATCCTTATTTTCACTGATATCTACCTTCTCGATATATTTTTTATCTGCAGGCAGATTTTCTTCCAATAACGAACGAAAACTATTTGACAACGCACTACCATATTTACCAAGATACCTCGTAGAAGCATTTACTCCTCTGCCAGTGTATCCAGGGCCTGTATGTGTATGTATCGCACCTATTATCACCTTATTGGTATCTATTTCGTTGTTTAGCTCAGCAATCTTACCTCGCACCTCTTTGAGAAGATTTTGACTAACACCTACTAAGTCTGTACTGCAAATAACGGCTTGTTCAACACCATTATCTATTGCAAAGGCTGTTACGCTAATAGGCTTTTCTACATACTCTGATATTCTTTCTGCAAACTGACCTACTAATGACACCTTCTTTTGGGGTGTTATACTTTCTTCTGCCCAACCTAAAAGTAATTTCATCGTTTCTCACTCCTATCAATCTATCCAACAAGCAACTCGTCTTATGGTTGTTTACCAATATATGACTTTATACCCCTCCATATTTTTTCTAAATTTTCAAAGGCAACAGTTGCCTCTTCTTCATTAATTTCTTCACAAATTATGGGTATATCAAGATTATTTTCTTTCATTTTTTGGAATATAAGCCGATAATTTAACATTCCATCCGTTGGTTTTGTCATTTTCATTTGTCCATTTTCAATAATAAAATCCTTTACATGTATCACACAAATTTTATCTGAAAGTAATTGGAAAGTATCATTTATCATTTTATCCTGTTCTTCGTAATTATCTATATTTAAATAATTCACCGGATCAAAAATAACCTTTACATTATCAGAATCAAGGTCTTCTACAAGCCTTTTCATCTTTTTAGGTGTGTTTATAACAAAACAATGTACACCCTCAATCCCAACATTGACACTATATTTTTTTGCCTCATTTACAACTTCACGAATAGATGATAAAACTCTTTCGTATGCTTGTTCTGAGTTTGTCAATCCTTCCTTGTAAATACCTGTTTCTGTTCCTACCGCAATAGGCTGTAATATGCTTGCATATTTGATTTTTTCCTTAAATTTTTCAATATCTGCTTTAAGTTCCAATTCATTTGGGTTTGATGGATTTATGTAGCTTCCTAAAATGGCAATTTTTGTGTCCTTTAACTGTTTTTTTAATGAAAAGGCGTATTCTTCTGTAAAATCACCTGTTTTAAATCCATCAATGCTCTTTTCCAGAACAAGCTGCAGATATTCGATGTCGTTATACTTTGCAGTAGCACAAATATTTTCCAGACCCTGAGCCTGTATATCGTGGCCTCTTATTCCTTTTTTCACAATTCATTCCTCCGATTTAACCTTCATTTAAGTTTTATGGTTTTACCCGGCTCAACAGAAAAAATTCCATCACCGATATTCTCAAACCAAACTGTTTTATCGGTAGGATTATATACTCTTGAACCATCGGCACTGAAAATCAAAGAATTGAACGCTGTAACATAATCATAAATTTCAATATTTGTTGCATACCAAACATCTTGCTGACCACCAAGCTGTGAACAAATTTTTTCTATTCTATCCCAATTGTTATGTCTGTCAAATTCATAACTGTGACCCCATATATAAAACAATCTTGCATAACGATAGTCACGCACAACGCTGTCATCGTTGGAAATGCTTGTAAATTGGTTAATATACTCAAAAATATTTTCGTTATCATGGTGTGCACTTGGTATCCAGTTATGCCAATCAACCGGGAGCAAAAAAGAATTATTATCTTCACCAAGGGTTCTTGAATATACAATATCGATATTTTTAAGGATATCTCTGATATCTTCGTATCCCCTACCGTTTTGAATAATTCTAACGCCACTAAAGGGATATGCCATACCCCTGATTATCATATCAAACTTATCTTCAAGTTCAAATCTGCAATCCAAAAATTCACGCACAATATCAACGGAGCGTAATTTCCCCGGTGCAAGATGAAATTTACCATGAACTGCGATTTCATGACCGCCACCGATTATGTGTTCCTTTATTTCCTCTTTAGTCAGATACCAATCTGTAGGCTCATTTGCAATTCTGCTACTATTTATATTAAAAGTAGCTTTCATGTTATATTTATCAAATATTTCACAAAGCCTTATATCAGCCTTAATTCCATCATCATAGCTAAATGTAACCGCTTTTTGCTTTCCACCCGGAAAACGTATATATCTATAATCCACTAATTTCATCCTCCTGCATCATTGCTTTTTTATTTTATTCAGGGTTTTCAAAGCTATGCTATTTCAGTTCTAAAACATAGCTTGTTGTTAGTGGCTTAATTTCTTTGTTCCAAATATATGCTTTTATTATATATTTCTTTCCGTCTTCAAAGGTATAACCAAAATCAAAGCTGTTGCTGGTTGTGGCACTTTCAGGTCTACAACTAAGAAGTCTCTTATCATCTCCGTCATATACAGCTACCCACAGCTTCGGTTCTACTTCCTTGTCAGAGCCCGTTATATCAACAGATATTGAGGAACGTTCCCTGTCCGCAGTTAATACATTGATGTTATAAAGCTTTGCTTCAAAGGCTACGATGAATGGACTTGTTGTAAATGAAGCATTTGCTTCTTTTTCATATTTTACGCCATTGGCTGTGGCTGTATATCCAGCATTTGGTACAATTTTAACTGTTCCGCCTGTTGTTGTGCCAAATACCTTGCCGCCTGCTGTTGCCCTTACCTCATAGTCCTGATGGTTTTTCCCGTATCCGTCACCTACATATCCTTTTACATCATCATAGCTATTATCAAGATATATAATGGTATTTACTTCTTCCTGATGATTTGACGCACCGCGGCTGCCCGCACTTATACCAAGGTCGGCTCTGTTGGCAATTGCAAGTCCATTTTGAGTAATAAGCTTAGCATTTGGTCCTATAGCCAATGTTGTAGTACCGGTTACATAATGAGAACTTTCCCATGATCCTATAATGTTAGTATCATTATAACAACCACTATATATTCTTCGTAAAACTTCTCCGCCGTTAACAGTAATATATGTATTACCTGTCATAGAAAATTTCTCGCTGCCGCCAAACAATGACTCTACAACACCACCGTTCATTGTGATGTTAGTATTGCAATTTTCTAATGTGGTAGATCTGGATCCTCCGTATACATTCATAACCTTACCGCCATTGATTACAATGTTTGTTTCATTTGCAGAAGAATTGTTAGGACCTGTTCCTACCAAGTAGCTGGCTACTGCATTTCCCTCTAACGTTATATTAGCAGTTCCCCGTATACTTGAATTGTTACCTCCGCCGTATATCATGCAATTGGCGTAAGTGCTTGAATCCTCATCGTTTATTCCCATGCCTGCATTTGCATTTCCGCCAAATACAATATATGCATCTCCGTAAACTGAGTAATTATTACCTCCGCCATACACAGCTGAATATTTTCCACCAAGAAGTGTGAGGCGGACATCTGCATCTGTACGAGCATTATTTGTTCCACCATAAACAGTAAGACGACCTGATGAAATTGTACCTGTTGAATCTACAGTTTCAGTTATCTTTAAATGATGACCATTTGCAAAAATGGTGGAAGCACCGTTTAGTGTAAGATTATCAATAGTGAGTGCACCTTTGAGGCTTATATCACTTGGCAAGTTAAGCTTTACGCTTGGTGTATTACCCTTTATTATAACCTCGCCTTCGTGCTCCGGCAGCTCTACATAGTCTATATCATCCACAAGGATAATTTTATCTGCGCGGAAAAACTGTGTGTACGCCATTTCCAAGGTCTTATATGCTGTCTGAGCGGTAGCACCATTGTTGTTGTCGTTACCGTTTGCAGCTGAAACATAAACTGCGTCCTTTTCCACCCCGTCATAAACAGACAGTCCTGCATTTGTACGAATCATTAAATCATCCCCACCAATCAAAGGCAGAGCAAGCTTGAAAAATCCGTCCTCTGTAACAGGTGTCTGATTAATATACTTAATATCTGTATTCTTTACATTGTTAATATCAGCGTTTTTATCAAGCGCAACAATTGTAATGTCCTTTGTCATTCCACTTACATTACCATATATAAAAATATTGTCTGCAGCAAAAACTGTGTTTGTTAATAAAAACATTGCCATAACCGCTGCCAACGCCTTCGCTATTATCTTTTTCATATAAAATATCCTCCAAATTTTTTAAATAAAAACTATTATTCAGGCTTTTTTTCAAGCTTAAGCGGAAAATCACCCAGCTTATTTACCTTAAAGCCGTTCTTTTTGTACTCTTCGTAATCAAACGCTTCAAGTTCATCAATTGCAAGCTTGTGGAATTCATAAAAGTTTTTCCACCACTCATAGCCTGTACCAAGGTCTGCATTAAGATATGCATCAACGATATCACAAGCCATTGCAGGCGCAACATAAAATGCACCCATAGCAAGAACATTTACTCCGTTACCTGTGATTGCACGAAGTGCAGCAGGAACGCTTTCAACAACACCTGCATGAACATGAGGGCACTTACTTGCTGCAATATGAATACCCATACCTGTTCCGCAAAAAAGGAGTGCTCTTTCAAACTCGCCCTCGGAAATCATTGCTCCGGCTCTTAGTCCTACTCTGTGGAACATTAAATCTGTGTTATCAGGGTCAGAATCCTTTTGAACACCTACATCTGTTATTGTCCAGCCCTTTTCTCTCAAATGCTCGCAAACTGCTTCCTTAAGCGGAAATCCTGCAAAGTCTGCTCCTACTAAAATTTGTTTTTCTTTTACTGTTTTCATAATAATTTTCCTTTCTATTTTAAATATTTTCTAATACACTTTTATCAACCGCTATGGTCTCTTCGGGTTTGTTATTTTCCAGATATTCTTTCATATCATCCTGTGTAATAAACAATACGCTGTTTGGTTTAAGGGTAACAGAATTGTTTTCAGGGAAAATCTCTGTAAACAAATGATTTTCGTCTACAAGAATATAGTAAAGCTTCTTATCCGACAAATTTTTATAGCCTATAGAAACTGTCTTATCCTCTGTGCCTCTTTGGTTTGTATAATAGCAAACTATTGCACTTGTTGTATCACCTTGGGTTGCGGCAAGTGTATATACCATATCATCATCGCTCTTAGCTGATACCTGCTGCTTTTTGTCATAAAGTGATGCAAAGGTGTAGAAGGAATAATATCCCGGAAGCTTTTCAAGGGTATAGAAGTCAAACAAACCGTTATAAACGCTTGGTCTTACATCATAGTACATGAGCATGTCAAGGTTACCGTTTTGTGCTTCGCACATGGTTGCTGTTGTACAAGCAGCACCTTTTGGGCCTATGATGGTTTTTATACTGTCTGTAAAGCCGTCACCCCAGCTTTCTACATAGTTCCACTCGTCCAAAATGCTTTCAGTGTCGGTATATCCATACTTATCAAGAAGTCCACGCATTTTTAGTGAGTGTTCTGTCATCTGACTTGGCTCAACAAGGTAAATATGCCATGAGAAGAAGTCCATTGGCGCAGGCTCCTTGCCTCGTGTAAGATATGCAAAAAAACCATCGAGCCAACCGTATGTAGTTCCTGTTAGTGCGGAGCCGATGCCACCTATTTTTAAATCAGGGAAGCACTTTTTGAGATATCTTGATGTAACATCATAGAACTCATAAAACTGCTGACCTGTTCCGCTCCAATTTCTCTTGTTTGCAGCATCATCTGCATCAAGATTTGGCTCATTCCAGATTTCCCAGTACTTAATATTCCAATTATATCCGTCTGCCCAACCTTCATTATAGTGGCGGATTATATGCTCACATACAACTGCCCACTTTTGAAAATCCTTTGGAACCAGCGTTCCATACTTCTTTATACAATGTTCTATTTTAGAGCCGAGTCTGTAAAAAACTTGTGTTCCCGCGTCAAGAATATTCTTGTGATATATATCTGACAGAACAAAGTCATATGACTCAGGATTGTATGGGTCTGCATCAAAATCAGGAAAAATTGCGTGCACATCAACAACATGCTCTCCGCCATATCCCGAATATAAAGATGCATCATGGTTTCTTGAAAATGGAATACGTGCTTCCTTAAATGCCTTGAAATTATCCATCTTCTGAGTTTTCTTTCCTATAAGCGGTCCGTTGTTTACGGCGTGCATTGGCTTTATTTTACCAACGACTTTGCCTGCATCAATTTCTACTTTAACCATTTTGTCCTCCTATTTACCACAAATAAAATTCAAAGTCAATGTCCTTTTCTTCCAGCCTGTATTTTTCAAGAAGTACAGGGCCGCACGAATTGGAGCCTATTCCTGAATTCTTGTAGTCTATCCGTATATTAGTACATCCGTTTTCAAAAAGCTCGTCCGTATGCTTCGCTTTTGTAATAGCGGCGCTATCATAGCGTGAAACGTTTATCTCAAACTTTTTAGCAGCTGTAAAGGAAAGTCCATCCACCATTTCAAGCTTTCTGCAATTTGAGTGATTTCCGTGCTCCTGTGGCATTGAATAATTTACAAATTCATTATCTGCATTGCTCTCATACCAATTGGTAGTTGTGTGGAGCATCATGTCACAGTAGTTTTCTACCGGACCCCTTCCGTAGTATCTAAATTTTTTGGAGCTTAACGGAAGCTTAAACTCAAAGCCAAGTCTTGGAAGCCACATACAATTTTCACGCACCTTACCCTTAAGAGCAATTTTCGCAATTCCATCGTTATAGAAGCTGTACTCTGTAGTGTACTCAAGGAATGGCATACGACCCACGCCTGAAAGGAAGCCTTTTGTAATAATTTTATTTTCCTTCCAGGAAATTTCTGTCATCTGGTCAAAAATCCTGTCAAGATTTTCTCCCTCCCAGACATTACTGTGTCCCCATTTTTGCCATACTGTACGCTCGTTATCTGTAGGCGCTCTCCAGGCTGTAAGGGATACAGGAGATGTAAGCTGCTCTATGCCGCCTTTTTTAATGCTTAAAATATTACCTAGGTGCTTTGATATTTCAAAGGTGGCATCTCCGCTATTTACAACAAACAGCTTTTCGTTTTCGTTGATTGAAACTTTATCAAATGCTTTCTCTTCGTTAATATCAGGAGACAGAAGCTCAAATTCTGTAAGTCCGATTTCCTTTTCCATTTTGTCAATTAGTCTGCAAACAAGATATGCACCAAGAGTGCAACTATTTGGAATATCAATTTTAATTTCCTTGGTATCCTTTGGGTTTATATCAAGACAAAGCCTTTCCTTTTTGATTATTTCGCCGTCTGCATTTATATAAACATCAACAAAATACTCGTTAAGGTTTGTAAAATCAAAAAGGTTTGTAATTTTTAAAATTCCCTCTGCGTATTCAAATCGAACATTCTGATATGCATACTTAGTACACAAGGTTCCAGCCTTATATTCTCTGTTATGGGATACAAGGCCGTCCATACAAAAGTTTTCGTCACTTGTGAGCTCCCCAAAGTCTCCGCCGTACTTTGGAACTCCGTTTTCTACAAATGTATGGTCTGCCCACTCCCATATACAACCACCAATAAGCTTTGGATACTTATAAATTACGTCCCAATAATCTCTTACATCACCGGGGCCGTTACCCATTGCATGAGAGTATTCGCACTGGAAGTAAGGAAGATACATTTCATCATTTTGCGCGTATTCTTCCATATCCTGATAGCTTGCATACATTCTTGAATGTATGTCAGGTCTGTTATAGTAGGATGTATCCTGCTGTCCCCAGCCGTAAGCTGTTCTGGAAGCGTCCTCACAATGTATTATTCTTCTTGTGTCCTTGGCTCTTAGCCATTTTATCATTTCGTAGTTATTGTCACAGTGTCCGCTCTCGTTACCTGTTGACCATGAGAAGATACAAGGATTGTTTTTATCTCTGTCGTATGCCCGCTCCATTCTTTCTATGTATGCGTTTTTCCATTCCGTCTTGTTGCCTATCCATTCGGGATTGCTGTTTAAGCAATCATAGCTGTCATAACCACCTGCAGGATAGCGGGCAGTAAAGCCGTGTATTTCTATATCTGTTTCAAGCATCACATAAAATCCCATACGGCTGCAATATTGAAGAAATTTTGGTGTAGGAGGATAGTGTGATGTCCTTATACAGTTAATATTAAGGTCCTTCATTAACGTAAGGTCAAGAAGTATTTCATCATCCGTCATTGTATAGCCGTTTTGGGGGTGAGTGTCGTGGTGGTTAATACCCTTTAGCTTAACCTCAACGCCATTTACTGTAAAGGCTGCTCTATCATTAATTCCGTAAGTTACAAAGCCTACATCAAAGTTTATAACTTCCCCTGATGACTCAATTTGCAAGCGATACAGATAGGGCTTTTCTGCATTCCATAAAACCGGATTTTCTACTGTAAGCTTCGCCTTGTCTTCTGCTTCAACATCTGCAACAGGATTATTTTGTGCGTCAAACAAGGTACATTTTGCTTTTCCCTTAAACTCAGCCACAACTGTATTCTGATCTGTTCTTATATCTACATCAACAATATGATTTTCAGGTCTTTTAAGAATATAAACGTCTCTGAAAATCCCATGATACCTGAAGCAGTCCTGGTCCTCTAAATAACTTCCTGAGCACCACTTTCTTACCTTGGCTATGATTTGATTTACGCCCTTTTTAATAAAAGGTGTAATGTCAAACTCTGCCTGAAGTCTGCTCCCCTCTGAGTATCCTACATATGCATCGTTTATATAAAGCTCAAGGCACGAGGACACACCTTCAAATACGATATAGTATTTTTTATCTGCATCGTCAATTGTAAACTCCCTTTTATATACCCCCATAGGGTTTTCGTTGGGTACATAGGGAGGATTTACCGGGAAAGGATATGTTACGTTTGTATAGTAGGGCTTTTCATAGCCTCTGCATTGCCAGCAGGAGGGCACATCTATGCTTCCTATTTTGGCAGGTGTATCATCAAAATCTCTTTCAAAAAAGCTAAAATCCCAAATACCATTAAGGCTCATATATGCTCCCTCGTTTTCAGGAATGTAATAAGCTCTTTGGGGTAGTCTGTTCTCCTGTAGAAATTCAGGATTTTCGTATTTTCTCACAAATTTTGCTCCTTTCTTTATCCTCTTACATTTTTCCTGTATTCGGACGGTGTTACCATTTCAACAGAGTTAAAGGCTCTTATAAAGGTAGTGCGGCTTACATAGCCAACCTTTGTATAAATTTGTTCTATACTCATATCGGTTGTTATAAGCAACCTTTTCGCCTCTTCAATCTTAAGCTCTGTCAAATACTTATGGAATGTCATATTACTGTATTTTTTGAACTTTCTTGACAGGTTTTTAGGGTCTATGTTAAACTCCTTTGCAACACTCTCTAAAGTAAGTGCATAGTCGCTGTAGTTTTCGCCCACAAACTTAACAATATCTGATATAATAGCTTCATCTGCATTTTTGTTATCGGAGTTTTCTATACCGTTAATGAGCTTTAATATAAACTGCGCAATTTCTGTTTCCGACATTTTACCCATATTAAAGTAAGCATCAAGTCCTATATCGCTTACAATCTTGTCCACATCAATTTTTTTCATTTTAAATGCTGTGATTACTGTGTTGATTATATTCTGATATAGTATATTCATATCATTCGAAGAAACATTGTTTACTACATTTGTAATGAGAATTCTGTCAATGTTTGCTATTGTTTTGTTGTAGTCACCTTCTAAAATACTGTTTATTATGGAGTTGTGCTCACTCACCCTGTACATGAATTTTGTATCAGCGGTTCTTGCCTGCTTATCATTTAGCTTACCGCGAAGTGTCATACACTCATCTCTTAGCTTTTCAAAAGAGTGGCTGATTGCGCCTATATAATACTCAAATTCTATATTTATTTCCTTTTCCGATACAATACTTGCAAGTTTTTCTATTTCGCTTTTAAAGGATTTTATCTTAATGTCGTGAGGTATATTAAGAACATAATGAACGCCTTCTCCCCCGCCCGTTATATCATACGCCTCGTACATTCCGTCAAAGTATCTGCGGAGTGCAGAATATAGCTGTTCCTTAATGGAAGAAAGTACATTTTCGTCCATTTCAGTTTTTGGTATAATTCTGAATATGACAGGAATAAAACTATCATATTTATAAAGTGACATTTTTACCTGTCTGTTTTTGTTATTTAAAACATCTGTAATCATTTTTTCTTTAACATCACCCATCATACTGTTTATTTCCAACTTCATACTGCTGTTTTCATTTAGTATTTTAGAAAATTCCTTTGAAATTTTATCTGTAACCTTAAAGATTTCCTTCATTTTTATCTGCTCGGTAAAGTTAAGAGGTTTTACAATATTTCCCAAAAACTTTCCTATATCTGATGCCAAAACTAAAACAATAATAGCAAATAAAAGGTATATTAAAACTGATACCAAAACTATTTTTACACTCACACCAAAAACTGCGCGACTTACATCTTTTATTGGTATAAATACAAGATATGCAAAGTCCATAAGGTTTGGAGAAACACTTTTTGTTATAACACAGTACTTTTCGCCATTTGCGTCCTCATAGTTTTGCACCGACACATCCAAATCTATGTTATTCCATATTTTTTCGTCAATAGAAATAACATTTTTGCCACCTGAATAAAACTGTTTATCTTTTTTGTTTACAAACCAAAAGGATGTGTTGCTTGTGTATTTTGATGTTGTTCTTGCTTCAAGAAGCTTTTCAAGGCTTATATTAAAGACGAAAAAGCTGCCCGGATTTTCGTTAACAGATGCCATTTTAACAATTGGCATAACATATCTCACATTTCCGTCACTCCCCTCAATTTCAGTAGGAGGCAGTTTAACACTTGCGTCTACGGGATACCTTATGTCTTTAAAATACGCCGCATCGTACTCTGTGTACTTACATATATCGCTGAAGTACCTTTCAATGTCAGCCTTACCGTTAGTTGCAACAACGGTGCCTGATTTACGGTTTATAAGCAGAATACTGTCAATGATATTAAAGTCGTTTTTCATGTTGCGCATATGGCGGATTGCTAAACTAACTTCTGCCTCAGTTACATCTTCACTCGCATCAAAAACACGCTTTACATCTTCATTTTTTAGCCAATGGTCCATCTGGACTATTGTATTTATTTCCTTTTCCATATTGAAAAACACTTCGTCTGTATAATTGTTATAAAACTCGTTATACATATTATAATACTGCTGTATATTCAAATGGTGATTGGAAACAATAATAATTGCTGTAAGCACAATTGGCACAACAAAATACATTAAAATTTTCAGTTTGAAAATATCATATACTGTTCTCTTGTGAAACATAGGCTATCTCCTGATTTCTCATTTTAAAAATAAATTTATCATTGCCTGGGCATAAATCCTTATAAGGAAATCATTGGGGTGGTTGATGTTGTTTCCCGTCATATCAATAAATCTTTTTCTTTCGAGTAATTTGCTATGGATGTTTGTCATGTTAAGAACTGCGTCTTTTTCTCCTGCGCACTTTAAAAGCTCTGCATGGTATAGTCTTTGGTAACCGTCAAATACGCTATCAACATTTGGAAGTGTGGTTGCTATAAAAATAAACTCTGTATCTTTATTTTGTGCAAGTACGCTTTCTTTTATTTTTTGAATGTTATTCCTAAAATCATCTGCACAAACCTTTTCTGTTCCGTCATTCATTCCAAAGGCAACAACTGCCAAATCGGGCTTGTAGCATGAAAGCCGTTCTTCTACACATTCAAGTCCCCAATCTGTTCTTTTGCCGCCTACTGCTGTGTTTATAAGCTCTATGGAGCTTCCGAAGGTGTTTTGAAGCTTGTACTTTAAAAGCTCAGGCCATCCGGGCATAAATGGCTCAAAGCCAAGTGCACCGCTGCCGTCACAGCCGGCTGTTATACTGTCTCCGTAAAAACAAAATTTAAGGTTTTCGCCTTTTTCAAGATATGCCTTTGTTTTTTCAAGTGCTTTTGCACCCTGCTTTTCGATGCCAAAATCAAAGGTGTCGTTGTGGGTGTATGTAACAAGTACCTGTCTTTTATGGAAATATCCTTTTGTTTTATATAAGATATATCCGCCGTCCTTGGCATCAAAGCAGTCGTCATGTGTTTTTTCGTAGAAGTGGCACTTCTCTTTTTTCATATATGGCATGGAAGAGCCATCTGCCATAACAATTCTGCCGTCCGAAATTATATAGTCTTTTCCCTCTTTATATTCTATTTTGTAGTCTGTTGATGTAACGGACAAAATCTTTTCCGGTTTATAAAAGAGAGGTGCGCTTGGTGTTTCACCATTTTCTGAAAAAAGCATAACTGTTTCGTCAAAAACCTCTTGTCCCTCCCAAAAAGGAAGTAATAATCTGTCATTATCCATTGTTTTTCCTCCTGCTTAAATTAAAGCTCGGCTGTATAAAATCCTGAACCCAATTGTTCCTTTTTACCTTTTGTTATAAGGTTTACCTTTATGCCGAATGGTACAGAAATATAAACTGTCTTTTTACCGTACTTATCCTCTGCTTTAAGGTATATACTGCCTCTTAGCGTTGGTATTTTCATTTCATAATACGCTACATCTTCCGGTATAAAAGGAGACAATGTGTACTCCTCTGCCGGAGAGTTTATTTTAAGACCTGCAATACCTTCGTAAAGGCTGTCTACTGACGCACCGTACATGGGGTGGTTATGGGAGTTCATACCGCTGTTTTTCTTGAGTTCAAATCTTTCCCAAATGGTGGTTGCTCCGTTTGCAATTTCATATCCCCATGAAGGGTATTCATATCTTGTAAGGAGTTTCCAGGCAGTATTTCCGTAGCCGTACTTCATAAGCATTTTAAGAAGCATTGGCGTGGTAAGGTTTCCCGTTTGAAGTCTGTAGCCAGCTTCTGCTACAGCCCTGTTCATAATCTCTGCCGCCTTTTGCACATCTTCCTCATGGATAAGTCCTGCATAAAGTGCCAAAGCCTGACAAGCTTGCGAGCTGTTGTGGACAGCGCCGTTCTTTACCCATTTTTTGCAAAATGCTTCTTTTACAATTTGTGCTTCCTTTTCAAACATTTCCACATCTGCCATCTTGCCTGTGAGGGTTGCAAATTCAGAAAGCATTTTGTAGTTCATATAGTGGAAAGCGGTTGATATAAGCTCTCCCGGAACAAATACTGAGTTTGCAGCGCCTGTGTCATATTCTTCCAGTTTTTTTGTATCGGAATTGCCGATGGTGTCTACGTTGTAACAGCAGTCCTCTGGCCCTGCCCAATCACCGTAATAAGAGTAATCTACAATTCCGTCTTTGCGGCAGGATTTTAAATACTCGTTCCATGCCGCAAAATTATTATAATGCCTATTTATAAGCTCTGTGCTGCCTGTTATGTTATAATGTTCCCTTGCTGCTATAAGATATGCAGAGCATACAGGGTCGGCAGGGCGCTCACCGTATACAAAAGGTGCTGTGCAGGTTATTGCGCCATAGTTGTCCTGCTCGTTTGTTACATCGTCCACAAACTTTTCGTAAAGTCTTACAGGCATAAAATTATATTTCATGGCTGAAAAACGAACTGTTGCGTCATTCATCCAGCCCATTCTCTCGTCTCTTTGAGGACAGTCACTTGCAATCGAGTGAAGGTTTGCCCTCTCTGTCCTGATTACACAGTTATAAAACTCGTTAACTAAGGTGTTTGAGCACTTGAAGTGGTTTTCTGCATCTATATCTGTATAAAAGCTTATTGCCTCAAGGGATACCATTCCGTCAAAGTCACCCTCTGTTTCAAGGCACGCATACCTAAAACCGTGGTATGTAAATTCGGGTGCATAAGAACAGTTGTGTTCTCCGCTTTTGAGAATAAATTTATCTTCTGCTTTTGCGCCTCTGAGTGGCTCTGTGAAAAGGTCGCCCTCTTCTTTTAGAAGCTCTGCGTGCTTTAATTTAAAGACCACTTTACCATTACAAGTGCCGTCTACAGAGAGCTTTATAACTCCTGCAAGATTTTCTCCAAAGTCAAAAATGTGCTTATCTTCAAGATAATAATCTGCTACAGGTTTTATAATTCTTTTTTCTACTACAGGCTCTATAACCTGTGGTACAAGTTTTAATGTATTAAAATCCGATATTTTAACCGGCTTATTTTCGTAGTTTAAATAGTTTGTGTTCCACTCATTTTTTTCTTCAAATTCATCGTAGGTTTCGCCGTCAAACAAGTGGGTGTGTGTAATTGCACCATGCATACATTTCCACGCTTCGTCTGTTGCAATTACCTTTTTTGTTCCGTCATTAAAGTATAGTACAAGTTGGGCGTTAAGTCTTATATTACCCAAAAATTCTATCTTTCTGTTTTCTGAAAGATTATCAAGATATTCGCCGTAGTTTTTGCGCCAGCCGCCGCCTACATATATTCCGATTGTGTTTTCTCCAAGCTTTAAGGTCTTGGTATCAATAATGTCAGTTACATACTGACATTCTTTTGCAAAATTTGTAAATGCCGGCTGAAGACGATCTGCGCTCAGGCTTATACCATTCAGATATGCCTTGCTAAGACCTATTCCGCAGTGATATAGCACTGCTCGCTCCGGCATGGAGTCAAGTTCAAAGCCAGCAACAAAATACTGTGCCTCGTGGTCTTTTTCTATGGTGGATTCTATCCACTGTCCCTGCCATGTATCAAAGCAGGCTGTTTTGAAAGAGCCTGTTCCCTTTTTACTTACGTTTCCAAAATTATCTGTAAGCTCAAGGGTCCATTCAAATAGGTTTCCGGACTCTAAAGCACATCCGTTATACTTATAGGATTGCTTATCCGACTTAATTTCTCCGCTGTCCCAAAGGAGTTTCCCTCTGGACAAAAGTGTAATTTTAAAGGATGTCTGGTACGAGTTTTTTAAAGAGTTTACAGCGCCCCAGGAAAATACAGGCTGTTGGTTTTCTGCTACTGCGTAGCAGGATTTTGTATAGTTTGTTCTCATCTCTATTGGGTAAAACACCATTTATAACACCCTTTCATAAAAAGTAGCTTAGATGCGGCAATGTTTTGCACCATCGCCGCATCTTTGCCAAGAAATTTTAAATTATCTAAGTTCTGATACAGATGTAAGTGGGTCCATGTTGGTAAATCCATCCCATACGAAGCCACGAAGCACTATATCTGCCTTGTTGTACTCTGAAATGTCAAGTACGCCTTTGTATCTTGTAATTTCATCTGTGAAAGCTGTTCCTGTTGCAATTACGCAGTCAATAAACTGTAATGTAGCCTTATCATATGCTGCAAGGATAACAACAGGTGTTACACCATTTAGAAGTGACGCATCATTAACGTCTGCCATGAAGCAAACGCTGTTTCCTGCTGCTGCAAGATCTGCGATTGCAGGACCGTTTTCACCGTTCAAGAAGCTTGTTCTGATATCTTCCTGTACAATCTCATATGTTTTCATAACAAGACCGTCTGCAGAAACTGCCTTGAGGTAGCCATTTTCAAGCTTAAGCTTTGCATCTGTTACGATACTGTTTATATCAAAGCTATCCATACAACTGATAACTGCATTATCGTTGTCTATTACAACCTTTGAAGTATTTGATGTAAGAGTAATATCCTTATCAAGGTCAGCATCATATGCCGCTGCTGTGTAAACCTTAACATCTGAAAGTGTTACTGTAAGATTTTCATCTGCTGTCTTTGGTGCTGTACCAATCATGATTGATGATAAGCCACCGCCGTGTGTATAACTGCTGCTTCTTGTACCAATCTTAAATGTTCCGTCAGACTGAAGTGCTACTCTATTACCAGCGTGACTGACAGTCTTATCATTCGGGAATATCTTTGTTCCGTTTACATATACGCCGTCTACGTAACCTTCTCTTGCTCCTCTAAAGTATCTCTGTACAATACTTACTGTGTACTTCTTACCCGGCTCCCATGTAAAGTCTGTTTCCTGTGCCGGACTACGGTAAGCTACTGAATAGTTAGAGTATATACCACCCAGCTTTACGCTTCCGTCTTCAAGGAAGTGTACTGAGTTTGGTGCATATGGTGCCTCTTCACTATAGATAAGACCATCTACACCCGAGTCTCCCTTGCTAATATTCTTGCTTCCGTCTCTTACAGGAGTATTGTTAAACACACTTATGTTACCAAGCTTATCTGCTTCAAACTCAACTGTTGTAACAATCGGGTTTTTGGTCCATGAATCTATAAGAGCATTAAAATCTGTTGAATAATTTGTACTGTCTGTAGAGTCTGAACGGATATATGCATACTTATTTGAATCGTTTTCCATTACGTATACTGTTTCACCGTTTTCAGTCTTCTTTGTACCCTTTACTACCTGAGTATCTGTATTCACAGGTGAAACATTATCTGTGCCGTAGCCAATTTTGTCATATACCTGAACCTTTTTAAATCCGCTTCCGGGCATATCGTCATTGTCAATTCCTGTTGCTACATTTTTATAAAGTGATGTTCCGTCTTCAAGAGCCGCTCCGTCGTTCTGAATCGGTGAATACGGATATTTCACAATAATGCTGTAGTTATCACCGTTTGGAGCTACCAATGTTACATTTTCTGTAGCATATGCATCATCTGCCATAACTGAGCCATCGATATTTACAACCTGCATTATAGAACCATTCTTGAAGTTAGCAAGGAAATCTGCTACTTTTGTAAGCGGAGCAACCTTTGAGATTGTCTTTGCTTCTGTATCTACTGTGTATACAGTTGACTCAGGAGCTGTAGTATTCAATGGTGCTGTTGCAGTTATCTTATATAATCCGGA
>JAZRPB010000003.1:0-64623 GCA_045649025.1 Clostridia bacterium | reverse complement strand
AGGTTAACCTTAAGGCGTTTGAGCTCGGTTATAATTTATAATTAACGTAATAAAGTTTCAGTTATCCGGGGTTGATTTTCAACCCCGGAATACGTGTGTTTGGAGGTTTTATTTTGCGCAGAGAAGATTTGAGAAATATAGCTATAGTTGCTCACGTTGACCATGGTAAAACAACTCTGGTTGACCAGATGCTGAAGCAGGGAGGCCTGTTCAGAGATAATCAGGTTGTTGAGGAAAGAGTTATGGATTCCAACGACCTTGAAAGAGAAAGAGGTATAACCATAAAAGCACACGCAGTACGTTTGCGATATAAAAGAGACGACGGCGAGGTTTACACCCTGAATTTGATAGACACACCCGGACACGTCGACTTCAACTACGAGGTTTCACGCTCTCTTGCCGCTTGCGAGGGTGCAATTTTAATTGTTGACGCTTCACAGGGAATAGAGGCACAAACACTTGCAAACACATACCTTGCAATTGACCACAACCTTGAGGTTGTGCCTGTTATAAACAAAATTGACCTGCCCTCTGCCCAACCCGATATAGTTAAAACAGAAATTGAGGATATAATTGGTATTCCTGCCGAGGACGCACCGCTTGTTAGTGCAAAAACAGGACTTAATGTGGCAGATGTTTTAGAGGAAATAGTAAATAAAATCCCTGCACCAGAGGGTGATGAAAATGCACCGTTAAGGGCACTGATTTTTGACTCGTATTACGACAGCTACAAGGGTGTTATTGTGTATGTAAGAATTAAAGAGGGCACTCTTAAGGTTGGCGATAAAATTAAAATGATGGCAACAAACGCTCAATTTGACGTTGTTGAGGTTGGAACAATGCACCCATCGGGACTTATTCCGTCCGATAAGCTTTCTGCAGGCGATGTTGGTTATATTGCAGCAAGCATTAAAAACATACGTGACACAAATGTGGGCGATACTGTAACAACACTAAACAATCCCGCCAAAGAGCCTCTGCCTGGCTATAAAAAGGTTAATCCAATGGTTTATTGCGGTATATACCCTGCCGATGGTGCTCATTATGAGGACTTAAAGGAGGCACTATTAAAGCTTCAGCTAAACGATGCAGCTCTTATGTTTGAGCCTGAAACCTCTGTTGCATTGGGCTTTGGCTTTAGATGCGGCTTTTTGGGACTTCTGCATATGGAGATTATCCAAGAGCGTCTTGAGCGAGAATATAATCTCGACCTTGTAACAACCGCACCGAGTGTTATATACAAGGTTTATAAAACAAACGGCGAAATGATTTGGTGTGATAACCCCACAAATCTCCCCGACCCTGTTGAGATTGATTATATGGAAGAGCCTATGGTTAAGGCAAGCATAATGGTGCCAAAGGATTTCGTTGGTAACGTTATGGACCTTTGTCAAGAAAGACGAGGCATCTATAAGGATATGACGTATATGGACGAAACGAGGGCTGAAATCTTCTACGAATTACCCTTAAATGAAATAATATACGACTTCTTCGACGCACTAAAATCACGCACAAAGGGCTATGCCTCATTCGACTATGAATTGTTCAACTATTCACGCTCTAACCTTGTTAAGCTTGATATTTTACTAAACGGCGAAATGGTGGATGCTCTTTCATTTATTGTTCATAAAGACAATGCCTATGCACGCGGCAGAAGAATGGCAGAAAAGCTAAAAGAGGCAATTCCCCGTCAGCTGTTTGAGGTGCCTATTCAGGCGGCAATCGGCTCAAAAATTATAGCACGCGAAACTGTAAGAGCAATGCGTAAGGACGTTTTGGCAAAATGCTACGGCGGCGACATCACAAGAAAGAAAAAGCTTCTTGAAAAGCAAAAGGAAGGTAAAAAACGTATGCGTCAGGTGGGCAGCGTTGAAGTACCGCAAGAGGCATTTATGTCGGTTCTTAAGCTCGATTGACATTAATCGACAACAAATTTTGTATACTTTTATACAAAAAAACAGTAATATTAGTATAATTTTCCCAATTCTTACAGAATTGGGATTTTTTTCCATTTTATTATTGATTTTATTCCCAAAATATGGTAATATATTTTTGTGATAAAAATTACCAAGGGAGATATAATTATGTTAAAAAAGACTTCATTATTAATAGTAGACGATAACCAGAGTGCCGCAAGGGATTTAGAGGAATATTTTAAAACGAAATCGGATATGCAGGTGTTATCGCTTGCAGACAACGGAATTGAGGCATACGAATTGATATGCGACCTCTCTCCCGATGTTGTTATACTTGATTTAGTTATGCCAAAACTTGATGGGCTTGGACTTTTAAAGCGGCTATATTCAAGCCATATGGGTAAAAAGCCGATTGTTGTGGTTTATTCTGTGTCATCAACCTCAAGAACGGTTGATGCAGCTTTAGGCTTGGGTGCTGATTATTATATTATTAAGCCACAGCCGTATGATGAAATTTATGCAGTTATTGCACAGCTTACAGGACAAAATAAGGTTTTAGCCGTATCGGAGAGTATGATTTCCAAATCGGAATACAAGCGTCCTGATTTAGAAACTCTTGTTACCGAAAATCTGCACGAGCTTGGTGTGCCTGCACACATAAAGGGCTACCATTATATAAGACAGGCTATTATGATGGTGGTTGAGAATATGGATATGCTAAACTTTATAACAAAACAGCTATACCCTGAAATAGCAAAGGCATTTAGCACAACGTCGAGCAGAGTTGAGAGGGCAATACGTCACGCAATAGAGGTTGCGTGGGTAAGGGGCAAGCCCGAAACAATGAATAATGTTTTTGGCTACACCGTTCACACAGGAAAGGGTAAGCCCACCAATTCCGAGTTTATTGCTATGGTTGCAGACAGAATAAGGCTCCAAATAAAGTAAATATGTACAAAAGCAACAATCTTACCCTCATAAGATTGTTAAAAATTTATTTTTATTCTCTTGAAATTTTACAAAATATGTGATATGATAATGAGTGGAGTGATATATTATGATTAGAATTGAGAAAGAGGTAAGATTATAATGAGTTCTGTTTTGAAGGAAATTCTAAAACATTTTAATATTGAATTAGATGTTGACTCTTACGGAAACGGCCATATAAATGACACATATCTATGCGATTGCGACCCAAAGTATATACTACAAAGAATTAATAAAGAAATATTCACAAATCCACCTGGTGTTATGCAAAACATTGCAGCCGTTACAGAGCACCTTGTAAAGAAAATCAAGGCGGCAGGCGGCAATCCTGAAAAGGAAACACTGCAGATTGTAAAAACTGTTGAGGGTGATAATTTCTATAAGTCATCTGATGGTGAATACTACAGAATGTATGTTTTTGTTGATGATACCACAACAAAGGAAACTGCCGAAAAGCCAGAGGATTTATATCAGGCTGCAAAAGCATTTGGTAAATTCCAGAATATGCTTGCCGACTTCCCTGCTGATACCTTATATGATACAATTCCCGATTTTCATAACACAAAAAAGAGAATTGAAACCTTTAAAGAAATTATTGCAGCAGATAAATTTGACAGGTTAAAGTATGTGCAAGAAGAGGTTGACTATGCACTTTCATTGGTTGATGAAATGGGTATAGTTGTAGACTTGCTTGAATCGGGTGAATTGCCGTTAAGGGTTACTCATAACGATACAAAGCTTAACAACGTACTTTTCGACGAAAAGACAGAAGAGGCAGTGTGCGTTATCGACCTTGATACTGTAATGCCCGGCTCACTTTTGTATGACTTTGGCGACGCACTTCGTTTTGGTGCTTCAAGCGGAACAGAAGACGAAAAGGATTTATCAAAGATATACTTCGACCTTGATAAATACAAAGCATTCACACAAGGCTTTTTAGAGGAGCTATCATCTTCTATTACCGAAAAGGAAATAGAGCTTTTACCATTTAGTGCAAAGCTTCTTACATATGAATGTGGTATTCGTTTTTTGGGCGACTACCTAAACGGCGATGTTTACTTTAAAACACACTACGACGGTCATAATCTCGACAGAGCAAGAACACAGCTCAAGCTTGTTAAGGATATGAGCAAAAAAATGGACGATATGATGTTAATTGTTAAGGAGTGCTTGAATAAGTAACTATATAACCTCAAAGATTGTGTGTCTTTGGGGTTTATACATATACGGAGGTATTAATGAGCTATATTTATTGTCTTATTGGAAAAAGCGGTTCGGGAAAGGACACTGTTTTAGAGAACATTCTTTCCTCACGCGATATTGAAATAAAAAAAATAGTTCCCTACACCACACGTCCAAAACGTGAAAATGAAATTGAGGGTGTAAACTATCATTATGTAAGTTATGAGCGTATGTGCGAAATGGAGAAAAACGGTCAGATTATAGAAAAACGCACCTACAACACCGTGCACGGTGAATGGGTGTATTTCACCTCGTCAGAGGAAATAGATAATGATAAAGATTATATTATAATCACAACACAAAAGGCACTAAAGCACTTTTTTAATAAGTTTGGGAACGAAAAAATATATGTTTTATACCTAAAGCTCGACAACAAGGAACGCCTGCTTCGTTGTATAGAAAGAGAAGCCAGACAGGATACGCCAAACTATAAAGAGGTGTGCAGAAGATACATAACCGACGAAGAGGACTTTAACGAGGGTGAATTTTCAAGCTACAAAAACTGCTCCGTTATAGACACAAATACATCGTCAAAAATAAGCACAGAAAGCATAATAAAAATAATAAAACAAAATCAATAATTAAACGGGGATGTTAAAATTTTTTTAACATCCCCGTTCTTTAATATAAACCTGATACTTTTTTTACATCCCCTCTAATGTATCGCATAAAAGCTCATAAACTATCTTTGTAGATTCAATATTAAGTCTTTCATTTGTTGTGTGTGCATCGAATGTGTCGGGACCAATTGCAATGCAGTCGAGATTTTTTATTGTTGATGAAAATATCGCACATTCAAGACCTGCATGGATTGCGTCTACCTTTGGTTTTTTGCCTGTTTTTCTCTCATATACTAATGCATACTCATCTCTTAAGGGTGACTCCTCTTTATATTCCCACGGCTCGTATCTTCCCGATATTTCTATTGTACTTTCATTGTATAAAGAAAAGCTTTTCATTCTTTCTTCTAAAAAATCAAGAGCTGTTTTCTTGTTGCTTCTTAATGCGTATTGCAACAAAATATTTTCCTTCTGTGTTGAAACAATGCCTAAATTCAATGATGTTTCAACAAGACCTTTTATTCTTTCGCTCATTTTAACTATTCCGTTTGGAGTATTTAAAAGCATATATATTATTTTTTCGCCCGACTTTTTATCTAAAACCTCATATTCTCCCACACCTTGCTCATTAATGGTTATTTGCAGGTTTTCTTCTGCATCGCAAAGCTCTTCCTCTATCAATTTTGCATATTCTTTTATAAGAGCACAAGCCTCTTTTGCATTGCCAACCAAAATTTGAGCATCTGCACCGAACGGAATGGCATTTCTTTTTGTGCCGCCGTCAATTGAAATTATATTAAACTCACTCTCTTGTATGTGATTTAATATTCTGCCCATCAATATATTTGCATTTTCACGATTTTTATCTATATCAATGCCCGAGTGACCGCCCTTTAAGCCATTTATCTTTACTGTGATCCTTGTACCGTTTTTCTTTTCTCTTGTGATGGGCACATAAATTCTTACATCGTTACCGCCTGCACACGAAACAGTAATTAAATCTGACTCCTCCGAGTCGAGATTTATCATTCTTTTACTCTCTAATATACTTGTATCAAGTGCAGCTGCACCTATCATACCAATTTCCTCATCAGCAGTAAGCACCGCCTCAATTGGCGGATGCAGTAATTTATCATCAGCAAGAATTGCCATAATCATAGCCACGCCAATTCCGTTATCTGCACCAAGTGTTGTGCCTTTGGCTCTGATATAGCCGCCGTCTATGAAAATATCAAGTCCGTCCTTTTCAAAGTCAATTTGAGCCTCGTTTGTTTTTTGACATACCATATCAAGATGTGCCTGCAAAATTACGGGGGTTTTGCTGCCGTTTGTGCCATTCTTGAAAATAACAATATTATTTAATTCATCTCTTATATACCTAAAATTATTTTCTTTAGCAAACTCCACACAGTAATCACATATTGCGTTAAGGTTGGATGAGCCGTGGGGTATTTTGCATATTTCTTCAAAATATGCAAAAACGTTGCTTGGTTGCAATGCAAATAATTTATTCATAATAATCCTCCAAATATATTGTTAACTATATTTTATCACACAAGTCCCATATTAATGCAACCACAAAGCTGCATAAAACAAGGGGATGTTTTTAAACATCCCCAAAATACATTATTCACTTAATTCTTTGTCTATTTGAGCTGCAGCTGCTTTACCAGCACCCATAGCAAGAATAACTGTTGCCGCACCCGTAACAACGTCACCGCCTGCAAACACCTTTGCCTTTGATGTTTTACCTGTTTCTTCGTCTGCAACAATACAACCGCGATTGTTTGTTTCAAGTCCCTTTGTTGTTTGTCTTATCAACGGATTTGGTGTCTGACCAATTGCAACAACAACTGTGTCGATATCAAGAGTTTCCTCGCTGCCCTCAATTGCAACAGGACGACGTCTGCCACTTGCGTCAGGCTCACCAAGCTCCATCTTAACAACCTCCATACCAGTTACCCAGCCTTCGTCGTTACCAATAAAGCGAGTTGGGTTTTGAAGTAGCTTAAATTCAATACCCTCTTCTTCAGCGTGCATAACCTCTTCTGCTCTTGCAGGAAGCTCCTCCTTACCACGTCTGTAAACTATGTATACATTGTCTGCACCAAGACGTTTTGCACTTCTTGCTGCGTCCATTGCAACGTTACCGCCGCCAAGGATTGCAACATTCTTACCAACATATACAGGTGTGTCATATTCAGGGAATTTGTAGCCCTTCATAAGATTAATTCTTGTTAGGAACTCATTTGCTGAATATACACCGTTAAGGCTTTCGCCCTCTAATCCCATAAATGACGGCAAGCCAGCACCCGAGCCGATAAATACAGCATCGTAGCCCATATCCTCTAAAAGCTCATCAACAAGGATTGTTCTGCCTATGATAACATTTGTTTGAATATCAACACCCAAAGCCTTAAGGTTTGAAATTTCCTTTTGAACTATATCCTTTGGAAGTCGAAATTCTGGAATACCATACATCAAAACACCGCCTGCTGTGTGGAATGCTTCATATATGGTTACTGCGTAGCCCTTCTTTGCCAATTCACCGGCAACTGTGAGTCCTGCAGGGCCCGAGCCTACAACCGCAACCTTTTTACCGTTTGGAGCAGGTATTTCTATCTTTTCTTCAACATTTGCCATATGGTAGTCGGCACAAAATCTTTCAATTCTTCCTATGCCAACGCTTTCGCCCTTTATACCTCTAACGCACTTTGATTCACATTGCTTTTCTTGCGGACAAACTCTGCCGCAAACTGCAGGAAGTGCGTTTGTTTCCTTAATTTTCTGATATGCACCCTCAAAGTCACCCTCGGCAACAAGCGATAAAAATTCAGGAATTTTTACAGAAACAGGACAGCCCTGCATACAAGGCTTATGCTTACAGTTTAAGCATCTTTTTGCCTCGTCTATTGCCATTTCGGGAGTATAACCCGTTGTTACTTCAAGGAAGTTTTTATTTCTTACATTAGGACATTGCTCCGGCATTGGATTTTTGTCCATTCTCATATTAGGCATTATTTACCCCTCCCTATTCTGCATTTTCCATCCGAACAAGAGTGCTCTTCGTATTTTTTAAACATTCTTCCTCTCTTCATTGCGCTGTCCCAGTCAATCTTATGACCGTCAAAGTCAGGGCCGTCAACGCACGCAAACTTTGTTTCACCGCCAACAATGATACGGCAACCGCCACACATACCTGTTCCGTCTATCATAACAGGGTTCATACTAACTGTTGTTGGAACATTGTATTCCTTTGTTGTGGCACACACAAACTTCATCATAACAAGCGGACCAATTGCAATAACCTCGTCAAACTTTTCGCCTGCGTCCAAAAGCTCTTTAAGTCTTTCGGTAACAAGTCCCTTTGTGCCGTTTGAGCCATCGTCGGTTGTAACAATAAGTCTGTTTGAAACAGCCTTAAGCTCGTCTTCTAAAATTATCATATCCTTGCTTCTAAAGCCTGTAATAACAGTTACATCTGCACCAAGGTTGAATAGCTTTTTAGCTTGCGGATATGCAATAGCAGTACCAAGACCTCCGCCTATAACTGCAACCTTTTTAAGACCCTCAAGCGGTGTGGGTTGTCCCAAAGGACCTGCAAAATCAAGGATTTCTTCGCCTTCCTCAAACTTTGATAAGTCCATTGTTGTTTTTCCTACAACCTGTACAATAATTGTTACTGTACCCTTTTCGCGGTCGAAATCCGCAATTGTGAATGGGACTCTTTCGCCATACTCATCAATTCTTAAAATAATGAACTGTCCCGGCTCCGCCTTTTTAGCTATGAGCGGTGCTTCGATCTCCATTAAAAAGATTTGAGGATTGAGTACATTTTTCTTTAAAATTTTGTATGCCATTTTATTTTCATACCCTTTCCTTTATGTATTTTAAATTATAAATTTACCACTTATAATATAATATCATATAATTTTTCAAATTTCAATGGTTTTAAGAAGATTTTTTAAATATTCCTCAAAAAAAAGAGGAACTTCGTCCTCTTATTTACTCGTCATTATTGCTTGTCGTGTTATAATTCCCATAAAATATCCCCTGTCATCAACCACGGGTATAAAGTTTTGCTGCATTGCCATTTCAAAAACCTTTTCACGCGAGGCAGTAACAGAAACTGACGGATATTTATTGGTGTCTAAAATATCTGTTACCGACAAATTCTCTATATTTCTTATGTCGGTATGCACTACTTCGTTTTCATTTTCTATAAGCAAAAACCATAAAAAGTCACCCTCCGAAATGGTACCTATATATTTACCGCTTTTTGATATTACGGGAATTGCTCTGTAGCCGTGATATTTCATTTTCTCCAGGGCTTGTCTTAATGAGTAATCATCGTGTATATATGCTGTTTCACTTTTGGGTGTCAGCAAATGGATAATATTCATAATTCCTTTAAATAATCTCCTTTTTTATTTATAGGGAACGGCCTTTTCCGTTTTCGTTATTTGCCCAATGCATAAATGCATTCCCTACTAACTCTATCATATCATATATTTATACTAAAATCAATATACATTTTGTGTGATTTTTTTTAATTTTTTGTAACAAAAACACAAATTATTATAATTGATTAACATTGTATAAATAAACGTGTAATTTAGAAAATTACATCTTAAAAATAGTAATTTCCTAAAAGATAAAATAACTCTTGAATAACAAAGAGATTTGTGCTATAATTATGATTGAGGGAGTGTCTTTTAAAATACACACATTCCCCAATAAATACACCAACAAAAGAAACATTTAAAATTATATATTTGAAATTTACCTAAAAGGGAGGATTACAATTATGAAAATTAAGCATTTTATTGTAGCATCACTTGTTTTATCATCGCTTTGCTTTGGCTCTGCTGCACTTGCACAAAACAACGATATAAGCGTGCTTGTTGATAACGAGGCAGTCACCTTCGACCAACCCCCCGTTATACAAAACGACAGAACTCTTGTTCCAATTCGTGCCGTGTTTGAAAAAGCGGGTGCCACTGTTGAATGGAACGGCGATACACACACCGCAATTATTACAGGCAAGGGACACGTTGTACAAATTGGAGTAGGTAACAGCTATATGTTTAAGGACGGAAAATCAATTCCACTTGATGTTCCCGCAACAGTTATAAACGACAGAACCTTAATTCCCGTAAGAGCAATTTCCGAAGCAATGGATTATGGTGTAACGTGGAACGGCTACAAGAAAACAGTGCTTATTGCAACCAATAACAAGCCGTACCGTGCATTTGTGGGCATAAACAGAGGTTTTAGGTCGCTTACCGACATTGCCGAATACTACATAGACGGCGAATGTATAAACCTCGAGGTTGATATAGACGGCAACGGCACAAACGAAGCAATCGACTTTATGTCAACATTGAGCATACCCAATGCAAATTACAGTGTTCTTTCCATAAACGGAATAGACTATACAGGCGATTTGGCAACTAAAATGGACGGTATTGGTGCTATTGCAGTTGTTAAGGTTGCCAACAATAAAAAGCTTTTTGTGATAGTGGAAAATGCCGATGTTAAAGTGGCTCATTTCTACACCTTCGATGGAATGACACTCTCGCCCGTAAAGGACTCTAACGGCAAGGATGCTTCTATTATCTACAAAAAAGACCTTTTCTTCGATGAGGTTAAGTTTGCAATTTCGGACCTTTACGGCATTTGCTGTACCGATATTATGATAACAGGCAGTTATTTCGACTTTAGCGGAGAAAATATGGGCTTCTTCAGGCTTTCAACCGTAAAGGATATAATTCCTGTAAACTTAAATGTTGTATATAACGATGATATGCTGTTTAGATTAATATCAACAAAGGACTACAAGGAGGGTGTTTACGGCTCAATTGAAACCTTTGATTTAATAAACTCATCACAGCTTACAAGCTTTACTCTGTTAGATATTTATGTGGATAAAACAGACCCGTCTTATATTGAATTCTTTGTTGAAACACCCCAGGGCGAGAGGTTTGTGTTAATGCCATACTGCGTATAATTATTACAAACAGTAATATCGGCACACCCCAAAGGCTGTGCCCCACAATCGCCAATTAAATCAACATTTACTTTAGCGAAAGGACTTAACCTATGAAAAAAATTATTTCAATTATTCTCTCACTTGCAACGGTGATTACCGTTGCATCGAATGCACTTGCATATAATGTGGTAGATTTGCCCCAAACTATGACAATGGCAGACGCATTGGGTATCTTTGCAGCAGACGAAATAAAGGAAGCAACAATCTGCAATTTTGAAGACGACCGCTTTATTACGCTCACAAGAGAGGAAATAAACGATTTTTATTATTCCGCGTGTGATATTGTGCTGCACAGAACTATTAACCCCACCCCATTTCGTGGTACGGCAATAAATTTAAAAACCGATACCGACACTGTAAGCTATAATGTTGGCTCGGGTGTACAAATAGGTCTTTTTGGAGATAATAACTACGTGTGCTACAACGCAAAGGGCGAGGACGCTATTTACCTTACATATCTCGACACTATGTATAAGGATAGCGAGATTAAGCACAGCGGTGCCACACTAAACCGTGTTACCACACACGATTTTCTAAAGCTTCCCGAGGCAAGCTGGGCAGTTAGCGAGATACAAGCTGCGGCAGGCAAATCGCTATTACCGTATGAGCTTGCCAACCGTTACAGTGCATATATTTCAAGAGAGGAATTTTGTATTTTAATTGGTCAGCTTATAACAGTATACACAGGCTTCGCAAGCCTTGATGGCTATGTTCATGCTAAAAAGGGTGCATATTTAAATAATATCTTTGCAGATTGCAAAGATAAAAGCCCGTCGATTGATATGCTCTACGCTCTTGGCGTAATATCGGGAAAGAGCGAAACCACCTTCGACCCCGAAGGTGCACTAACACGTGAGGAGGCGGCTACTGTTATAACACGTGCCGCAGAGCTTTTTGCGTTTATAAGAGCTGATGAGCCGCTAAAATACAACGATAATTACCAGATTTCAAACTGGGCAAAATTTTATGTTCAGTGGATAACACAAAGCGGTATTATGACAGGTACCGAATCAAATGACTTTATGCCAAAGGCATACTACACAATTGAACAGGCAATCACAACAACAAACCGTCTGTTCGACTATTTGGAGAGCTTATGATTATAGACACACACGCACACATCTTCCCCGATAAAATTGCGGCAAGAACTCTTGAAATACTGTCGGGGAATGCAAAGAAAATCTGGAACAGAACTGCACTTCCGCAAACAGACGGAAGCTTAAACGGAATAAAAGAGGCTATGGCCGAGCACGGTGTGGGTGCTTCGGTCATTTTGCCGATTGCAACAACCACAAAGCAGTCGGGCAGTATAAATAAATTCGCCTCACTCATAAACGGCGTTGATAATATATATTCTTTAGGCTCACTCCACCCTATGCAGGCAGATTGGGAGGAAACGCTTTACCAAATAAAAGAGCTTGGGCTTAAGGGCATAAAGCTGCACCCCGAATATCAGGGCTTTTATGTGACCTCGCCCGAATGTATACGTATTTTGCAAAAATGTGAGGAGCTCGATTTGATTGTATATTTCCACGCAGGCGAGGACGTGGGCATAGACCTTCCCGTGCACAGCTCACCAATAATGTTTAAGGATATTTTAAACCATATAAGCGGTAAAAAAGTTGTGTTGGCACATATGGGAGGCTGGCAGCAATGGGATGATGTTGAAAAGCACCTTGTTGGTACAAGCTATTATTTTGATACGGCATACTGTCTGTCTGAAATGAGAATTGCACAGACTGCACGTATTATAAAAAACCACGGCTCCCATAAAATTCTCTTTGGTACGGATTCGCCTTGGGAAAATGTCACAGAAACTATTTCAATGGTTAATAATCTTCCCATTTCACAAGAGGATAAAAACAATATTTTTTATAAAAATGCAAAAAAACTATTTAATATATAAACACAAAAAATGATTGGAGAATAATCTATGTTTGCCAGCGATATAAGTATAGACCTCGGCACTGCCACAATGCAGGTTTACGTAAAAAGTAAAGGAATAGTGTTAAGCGAGCCGACGGTTATTGCTGTAAATCACAAGAAAAACAAGGTTTGTGCAGTGGGCAACAGTGCACTTGAAATGCTTGGAAAAACACCGCCGTTTATAGACGCAGTGCGTCCTTTGAGCGACGGAGTAATTTCAAGCTTTACTTTGTGTATGGAAATGATAAAGGCATTTTTATCAAAAATACTATCAAGAAGCGTTGGCAGACCGCGTATTATGATGTGCGTACCCTCGGGTGTTACAAATGTGGAGCAAAGAGCCGTAATTGACGCCGCACGTGAGGTTGGTGCAAAGGATATTTTTATTATTGAGGAGCCTGTTGCAGCTGCTTTGGGTGCAGGCATTGATATTTCAAAGCCAAAGGGCACACTTGTGGTGGACATTGGCGGCGGCACCACCGATATTGCGGTTATTTCTCTTGGCGGTGTGGTTATAAGCCGTTCGCTTAAAATTGCAGGCGATGAGTTTAGTGAAGCAATTATAAGATATATGAAAAAAACTCATGGTCTTAACATTGGTTATGGCAGTGCACAAAATCTAAAGCATAAAATAGGTACTGTTGTACCCTCCGATTCCGAATCAATGTTTACGGTTAAGGGGTTAAGCATTATTGAGGGCTTGCCTGCCTCTGTTACAGTATCATCGAATGACATATGTACAATTTTTGATGATTTGGTGTATAATATAACCGAGCGTATAAGAGAGGTTTTAGAAAAAACTCCGCCCGAGCTGCATCGTGATATAATAGACGAGGGTATTTTATTAACAGGCGGCGGAGCTCTTATTAACGGACTTGACGAGCGTATTGCACAGGCAGTAGGTGTTAAGGTGAAAAGGGCAGATGATATTGTAAACTGCGTGGTAAAGGGTGCGGCAAAGGCATTGTCGTTAATTAAGGACGACGATACCGACACAACCCATCATTACTACAAAAAGGCATATATAAGAGATTAATTGTATTCTCTGTGACTGTGTATTGTTGTAAAAAATACGAAATAGGAAGGAAAGCTATAAATGAAAAAGCTACTCATTCTTGATTCTAACAGTATAATAAACCGTGCCTATTACGGCGTTAGATATTTAAGTGCCTCCGACGGCACTCAAACCAATGCCATATATGGCTTTCTTTCTATGTTTGGCAAGCTTATAGATACCTATAAGCCCGACTATGTGTGTGCAGCTTTCGACTTAAAAGCTCCCACCTTCCGTCATAAAATGTATGATGGCTATAAGGCACAAAGAAAGCCTATGCCCGATGGTCTTGTGCAGCAAATGCCGCTTGCACGTGAGGCAGTGCGTGCTATGAACATACCCCTTTTTGAAATTGAGGGCTACGAGGCAGACGATATAATTGGTACTGTTTCAAGACTTTGCGAGGAAAGTGGAATTGAGTGCTTTATTGCCACAGGCGATAAAGACGATTTGCAGCTTGCCTCCGATAAAACAAAGGTTGTTTTAACAGTAACAAAGCAAGGCTACAATGAAACAATTGTGTATGATTCAGACGCAGTTTTTGAAAAATACGGTGTTACACCAAAGCAATTTATAGATTTAAAGGCACTTATGGGCGATGCCTCCGATAATATCCCAGGAGTTAAGGGAATTGGTGAGAAAACCGCCTCAAAGCTTATAATAGAAAACGGCTCTGTTGAAAGCCTGTATGAAAATATTGATAACTGTGGTCAAAAGGGTGCAACCCTGCAAAAGCTAAAGGACGGCAAAGAAAGTGCCTTCCTTTCAAAAACGCTTGCAACCATAGATTGCAATGTGCCGATTGAATTTGATGTGGAAAAATGTGTTTTTACATCTGTTAAGGAGCAAGCATCGGAGGATTTTTATGAGCTTTTAAAGAAATTAGAGCTAAATTCAATAATCCGCCGTTTTGAATTAGATACCGTAAAGCACGCCGACACCACCTATCAGGACGTTTTCGGCTCGCTTGAAATAAAGACGGTTGATACTCTTCCCCCATGCGATAATATGGCATATATAACAAAATACGATAATAACAACAGCCTTATCGGACTATGTGTCAGCGATGGAAAGGCATCGTATGTTTTAAACAATAACGCACAATTTGAAAATGAAGCAAAAAAGCTCTTTGAATGCAGAGGGCTTGTTGGCTTTGATATAAAAAATGATATTATAAATCTTAATGGTATTTCTGCGTTGGAGAATGTGTGCGATGATGTTTGCATAAGTGCATATCTTGCAGATCCGTCGCGAAGTGAATACACAATTGAAAAGCTTTGTGTTGAATATTTAAAAACAGAGCTTATAAACAAGAGCGAAAATCAACTGTCGCTTTTTGATGCAGACGACGAGGGCGACGATGAATATATTGCAAAAAGTGCCTATGCACTGTATCTTTTAAATCAAAAGCTAAAGGCAATCATATCCGAGAACGGACAAAATGAACTGTATACAAATGTGGAAATGCCTCTTACACGTGTGCTTGCAAATATGCAAATGCGTGGTTTTTTGGTGGACGGCGACGCACTCTCACAATTTTCACAGGTGTTAAATACACAATTACAAACACTAACCAACGAAATCTACGCCGATGCAGGCGAGGAATTTAACATTAATTCACCAAAACAGCTTGGCGAAATATTATTTGGCAAGCTTGGTCTAAAGAACGGCAAAAAGACAAAATCGGGATACTCAACAAGTGTTTCGGTTTTAGAAAAGCTTGTTAGTTCACACCCGATTATAAATAAAATATTGGAATACCGTCATCTTGCAAAGCTTAAGAGCACATATTGCGACGGCTTATTACCGCTTATATCCAAAAAAACAGGACGTTTACACTCAATATTTAACCAGACCGTTACCGCAACAGGCAGAATTTCGTCCACAGAACCGAATTTGCAAAATATCCCCGTAAGAACCGAATTAGGCAGGGAAATACGCAAGATGTTTGTTGCACAGGAGGGGTATACTCTTGTTGATGCCGACTATTCGCAAATAGAATTAAGAGTTTTGGCATCTATCGCAAACGACGAAAATATGATAAATGCCTTTTTAAGCGGTGAGGATATTCATACTGTAACTGCAGCAAAAGTATTTAATGTTGATGTTTTAGAGGTTACCCCCGAACAAAGACGAAGTGCAAAGGCTATTAATTTTGGTATTGTATACGGAATGGGCTCATTCTCACTTGCACAGGATTTGAAGATAAGCGTTAAACAGGCAGATGAGTATATAAATAATTACCTTGATAAATACAGCGGTGTTCGTGATTATATGACAAAAATCAAGGAACAGGCAAAGCAAGACGGCAAGGTAAAAACCATAATGAACAGAGTGCGTTATATTCCCGAGCTGAAATCGTCTAATTTCCAGGTGCGAAGCTTTGGAGAAAGAGTTGCATTAAATGCACCCATACAGGGCAGTGCGGCAGATATTATAAAGCTTGCAATGGTGAAGGTAGACCAACGTCTTATAAGCGAAAATATGAAATCACGTCTTATTTTACAAGTACACGACGAGCTTATTGTGGAAGCAGCACTCAACGAGTTGGATAAGGTAAAAGAGATTTTGAAAGAGGAGATGGAGGGTGCAATGGAGTTAAAAGTGCCACTAACCATAGATATGGCACAAGGACATTCTTGGTTTGACACCAAATAACATTTAAAAAAATATCCATCTTGCACACTTGCAGCATTATTCTAAAATAAAAGGAATTTTACTATGAAAAAAACATTATCAATTCTGATTTCTATAATATGTATTATTGCTCTTATCCCCTCCTGTACACAGGAGAGGAGCGATAAACTGCAAGTTTTTGCATCATTTTACGTTTTAGAGGATTTTGCAAGGCAAATTGGCGGCGATAAGGTTGAGGTGGTAAACCTAACGGGCAACGGCGATGCACATAATTTTGAAATAAGTGCCTCGCAAATGGCAAAGCTAACAAAAGCCGATTTGTTTATCTACATAGGCGGAGTTGATGGGTGGGCAGTTGATATAGAAAATTCACTAACAAATGCAGATTGCTTTGCGTTTGAATTAGACGGCGGTGTAGACCTTACAAAAACAGAGGATGCACACATCTGGCTTAATCCCGATATTGCAATCAATCAAATGAGTAAGCTTTGCGATGCATTTTGTGCAATAGATCCGCAAAACGCTCAATACTACAAGCAAAATTACGCTATTGCAGAGGAAAAAGAGCTTGCATTAGAGGCAAAAATTAAGGCGGCAAAGGAAAAAACCGCTTCGCATACAATGGTGGTGTCGCACGGTGCATACGGTCATTTATGCAAAAAACTTGGTATGGAGCAGCTTGCAATTGAGGGCATACACGGCAAGGGCGACCCCACACCGTTGCAAATGGCAAAGGTTATAGATTTTATTAAGGAAAACAATATTAAATATATCTTTACATCACCGAATGAAAATGCAAAATCTGTACAGAACGTTATAGCCGAAACAGGCGTTGAACTTTTAGAGCTCGACCCCCTTGACGTTGATAACAATAACGGCGGATATTTCTCTGCTATGGAGAAAAATATAACCACAATAGTAAATTCAATCAACAACTGATACGGAGGCTTAACGTGAAAGTTCCTTTCACGTTATTGCCTTTGGCAAATTTAATTGCCCGTGCGAAATTTTTTCGCGTACGCTCAAAAACGCACATGGGCAAAAAATCTCTTATCATTCCTTTGCCATACGGATAAGAGAAAATTAATTGCTATTTGTGCCGACGTATGGCGGCGGAATGGAGATTTTTATGGAAATACTTAAAGTCAACGATGTGTCCTTTTCATATAAGAATAACGACACACCCATTCTGCGAAATGTCAGCTTTAATTTAGAGCAGGGTGATTTTCTTGGTATTATTGGAACAAACGGTGCGGGAAAATCTACTCTTATTAAGCTTATTCTTGGTATGCTGCCACTCCAAAGCGGCTCTATAACACTTTTTGGCAGAGATATAAAAAACGGCTTTGACCGCCATAAAATAGGCTACGTTTCGCAAAAGGCAAGCTCGTTTAATACAGCCTTTAGAGCAACAGTAAGAGAGGTTGTTATGGCAAATTTGTATTCAAAAATGGGTTTGTTTAAAAAATATACCAAAGAGGACTTTGCACTGTGCAACTATGTTCTTGAACAGGTTGGAATGGCAGATTATGCAAACAAGCTTATTGGCGGCTTATCGGGCGGACAGCAACAGCGTGTGTTTATTGCACGTGCACTCATATCAGAGCCAAAATTACTGTTTATGGACGAGCCCGTTGTTGGAATAGACGCACCAAGTGCCGAGGCGATTATGTCTTTAATTTGTGATTTAAATAAAAAAGGAATATCTATTGTTATGACAAATCACGATACGCCGTCGCTTGTGGGTGCTGCATCAAGCCTTTTAATATTCTGCTCGCACGGTAACGGTGAGTTTGTGCACCGAAACGAGTTGTCGCTTGAACAGGTTAATGAAATATACGCAGGAAGGAGAGCACATCACCATGATTGATATATTTTCCTACTCGTTTATGATAAAGGCATTTATTGTTGCAATTATGATTGGCATAATTGCTCCGTGTATTGGCACAACTCTCGTTTTAAAGAGATTAAGTGCAATTGGCGATGCAACCTCACACTTTGCTCTTGCGGGAATTTGCACAGGTCTGCTTTTAAATATAAATCCCATACTTGGTGCGGTTATCTTTTCTGTTTTTGCCGTGCTTGGTATAGAAAGTCTGCGTGGACTTTTAAAGTCGTATTCTGAAATTGCACCTGTTGTTGTTATGTCGGCAGGCATTGGCTTAAGTGCACTGCTTTCAGGATTTGTTAAAAGCTCATCTGATTTAAACGGATTTCTGTTTGGTTCAATTGTGTCAATTTCCGACTTTGAATTATACATAACCTTAATATTGGGCGTTATTGTAATAGTTGTTTCACGCTTACTGTATAAGGAGCTGTTTTTTATCGCCTTTGATGAGGAGGCGGCGTCCCTTTCGGGTATGCCCGTTAAAGCAATAAACTTTACCGTTATGCTTTTAACCGCACTAACAGTTGCCGCCGCTTCACGTGCAGTTGGTGCACTTATGGTTTCATCACTGCTTGTGATACCTGTTGCGTGTGCAATGAGCGTGGCAAAAAGCTATGCCGCAATGTTTAAAATCTCAATTGCGCTTGCACTTTGCTTTACTCTTTTTGGGCTTGTATTGTCGTTCTATCTTGATTTAAGACCTGGCGGTACAATTGTTTTGTTGGGAGTTATTACTCTTATTGTTATATTGCTGAAAGGGAAAAAGAATGCTTGAAACAGAATTAAAATGTATTATTTCATATGATACCTTTAAAAAAATTGAACACGCATATAAATGGGATAAAATAATTACACAAACAAACCACTATTACCGCTCACTTACTCCTGTTTTAAAAGAAAACGGTGTAACCTTTCGTGTTCGTGAAATTGATAATACCTTTAAATTGCAGATAAAAAAGCACACCAATGCAGACAGTCCGTTGCAGATATGCGAAGAAACTGAAAAGGAAATAGACGCTGTTCCCGATTTTTTTGAAGCAAAAGATGTGCTTGAATTAACAGGCGTAGACGGTGGAGACGTGTTTTTACTTGGCTGTGCAACCACAAGAAGATACTCACTTATGTGGGATAGCCACACCGAAATTTGCCTCGATTACACAACGTATTTTGATAGCGAGGATTATGAGGTGGAGCTTGAATATACAGGCGAAATCTCACCTATACTGTTAGATGAAATGAAAGAGCTTGGTGTTGAGTTTAAAGAAAAATCGATGGGTAAGTATTCGAGATTTATAAATAGGTTTACAGAACTTGCAAATAATTTGCCTCATTCAGAGGTATAACAACAAAAGGAATTTTGATTATGAATGATTTTAATAACGGTGAGATTATAATTTACCAAGAAGAAAACGGATTAACAAAGATTGATGTTAAAATGAAAAATGAAACCGTTTGGCTTACATTGGACCAAATGGCAGACCTTTTTGACCGAAACAAGTCAACTATATCAAGGCATATTAAAAACATTTTTGAAGAAGGCGAATTAACACGCGATTCAGTTGTTGCAAATTTTGCAACAACTGCCGCAGACGGAAAAACATATCAGGTTGACTACTACAACCTTGATGTTATTATATCAGTCGGCTATCGTGTAAAATCCATTGTCGGGACACATTTCCGTCAATGGGCAACTGAACGAATTAAGGAATATATGATAAAAGGCTTTACAATAGATGATGAACGCCTGAAAAACCTAGGTGGCGGAAACTATTGGAAAGAGCTCCTTGACAGAATAAGAGATATTCGTTCCTCCGAAAAAGTACTTTATCGTCAGGTGCTTGATTTGTATGCAACAAGCGTTGATTATGACCCCAAAAGCACTGAGTCGATAACTTTTTTCAAAATTGTGCAGAATAAATTACATTTTGCCGCACACGGTCATACCGCTGCCGAGGTTATTTATGAGCGAGCAGACAGTGAAAAGCCGTTTATGGGATTAACATCATTTGAGGGCAATATTCCAACTGCAAAGGATGTAAAGATTGCAAAAAACTACCTTGAAGCAGATGAATTAAAGGTTTTAAATAACTTGGTTTCGGGATATTTTGATTTTGCAGAAATTCAGGCTATGAGAAAAAGACCGATGTATATGAATGACTACATAACCCAACTTGATAATATTTTAGGTTCCACAGGCGAAAAGCTTTTAACCGATGCAGGCAAAATCAGTCATGAACAAGCTATGGAAAAAGCAATGGCAGAATACAGAAAGTATCAGGAAAAGACATTGACCGAGGTTGAAAAAGCATATTTAGAAACAATAAAGATGCTTGATGATAAGGCATCAAATAAAAAAGATAACTAAAAACAAAAACTCTGTTACTCGAATATGTGTGACAGAGTTTTTTTATTTTTGTTTGTTTAATGCAGTTTCCTCAAGGACATAGAGAAAATGATGCAGAACGGACAACTTGCATCCCGAATGAAAAATGGTGAGATGGACAATTTCTCTTGTTGTTCGTTTTTGTAAAAAATTGTTCAGATTGCTATTTTGATGTATGGGTGCTGTATCTGGTATACCGCCCCATACAAAAAATGGCAAGATGGGCAATTTTTTCTAAAAAACTTTTACTTTCGGTTTTTTATTTCCTCATATATATCTTCCCACCTCATATCATTATGCACCAGCATAACACTTAAGTGATACATAAGGTCGGCAACCTCGTATTTGATTTCATCTTTGTCGCGGTTTTTACCTGCAATTACTACTTCGGCAGCTTCTTCGCCAACCTTCTTTAAGATTTTATCGTCACCTTTATCAAAGAGGTAGTTTGTGTAGCTTCCCTCTTGAGGTGATTTTTTTCTGTCGATTATTGTTTGTTCCTCTTCCTTTAATATGTATGATAAATCCTCTGTGAGTTCTATTTCCTTTTCTTCGCCATCTTCTATTTTTCTATAAAAACAGCTTCTCTTGCCTGTGTGGCATGCACTTCCCTCGGGTATTGCTTTTATTAAAAGACAATCCTCGTCGCAATCAACAAGAATTTCTGTAACATTAAGATAGTTTCCCGAGGTTGCACCCTTAACCCATACCTCTTGTCTGCTGCGTGACCAAAATGTTGCTTTCTTTGTTTCTATTGTCATATCAAGAGTTTCTTGGTTCATATATGCAACCATTAAAACCTCACCCGTTTTTGCGTGCTGCACAACTGCTGTTACAAGTCCCTTTTCGTCGAATTTTATATTCATTTTATGTATTCTCCTTTTTTGATATTGAGATAAGCAATTTTATCCTATTATTCGATGCTTGAGATAAAATTGTTTAGATTGCCGTTTTGAAATTCGGGTGCTGTATCCGGGTATACCGCCCCGAATAAAAAATGGTGAGATAAGCAATTTTATCCAAGCATACCCTTATTTCATTTTTAGACAGCCTATATTCTTTGCTACATATTCCACTCCCGATATTACGGTGAATACTATACTTATCCATATACATACAGCAGAAATTGCAATTGCTGTAACTTGTGGAATGAATGTAAGATTAGTAATAAGAATTGTTGCAATTATTGCCACCATTTGCGACACTGTTTTGAACTTGCCCCAGAATGATGCGGCAATAACAATGCCCTCGCTTGCGGCACTTAATCGTATTCCCGAAACCATAAATTCACGAACAAGAATTATGAGTATTGCCCATGAATTTATTATTCCCTGCTCCATAAACACCAAAAATGCAGCAGTTGTAAGCATTTTATCTGCCAGTGGGTCCATAAACTTGCCAAAATTAGTTATCTGGTTATATTTTCTTGCTATTTTTCCATCGAGCATATCGGTAAGCGATGCAATAATAAACACCGCCATCGCTGCATAGTGCATTGCTGTGGACTCTAAAAGAAGAAGAATCATAAAAATCGGCACTAATATTATTCGTAGGATTGTAAGCTTGTTTGCTGTATTCATATCTTAACTTCCTTTCCTGTTAAATCATACTCGTCGGCAGCAAGAATTTCTACTGTTATAAAATCTCCCGCATTTACTTCGTCCTCGGTGGCAAAGTACACAAGCGAATCGACATCTATGCTGTCGCCTCGGCTTCTGCCATAGAAGAGGAAATTATCCTCATCATAGCCCTCCACAAGAACTTCTATTCTTTTACCGATTTTTTGTTGGTTAAGCGAAAGCGAAATTTTCTGTTGTATTTTCATAAGTGTATCTAACCGCTTTTGCTTTGTTTTTTCGTCTATCTGGTCTTTAAAGCCGGCAGCTGCGGTGTCCTCCTCCTGTGAGTAGGCAAAAACACCCATTCTGTCGAACTTCATTTCCTTAACAAAGTCGCAAAGCTCGTTAAACTGCTCCTGTGTTTCACCAGGAAAACCAACAATTATTGATGTTCTTATAACTGCGTCGGGCATTTTTTCACGAATATAATTAATCTTTTGTGTTATTTCATCACGATTTGTTCTTCGTGCCATACGTCTTAAAATATCGTTATTTGCGTGTTGTATGGGAATATCTATATAATTACATATTTTACTGTGCCTTGCCATTGTATCAACAAGCTCTTTTGTGATTGCCTCGGCATAATAATAGTGAACTCTTATCCAATGTATGCCGTCTATTTTTACAAGCTCTTCTAAAAGCTCATCAAGACAATACCTTCCATAAAGGTCTATTCCATAACGAGTGGTGTCCTGTGCAATTAATATAAGCTCCTTAACTCCCCTTTTTGCAAGCTCCATTGCTTCCTTTACTATGTTTTCTTTTGTGCGGCTTCTGTATCTGCCGCGAATTTTGGGGATTGCACAATATGTACAGTTATTATCACAGCCATCGGCAATTTTAAGGTATGCACTATATTGGGGAGTTGTTAAAACTCTGGGCAAATCATCATCGGGCGTGCGGTCTTTGTTTCCGCATATAACTGGCTTTTCACCCTCAAATGCACTTTTTATTACACTGCATATACTGTCAAAATCGCCTGTGCCGAGAACTGCATCCACCTCGGGCATTTCGCTCATTACCTGTGAATTGTACCTCTCGGCAAGACAGCCTGTTGCAATAAGTAATTTACATCTGCCCTCTTTGTAGCGTGCCATCTCTAATATTGCTTCAATCGACTCCTGCTTTGCCGACTCTATAAATCCACAAGTGTTTACAATTATTATATCTGCATCGGCAGGATTATCCACAATTGCATAACCGCCCTCCGAAAGCAAGCCAAGCATAATTTCTGCGTCGGTCTGGTTTTTTGCACAGCCTAATGATACCATACCAATATTATAGGTCATACTCTTCCTCCGTTGATAAAGTGCTTATACATTCCTTAATTTGTGAAAATTCGTAGCCACGGTATAAAAAGTAGCGTATGCACTTATCAATATTCTTTCTTTCAAAGTTTCCCCCAAGCTTCTTTTTAACAAGCCCCGTAAGGTCATTTTCGTCAAAATCAATCTCACACACGGCATCATAAATTAAATCAGTTGAAATTCCTCTCATTTTTAATTCCTGCTCAATTCTGTGTCTGCCGTATTTTTTTAATTTGTATAAATCCATTGCTTTGCGTTTTGCATACTCTGCATCATTAACAAAGCCATAGCTTTGGCAAAAGGACAGAACCTCGTCTATTATTTCATTGGGCACACTGTTCATTTTAAGCTTATCCTTAAGCTCCTTTTTTGAATGTGCACGAAACTCCAGCAAACGAAGCGCTCTTTCCTTTGCCTCTTCATATGTTTTTATTTCCTTTGGTTTTCTCATATTTTAAAATATCCAAACATCTTTCCAAAGTCTACTCCGCCTATAACCTTACCCTTATATTTTGGTGTAAGCTGATTATAGCCGCCTGAAATCTGCTCCGATTTAATACCATAGCTTAACGATAAATATGCCTCTATATATGCACTCAAATGGTCGCACGCTCTTATTATCTGTCCGTCCATTGGGTTAAAATAGTTATCGTTATATGTTTTATTTATCTCGTCCGACGTAATCTTTTTAACCTCTTTGTTTAAGATAATTTTAGAGTCGAACTCATTTGTGGTAAAATATTTTAATTCGTTGTGCCAGTCGGGCGGAAGAAGCGGATATATAACCTTTTCCATCTGCTCTGCTTCAATTTCGTTTATAATATGTCCCAACCCTTCCACAGACGCTTTAACAGGCGACACAATATCACGTGTTAAAACTTCGGGAAGGTCGTGAAACAGACCGCCAAAGAAGTTGTTTACCAGTCTTTGTGGGCATACTTCACAGCCTGTTTCAAGTGTTGAAAAATATGACAATATTGCTACAACAAGCATATGTCCCATAACGTAGGTTGACGGCATTCTCACCGCCTTTGCCCATCTTTGCTGGTATCTTAACTTGCCAATAAGCGAAAGAAAATCTTGCAGATATTTACTGCCCGAGAACTCACGAAAGCCCTTAAAGGTATCGCAAGATGCAAGCCCCGAACGCATTTCCTGCTTCACCTGTTCAATACCGAAGGTGGCATGGTTTAAGCTGTATATAATTTCAAATTCCCAACAGCTTGCCTCGTAGTGTGCCGCTTTTAATATTTTCTTTTCTAATTCGCTGTATTCCTTTTCACGGAAATACCTTTCCATTCTCTCGAAAAATCCGCCGCCAATCTGACCAAGGTCATTACGCAGCTCTTCAAGCACCCATTCGTCAATTTGGGGGCCTTTTTCCTTTATAAGCTGATGATAAATAGGCGGGTTTATATCGGTTAAAATAGAACGGTGGAAGAACTCAAAAATACCCCCCTCAACAAGCTTTTGCATATCAACACCGTCGCCCTCACATTTTGCAAGAACATACGCATAAAACATCTTGTGGGCTTGCTTATCAAGCTCTGTAAAACCCGTCCATGGACGGATATGGTCGTTCCAACGTTGAATTGACGCTGATTCATAAATTATTTCAATTGTAGGCTTTGTAATCATTTGCCTTTCCTCTCCTATTCAATTACAGGATTATAACCATTCTCTTTTAGCTTTTGCATAACCTTTTGTCCGTGCTCTTCGCCGCCAACATCGCAACCAATATGAATGATTGTTTCGTTGGGGTCAAGCTCCTCGCTAAAACGGTCGTATTGTACCATTGTAACATTTGCATTTGCTTTCGACAATACATTTGAGAGATGTGTTAAAGAGCCGGGAATATCAAGAAGCTTTGTTTTAAATTTAAGCTTTCTCTTTCTTGAAACAAGACCCATATCTATTATTCTTTGAATAAAGCTAACATCTATATTACCGCCCGACATTAAGCACAAAACCTTTTTGCCCTTAACATCTACCTTGCCGTTTAGCACTGCCGCAAGCGGTGTTGCACCCGCAGGCTCAACCACCTGTTTGTTTCTTTCAAGCAGTAAAAGAATTGCAGAGCTGATTTCTGCATCTGTTACAGTTACAACATCATCTGCATATTTATTTATAATTTCCACTGTTTTCTTGCCCGGTGCCTTTACAGAAATACCATCGGCAATTGTTGATGATGTGTCTGTTACAACATAGCTCTTTTTAGCAAACGACTGTGCAATTGCAGATGCTCCCTCTGCCTGTACACCAACAATTTTAACTCTTGGGTTAATTTGCTTAATACAAGCCGATACACCTGCAAGCAGACCGCCGCCGCCTGCGGGTACTATTACCATATCAACTGTTGGTAATGCTTCAAGAACCTCTATGCCAATTGTGCCCTGACCTGCCATTACCTCTAAATCATCATACGGATGAAGGAAGGTTGCACCCTCTTTTTCCTGAATTTCTACTGCCTTGCCGTAGGCATCGTCGTAGCAGTCACCATGCAAAACAACCTTTGCACCATAGCCCTGTGTTGCACTAACCTTTGCAATTGGCGTAGACTTTGGCATACATATTGTTGCAGGAATGTTAAACACCTTTGAAGCGTATGCCACGCCCTGTGCGTGATTTCCCGCACTTGATGCAACAACCGCCTTTGCCTCGCCTCTTTCAACAAGTGCCGCAACCTTATTTAGTGCTCCTCTTATTTTAAACGAGCCTGTTTTCTGTTGGTTTTCGTATTTAAGATAAATTTCGCCGCCTGTCATTTGTAAAAAGGTGGTGGATTTTTCTATATCAGTCTTATGGATTGTGTTTTCCAGTCTTTTAACTGCTTTTTCTATTTCTCTTAATTCTAAATCCATATGTTTTATCCTTTCATTTTAAGAGTAACACCCATATTTGCAAGATACTGTATAGCCTTATCAACTATTGGCTGTACTTCTTCCATCGACAATGTTCTCTCGTCTGATGAGAAGGTTAATCTTACTGTTATACTCTTAACGCCGTCTGCTTCATACATATCAATAACCTGTACCTGCGAAAGAGCACTTTCGTTCTGACTCTCCCATGCAGCTGCAATCTGTTCGTATCTCATACCGTCTTTAATTACAAAGGACAGGTCGTAGTCAATTGACGGGAACTTTGACGGCTCAACAAAGTCAACTGCCTTAACCTCTAATTCCTCCATTGTGGCAAGGTCTATTTCCACACACACAATTGCAGCATTTTTATCTATTTTTGCAAGATTTCTTGGATGCAATGTGTTTATTGTACCAACCTTTATATTGTCGTATAAAATATCGGATGTGTTTTTAGGGTGTTGGTATGCATATTTTACATCTGTCTTTGCAAATGTAACATTGCCGTGTTTGATATAGTCAAAGAGGCATCTTACAACATCTAACGTTTTAAAGTAAAGTGCCTTCTCGCTATCCTCTTTTGAGAACATAACAAAGCCAAGCTTTTTCTTTTCGTTACATTCGTTGTTGCTACAAAGTCCCTCAACAACACGGCCAACCTCGAATATGCCAAAGCTCTTTGCATAGCTTCTGTTATCGTAAGCAAAGCCAAGAAGTGTTGGAAGCATTGTGCTTCTCAATGTTCCGTTTTCGGGAGTTGTCATATTCAAAATACGCACATTTTCGTCGATATCAAGTCCGAGCTTTTTCATTTTCTTGCCGTCGTACCAGATATATGAATGTACCTCGTGCATACCGAACTTCTTAACAAGAATATCCTTTATTTGTGCCTCGTCCGACTTTGTCATACTCTGTCTTACAGGCTTTAGTGCACTTCTTGTTGTTTTTATTGCAAAGTTGTCGTAGCCGTAAATTCTTGTGATTTCCTCAATTAAGTCTGCCTTTATTGTAACGTCCTTTGTTGCTCTCCAGCTTGGAACTTCAACCTTAAATTCACTATCCGTATGCTCTGTTTTAAAGCCAAGTGACTTTAGAGTGTTTAGTATTTCTTGGTCTGTTATATCTATTCCTGTGTATTTGTCTACATAACTTTTGTCTATTGTAAGGTTAATGGTTGGGTATTTTTTAACGTACTCATCTGTTAGAGCAGATGCAACCGATGCACCCTTATCTATTTCTTTAACAAGATATACAAATCTTTCAATGGCTGTGATAGTAAGCTCGGGGTCGAGTGTTTTTTCGTATCTCATACTTGCATCTGTTCTTAAACCAAGTTTTGTTGACGACTTTCTTACACTTACTCCGTCAAAATTTGCACTTTCAAGCACAACCGATGATGTATTATCTACTATTTCGGAATCAAGACCGCCCATAATACCTGCAATTGCAACAGGTGTATTGTTGTTATGAATAAGAAGTGTGTTGGTGTCGATATCACGCTTTACACCATCAAGAGTTTCAAACTCGCAGTTTTCTTTTGGTGTGTCTACCACTATTTTATCTATCTTTGTGGCATCAAATGCGTGAGTTGGCTGTCCTAATTCAAGCATAATGTAGTTTGTTACGTCTGCAAGAAGATTTATAGGACGCATTCCGCAATAGGTAAGACGTATTTTTATTTGTTCGGGTGATGTGTTCTTTGTGATGTTATCCATCTTAATACAGGAATATCTGTATACCAAATCATCTCTTTTAACTTCAACAGGAATTTTATTTGTGTGTCCCTCATTGGTGTTGCCAAGCTTTAATGGCTTAAGCTCTTTACCTGTAAGAGCAGAAAACTCTCTTGCTATTCCGTAGTGTCCCCAAAGGTCGGGGCGGTTTGTGAGTGATTTGTTATCAACCTCAAATATTATATCCTCTATTGGAAATATCTCCTTAATGTCTGTGCCAAGTTTAGTGTCCCCATTTAATTCCATAAGTCCTGAATGGTCGTCGCTTATGCCAAGCTCCTTTTCGGAACAGCACATACCCTCCGACGGATAGCCTGCAAGCATTGCCTTGCCAATTTCCATACCGCCAACCATACCGCCGCATTTTGCAAATGCAACCACCATACCCTCTCTCACGTTTGGTGCACCGCAAACACAGTCGTAAACTCTGTCGCCTGCATCTACCTTTAAAAGATGCAGCTTTTTGGATTCGGGATGATTTTGCACCGATAAAATCTTTGCACTAACAACATTTTTAATGTCTTTTCCCTTATATATAATATCCTCAACCTCTGCGGTTGAAAGTGTGAAGCGATGTATTAATTCTTCTATATTTTCGTTTGATAAATCAACATAGTCGTTTATCCAGTTCATTGAAACGAGCATTTTCTATATTCCTTTCATTGTGGTTTTTTGTTATGTTACGGGACGTTCGTGAACGTCCCCTACGATCCGTCGTCTTTAATGACCGATTTTTTCTCAAAAATTGTTCAGGTTGCCGTTTTGCAGCGAGTGGTGCTGTATGTTTATACCGCCCCGAGCAAAAAATGGCAAGATGGACAATTTTTGAAATAATCACCTGTTCTTGAATTGCTTTAGTGCCTTTAAACTTCCACTATTAAACGTACGAATATCCTTTATTCCATACTTCATCATAGCAAGTCTTGTAAGACCCAAACCAAAAGCAAAGCCTGTGTATTCCTCGGGGTCGATACCGCCGTGCTTTAACACGTTGGGGTGAATCATACCGCAGGGGCAAAGCTCGAGCCAACCGCTGTTCTTACAGGACGGACAACCCTTTCCGCCACAGATAAGACACTCTATATCAAGCTCAAAGCCAGGTTCTACAAATGGGAAAAAGCCTGGTCTTAAACGAACATTTATATCCTTTTTAAATACCTCTGAAAGCATAGTTTTCATAAAATAGATAAGATTTGAAATAGAAATATCCTTATCTATCATAATGCCCTCCATCTGGAAGAAGGTGTTTTCGTGGCACGCGTCGGTAGACTCGTTTCTAAAGCATCTTCCTGGGAAGATTGCTCTTAAGGGTGCACCGTACTTTTTCATAATTGCGTTTTGTGCCGCCGAGGTATGAGTTTTTAAAAGCTGACCGTTTGAAAGGTAGTAGGTATCCTGCATATCTCTTGCAGGGTGATGCTTTGGAATGTTAAGTGCTTCAAAGCAATGGTAGTCATCTACAACCTCAACATAGTCCTCTATGTTAAAGCCCATACTTAAGAATATATCTTCTAACTCACGCTGAACGAGTGTTATAGGATGATATGAGCCCGACTCGTCTGTTGGCGGCAACGATTCGTCGTAGCTTTCTGCAGCATCAATCATTAATTGCTCTTCTTTTTCCTCTAACACCTTTTGTAAATTTACAATTTCATCGTTTATAAACTTCTTAAGGTCGTTAATAATCTGACCTGCTTCCTTCTTTTGCTCATTGGGAACAGACTTAAGCTCTCCCATTAATAACGAAACAGAGCCTTTTTTTCCAAGAAATTCAACTCTTAATGCTTCGCCGTCTGCACTTGATTGTGCCTTTGAAAGCTTTTGGATGAATTCCTGCTTTAGTTGTGAAGTTTTTTCTAACATAGTATAAAATCCTTTCAGTATTCTTAATTGGTATTTTTTAAATAAAAAAAACCCTCCAAAAAGGGACGGGTTAAAAATCCGCGGTACCACCCAAATTCAGAGCATACGCTCTGCACTCTTTTCACATCTCCCCGTGCTGTGCCAACACCCTGTTTATACCAAAAAGGCTTTCACAGGAGGCTCCCGTGCTGAAATTCACGTTTGCCACTGCAACAGGTACTCACAGCCACGATACCTGCTCTCTTTTGCAACAAAACAACCGCTACTTACACACGCTCATTGCCTGGATATTATATTTACCACCATTGTAGCACAAAAATCACGTTCTGTCAAGAATTTAACCCTAAAATCAGGCATATTTTTTCATATTTTAAAGTAAAGATAGAATAGGAAAAAAATAAAAGACAAGGATACTACAAAAATGACATTTAAAATAATACGTATAACTAAAAAGCATATACTGCTTTGTGCTCTCTCCTTTGCGGTTTTATTATCGGCAATTATATCTTTTTCTTATATAAATAACCGTGCCGTTCCTGTTTTTAATGAACAGCAGATATATGATGATATTCTAAAGGAAGGGTTAAGCGATGATAGCGAAAATACATATTCTGTTAACAATGTTTTAGACAAGCTTCTGGGCTTTGATATTACTCGCAGTGAAAGCATAATTGAAGAATTTTCACCTATCTACGAAAACAACACACCACAAGAGCCGCAGCCCACCCCCACTGTGCAACCGACTATTCCCGCTCCTCAAATTCCCACAAGAGAACAGATTATGGCATTTGACGGTGTTGAAATAACAAACTCCACCTCCTACACAATAAACCCCAATGAATTTGTTGGTGCACAGCCAACCTTTGATTTGGAATGTAACCAATCTCCTGAAATTCTTATTATACACACACACACTACCGAGAGCTTTGGTGATTTCGGCGACAGAAATGCAGATAGCGAAAAGAACATTGTTGCCGTTGGTGCTGTTATGAAGCAGGTTTTTGAAGAAAACGGAATTGGAGTTATACACGATACCACCGTTCACGACTATCCCTCATATCAGGGTGCATACACACGTGCACTCACAACTGTTGAAAATAACCTCAAAAAAAATCCGTCGATAAAAATTGTTCTTGATATTCACCGCGACGGATATGTGTATGATGACGGCAGCAAGCTTTGTAAAACCACAACCATAAACGGCGAAAGTGTGGCACAGGCAATGCTTGTGTGCGGAACAGACAGTATGGGGCTTTATCATCCGCAATGGCGTGAAAATTTAAAGCTTGCTTCTAAAATACAAAGCAGTGCCGCACAAATGTACCCCTCGCTTATGAGAAGTGTTGATTTAAGAACAGAGCGATTTAATATGCACACCACAAACGGCTCACTGCTTATAGAAATTGGTGCAAACGGCAACACTCTCGATGAGGTAAAGCGTTGCTCAAAATATGTTGGGGAGGCAATTTGTGCCACAATAAAACAGTGCTATTAACCCGCAAATATGCAAATTGACAAAAAACAGTTGATTTTTTGTGCCTATTTTGGTATAATGACTGTATAATATATTTTTCTTTGAAAAATATATTAAAAGCCTTACGGCTTTTTTGCGGTCTTTCGACCGCTACAGCCATTGACGGCGTCGCAAAAATGCCCTTGCAAGCAAGCATTTTTACTCCTGGTAAAATGACTTCTCGGGCATCTAAATTCTACGGTCTTTTATTGCATACAAAAAGAGGGGGTGTTGTTATGGTTTCGTTCGGCAATGATTGGGACAGTGTTCTTTGCGGTGAATTTGACAAGGAATACTACAAAAAATTACGTGCATTTTTGAAAAACGAATACTCAACCCATAAAATACATCCCGATATGTACGATATATTTAATGCTCTTAAATGGACGCCTTATTCAAAGGTGCGTGCGGTAATACTTGGTCAGGACCCATACCACGAGGAAGGACAGGCTCACGGTCTTGCATTTTCGGTGCAAAAGGGAGTTAAAATTCCTCCGTCGCTGTTGAATATGTATAAGGAATTAAAAAACGAGCTTGATTGCTATATTCCAAACAACGGTTACCTTGAAAAGTGGGCAAAGCAGGGAGTGCTGCTTTTAAACTCTTCGCTTACCGTTCGTGACGGCGAAGCAAACTCACACCGCAACAAAGGCTGGGAAACCTTTACCGATACTGTGATTGAAAAGCTTAACGAAAGGCAAGAGCCCATAATATTTTTATTGTGGGGTGCAAATGCAAAGGAAAAGCAACGTGTTATAACCAACTCGCACCATTATGTTCTAACTGCACCGCACCCAAGTCCGTTATCTGCATCACGCGGATTTTTTGGCTGCGGTCACTTTAAAAAGACAAATGAGCTTTTAGAATATATGGGCAAAGAAAAAATAGATTGGCAGATAGAAAACATATGAAGCAGTTGATTTTTGGTATAACAGGGCCCACGGGTGCAGGAAAAAGCACAGTGTCGCAATACTTTGCACGTTTGGGTGTTAATGTGGTTGATGCCGACGCATTGTATCATACACTTATAAAGGTGGGTATGCCCTGCACAAAAGAGCTGACGTCTGTTTTTGGTGTTTGTATATTATTGCCAAATGGTGATGTTGACCGCAAAAAGCTTGGTGAAATAGTATTTTGTGATACAGGCAAGCTCAACACATTAAATAAAATAACACATAAATACATAAAGGCAGAGCTTATAAAAACCTTTGGCACGTCGCCTGTTTGTGCAATAGACGGTGCAGTTATAATAGGCTCGGATATTGAAGCTATGTGTGATTATATGGTGGTTGTGGTTGCAGATGAGCAAACAAGGTTAAACAGGATTATAAATCGTGATAATATAAGCGAGGATAGTGCAAGAAAACGCATTGCATCGCAAAAGGATAATGATTTTTATATAAAACACGCAGATTTTGTGATAGAAAATAACGGCTGTACCGATTTAGAAAAAACAGCTTATAACATTATGTTGCAAATGAACAGTAAAAAGGAGAATTAATGGGTAAATTTATAAAAGCACTGTTGTTTGTGCTTATGATTGTGCTTGCAGTTCAGGGTGCACTCACAGGTATGCAGACAACGGAAAAGATACTATATCCGCTTGCGTATGAAAATTACATAAATAAATACTCAAGGGAATATAACCTTAACCCATATCTTGTTATGGGTGTTATAAGAACAGAGAGCGACTTTGTGAGCGACGCACATTCTGGCTTTGCAGGCGGTCTTATGCAGCTTACCGAGGAAACTGCCGCCTGGAACGCCGAGAAGCTCGGCATTGAAGTTTATGACTTTATGGACCCCGAAACAAATATAATGCTCGGGTGCCATTATTTAAGATATTTAATAGACAACTACTCGGGTGTGGTTAACACCGCACTTGCCGCATATAACGGCGGAATGGGCAATGTGTCGGAGTGGCTTGGCAATCCAAATTACAGCGACGATGGAAAAACCCTCAAATATATTCCGTTTACCGAAACACGAGGTTATGTTCTAAAGGTTAACGAGGCTATGGCACATTACCGCGATAACATTGAATCCATAAGAGCAGTAAACGCACTTAACGAGAATATAAAAAACTAAAAACAGAAGGGATGGATTTATATGTCAAAAATTATTACAATAGGAAGACAGTTTGGCAGCGGCGGACATGCGCTGGGAGAAATGCTTGCAAAGGAATTAAATATCCCGATTTATGATAAGGAGCTTGTGGAGCTAGCCGCTAAAAAAAGCGATATAAGTCTTGAGGCAGTAAAGGAAATCGACGAAAGAGCAACAAACAGCTTGTTGTATTCTGTGGTTATGGGTAACTGGGGCACAAGAGGTCTTAATGTTCCTCTATACTATGAAATGCCATTAAACGATAAGCTTTTTATAGCACAATCCAAAATAATAAAAGAGCTTGCAGACCAAGGTGACTGCATTGTGGTGGGAAGATGTGCCGACTACGTTCTTGAAGAAACGGAGCACGATGTTTTGAGTGTGTTTATTTATGCAAATATGGAAGACAAAATTAAATACTCGGTAGAACACCTTAATGTAAAAAAAGAAAAAGCAAAGGAAACAATACAGAAAAAAGATAAGCAAAGAAAAACCTACTACGATTATTACACAAACAAAAAGTGGGGCGACTTATCCTCCTATGATTTGTGCATAAACGTGAGCAAGCTTGGCTTTGAAAAAGCAACTCAAATGCTTGTTGATGCATACAGGTGATAACAGGAGGGCTTTAAACCCTCCTTAAACATTGGCAAATTTATTACTATAAACATTTTAGAAAGGGTGTATACCATAAATGGATATTTTAGAAATTATAAAAGCCATAGTTCTGGGCATTGTTCAGGGCATAACAGAGTGGTTACCCGTAAGCAGTACGGGACATATGATTTTGTTTGACCAGTTTATGAATTTTATGTCGCAAAATAAGGATTTTAAGGATTTATTTCTTGTGGTTATACAATTTGGCTCGATTTTAGCCGTTGTAACAATGTATTTTCATAAGCTTAATCCGTTTTCACCAAAAAAGAGCGTGCAAGAAAAAAAAGACACGTGGACAATGTGGTGGAAGGTGTTGGTTGGCTGTGTTCCTGCGGCAATTATAGGTCTGTTATTTGATGATATAATAGATACATATCTTTATAAATCCTTTGTGGTTGCTGCAATGCTTATAATATACGGAATTGCATTCATTATTATAGAAAACCGCAAGAAAACACCAAAAATTGAGGATATAGGTGCTCTTTCATACAAAACTGCCGCACTGATTGGCGTGTTTCAGGTGCTTGCACTTGTGCCCGGAACATCAAGGAGCGGTGCAACAATTTTGGGTGCTGTTATTTTAGGCACAAGCAGATATGTGGCGGCTGAATTTTCGTTCTTTCTGGCAGTGCCTGTAATGCTTGGAGCAAGCGGCTTAAAGATTGCTAAATACTTTATGGAATTTGGAATGTTTGGCACACAGGAGTTATACCTGTTGTTGATAGGAATGGCAGTTGCATACATAGTATCAGTTCTTGCAATAAAGTTCCTTATGGAATATATCCGTAAAAATGACTTTAAGGCATTTGGCTACTACAGAATTGTGCTTGGTATTCTAATTATTTTATATTTCGCAATATCAGGTGCCGCAGTAGTGTAAAAATTTATTTTACTGTTAAAAAGGGCAGAAACGAAAACAAATCGTTTCTGCCCTTTTGTTGTATGGTGCAGCGTTTACAATGTACCGCATTGTAGGGGACGTTCACGAACGTCCCGTTTATAGAAGTATACCTTCGGTTTTTGTTAAATTGGTGGGTAAATTATTGAACTGTTATGTTTCCAAACCCTATACGTGAAATGCTTGGTTCGTCACAGGCTGTTACAATTTTTAGCTGCAAGCCAAAATTGACAGGGATAGAAATTTCTATTGGTAAATCGTCTGCATCAACGTGGACTTCTTTTATAAGTTTTCCATCAACAAAAAAAGAAGCTGTTTGTCCTGTCATAGGTGAGCCATCAATATGACCTACCATAAAGGTGATTTGTGAGTACTTACTATTTAAATTAAATAATATATTTCCCTCGCCACCATACACGTGGAAACCATTACTATATTTTCTTCCACCCATAGAAAACGAGCTTCCATTTTGAGCCAAAAATTCTTCATATGTATGATCGTATTCATATGGAGGGCAACATTCCATTAAATATGTTTTATCCATGGGTAATTCGTCCCACAAATATACGCTTTTTGTGTTTCCATCCCATTCAACATCCATACCTGCTAAATTTGCAGTTCCTCTAACAGGCATATAAGTTGTACCATTATATATAAATGGCTCAATCACTGTACCATTAGCATCTTTTAATTCACATAAAACATTATCCTTATAAACTTTGATATTATTATAAAGCACCTCAATAGTTTTTGTTCCTGTTGTTGCAAACACTGCACCCCCTGTTATTGTTGCACCAATTAGTGCACCTGCAATTAGTCCTTGTAGTTTTTGTTTCATTTTCTCTGACCTCTCTTTTTATGTTTGCACCTATATAGGTGCATTTTTATTATAGCACTATATTATAATAATGTCAAGGTTTTTGTTCTAATTTAGGTGCAAGGGGATTTTTATGAATAGAGAGATTGAAGTAATAATAGGTAGAAATATTAGAGTTGCAAGAGAAAATGCAAAAATGACCCAAGATGTTTTGGCTGCAAAATTACAACTAAAAGGTTGCGATATTACTCGTAGTGCTATTGCTAAAATAGAAGTAGGACAACGACATTTATATCCTGATGAAATACTTTTAATTAAAGAAATATTAAATATTGATTTTGATACAATATTTTATGGAAATGAGTAAACACATTATGGAATTACCAAAACGAAAACCCACAAGATTAAAAGAATATGATTATTCTGCACCAGGTGCATATTTTATTACGATATGTACACATAACAAAGAAAAGATATTGTCATCAATAACCGTAGGGGAGGGGCTTGCTCCTCCCGAAAACGAATTAACCATATATGGAAAAATTGCAAAAGAGCAAATAGAATTATTAGAAAATCGTTATAAAGGAATTGAAATCGATAAATATGTAATTATGCCAAATCATATTCATATTTTGATCTCTAATTATGAAATGGCGGCAGGAGCAAGCCCCTGCCCTACAATATCTGATATAATATGTGCATTTAAATCCATAACAACAATAATGTGTAGAAAAGAAGGGTTGAAGGCACAACACTTATTTCAATCATCTTTTCACGACCACATAATACGTGGCGAAAAGGATTACCAAAAAATATGGGAATATATTGATGCAAATGTAATAAGATGGGAAAAAGATTGTTTTTATAATAATTAAGGTCGCAGTCATTGACTACGACCCTTTTGTTACACGTGTATAAACAAAAAACGAACATATGTTCTTGACAAATTGTTGTGTTTGTGGTATAATATAGAAAATAATTTTTAAAAGGAGGTAATGTAATTTGATTGTTTTTAAAATAAAAAAACACATTAGAAAAATCGCGGCAACGATTTAACAATGTGTTTTATCACGGATATGTTTAAAACATAACCTATGAACTATAGTTATATTTTAACATATTCGTGAATCAAAATCAATAGTTTTTTAAAAAATTTTTAAAATTACAAGGAGGAATTTTTTGATTCATGAATGATGAAAAATTTAATAATTATGACGTGTTTCACGCATTTCTTGTAGAAGATGCAGACTATGACGGACATTTTGAATTGCCTGTAATAAAAACAAGCGGCTTTTTACCAAATAAAGTCATAACATTTTCTAAAGCAATGTCTAAAACATGTAAAGACTTTGATTGCTGGGTTATATTCTATGAGCACGACAGAAACTTTGAAAGACTCTGGAATAATCCAAGAAAGTATCTTGATAAACTAAAAAAATTTAAAGGGATTATATCCCCTGATTTTAGTCTTTACCGAAACATGCCGCTATGTTTTCAACTGTGGAATACATACCGAGGCAGAGCAATAGCCATTTGGTTACAAAACAACGGAATTGAGGTTATTCCAAATGTGCGATTTGGAGACGAGAGAACGTTCTCTTTCTGCTTTGACGGGGTAGAAGAAAACAAAACTGTTGCAGTAGGTACACATGGATGCATTAAACATAAAGAGGATAAAATCTTCTTTAAGATAGGTCTTGCCCGAATGGTGCAAAGGCTATCCCCTAAAACCATAATAGTTTACGGCAGTGCACCTGACAGTATTTTCAAACCCTATAAGGATATGGGCATCAACATTATAGCCTTTGAAAGCGAATTTTCAAAATCCAGAAAGCAGGTGACTGCTTAATGGGTGCAGGTAGAGCAGGAAATTTTGGAAGAACAAAAGGCAGCGACACAAATATCGATCTAAACGCCTTAAGCAATCTGCTTGCTGCCGCATCGCTTGTCCCCGGTGTTGATACCGTTGCAGATTTGGTGGCAATACCTGTTGACCTTGCAAGAGGAGATTATTTTGGAGCTGCGCTCGATGCATTTGGTGTTGTACCTGTTATCGGTGAAGTTGCAGACACAGCAAAACTCGCCAAAATGGCAGATAAGGCAGCAGATGTTGCGAAAGTTGCAAAGACAGCTAAAAGTAGTAAATCTATCATTAAGGCAACAAAAAAGAGTTCCGCATTAAAGAGTGTTGATAAATTGCCTTCGAACATTCAAAAAAGTGCAAAGTCCTTCTTTAAGGGCAGTTCCAATAATTATAATAGTTATTCTGTAATTAAAAACAAAAATAATACTTATACGATAAAAATGGAAAATCCTGGTAAAGTCCCCGGTTCAAAAGCTGTCTATAATAAAATTGTTGACAGTAATGGTAAGACGATAAAAGTTTATAAGGATACTTTTGATCCTTTAGGAAATTTAGTTCATAGAAAGGATAAATAGATATGACTGCAATATTAGATGACTTTTTAAAAATCAAAATTAATTTAAATCAGCTAAAAAAGGAACTTGGAGACGACCTATATAATGTTACTATTACAACACCAAGAAAAGTATATGCAGAAGATTTGATTTTTCTAATTAATCAGTATATTTCCCGTAAAATAACATTACAAGAAATAGTGGATTGGGTAAATGTTGTTTGGTTTACTGATTTGTTTGAATATAATTCATTAGAAGAAGAATCTATTAGTAGCGTAATATCATTACTTGAAACATTAGATGAGGATGATGTACAGTTTTCAGACAAAGAATTTATGGATATGATTGAGTGTCTATCAAAAAATAAAGTTTATGAATGTTCTTAATGTGAGGAAATAATATGTATTTAAATTATAATCCAAGAAATTATACAAAGTCTAAAGGAAATGTAGAATGATATATATTACAGGTGACACACATATTCCGATTGATATCGGGAAACTTTCTGCCAAGCGTTTTCCCCAACAAAAAGAAATGACCAAAAATGATTATGTAATCATATGCGGTGATTTTGGCGGTGTATGGGATGGCAGTAATGAAGAAAAATATTGGATAAAGTGGCTTAAAAGTAAAAATTTTACAACACTTTTTGTTGATGGCAATCATGAAAATTTTGAAATGCTTTATAATCTCCCAACAGTAGAATTTGGTGGTAGTAATGTGCACAAAGTTGATGATGGCATATATCATTTAATCAGGGGCGAGGCGTATAACATTGATGGGAAAACGTTCTTCGCATTTGGTGGAGCAAGCTCACACGACAAAGGGCATCGGACAGAAGGCAAAAACTGGTGGAAATATGAAATGCCGAGCGAGCAAGAGTATATTAATGCAGAAAAAAATCTTAAAAAGAATAATTTTAAATTTGATTATGTTATAACCCATTCTGCTCCCACGTCTATTCAAGAGGAAATTGCTCCAACATATGAAACTAACCAACTTACAGATTTTCTGGAAAAGATAAGAAACAGTGTGGTGTGTAAAAAATGGTTTTTTGGGCATTATCACAAAGACATAAATTTTGATGAGAAATTTATAGGGGTATTTGATAAAGTTTTTCAAATATTATAAAATCAGTAATTATTATAAACGATGTCAAGTATGAGGTTAATCAAAAATCAATGTAGACTACAACAACAAACCGCAGTGAATTTCACTGCGGTTTGTTTGTGGTTCTTATTTTGCTTTTTTTAATAAATCCTCAAGCTCCTCTCGGCTGAATTTATATTTATTATCGCAAAAATGACAGGTTAGCTCTGCCTCGCCCTGCTCTGTAATAATATCCTCAATTTCCTTTGCACCTATTGATATAAGTGCCTCCTCCATTCTTTCCTTTGAACATTTACACTCATATTTGGGGGTAACAAAGTTATTATCCATAAGCATATCAAAACCCTCGGTTACTGTAAAAAACAGCTCCTCGGCAGTTATTCCGTCGTTTATAAGCTTTGTAACAGGCGGCAGGTTTTCTAATATATTTTCTAATTTTTTTGCCATTTCGTCGGTTGAGCCCGGCAGCATCTGTATCATAAATCCGCCCGAGGCAAGCACTCTATTATCTACATCAACAAGCACACCAAGACCAACTGCCGTTGGTATTTGCTCGGACTGTGAATAGTAATACGAAATATCCTCTGCAATCTCGCCCGAAACAAGCGGAACCTGACCAATATACGGCTCCTTTAAGCCCAAGTCACGAATAACTGTTAAAAATCCTTCTCCCACTGCTCCGCCAACATCAAGCTTTCCCTTATCATTTAGCGGACGCTGCACATAAGGATTACCAACATAACCCCTTACTCTGCTTTGTGCATCACCCACTGCAACAACAGTCTGCAGCGGTCCGTCTCCCTTAATCTGCATTGTGAGTGTGTCGGTTTCATTTTTAAGTGTTGCTCCCATAAGTGCCGCACCTGTTAAAAGTCTGCCAAGTGCCGCCGTTGCAACAGGGTATGTGTTGTGTATACGCACCGCCTCATTTGCCATATCGGTAGTTACTGCTGCAAGAACACGGATTGCTCCGTCCATACTTGTGCCTCTTACTAAAGTATCCATATTTTATTCCTTTCATATATATCCCATACGGGATTAAACAAACACAAATTTACAGATTACCCCATTTGTGTGATTTATTTTCTTCTTGCTTTGTGTGCAAAGGTGTAAGATGGGCAATTTTCAACCATAATTTATCTTGCGAGAAAATTGTTCAGGTTGTGCTTTTGCACGATTGCCGCGTATGTTTTATACGCAAATGAGTGCAAAGGTGCAAGATGGACAATTTTAACCAAGATTTTTTCTTATTATATCCACTGCCTCTTTTACAGTTGCAACACCCAAAGCCGCAAATCCTTCGGGTATTTTCACGCCCTTTAGCGAGCTTTTGGGGACTATTGCCGACTTAAAGCCAAGCTTTGATGCCTCTCCAATACGTTTTTCCAGATTGGAAACTGACCTTAACTCACCGCCAAGACCTACCTCGCCTATAAATATCATATCGCTCGGCAGCGACACGTCCATCTGCCCTGTTGCAATTGCCACGCATATGCCCAAATCGGCAGCTCTTTCGTCTATTCTTAAGCCACCTGTGACATTAACATATATATCAGAATTTGATAAATTCATTCTTGCACGCTTTTCCAAAACGGCAATTAACAAAATCACTCTGTTAATATCAATTCCGTTGCTCATTCTTCGCGGATTTCCAAAGCCTGTTGGGGTAACAAGAGCCTGTACCTCTGCCAGAACTCCCCTTGTGCCCTCCATAGTACAGATTATTGCACTGCCCGAGGTGCTCTTTTCTCTGCCCTCTAAAAGTGCAGCCGACGGATTTTCTACCTCGCAAAGACCAACGTCACGCATTTCAAAAACGCCGATTTCGTTTGTTGAGCCAAATCGGTTTTTAACTGCTCTTAAAATGCGGAACGCATTTTGCTTATCGCCCTCAAAGTAGAGAACGCAATCAACCATATGCTCAAGCACTCTAGGTCCTGCAAGAGCACCGTCCTTTGTAACATGGCCAACCAAAAACATAGAAATACCGTTTGTTTTTGCTATTTTCATAAACGCATTTGTGGCTTCTCTCACTTGAGGTACACTGCCCGACGCAGATGCAATCTGTGAATGGTTCATTGTTTGTATAGAATCTATTATTACCACATCAGGCTTTTGCGACACAATACATTCAATTACTCTTTCAACGTCTGTTTCGCTTATAAGATACAGGTTTTCATTGTTAACATTAAGTCTTTGAGCACGTATTTTTATTTGTCCTTCACTTTCCTCGCCGCTTACATATAGTATTTTTTTATCCTTTTCAAGATACTGACAAATCTGCAACAAGAGCGTGGACTTACCAATTCCAGGGTCGCCGCCCACCAAAATCAATGACCCTTGCACTATACCGCCGCCAAGAACTCTGTCTAATTCGCCTATTCCCGTTTTGCTTCGCTTTTCAAAGCCAGGCTTTATATCAGCGATTTTTTGCGGACTTTTAACACCGCCCATAAGCGATGGGGTGCCAATCGACGATGAGGCAACAGACCTTGTGTCTGCTGCCACAAGAGTTTCCTCTATTGTGTTCCATTCGTTACAGCCAGGACATTTTCCAAGCCATTTTGGTGTTTTATAGCCACATTCACGGCATATATACGTTGTTTTAGTTTTCATATTAGTCTATCATAACTGCACCCTGCATTGCCGAAGAAACAAGCTTTGAGTATCTTCTTAAATAGCCTGTTTTTACCTTTGGCTCGTTTGGTGTCCAGCCCTCTTTACGCTTTGCCATTTCTTCATCGGAAACCTTAACATTAAGTATTCCCTTTTCTATATCAATTTCTATTATGTCGCCGTCTTTTACAAATGCAATAGGACCGCCCTCAACCGCCTCGGGTGAAACGTGACCTATTGCCGCACCTCTTGTTGCACCGCTAAATCTTCCGTCTGTGATAAGTGCAACGTCCTTGTCGAGTCCCATTCCGCAGATTGCAGAGGTTGGTGAAAGCATTTCTCTCATACCAGGACCGCCTTTTGGACCCTCATAACGGATAACCACAACGTCGCCTGCCACAATCTTGCCCTTATAGATTGCATCAATTGCTTCCTCTTCACTTTCAAACACCTTTGCAGGACCTTCGTGTTGGAGCATTTCCTTTGCAACTGCACTTCTCTTAACAACCGAGCCGTCAACTGCTAAATTACCCTTTAGCACTGCAATACCGCCTGTTTGTGAGTATGGGTTGTCTATTGGTCTTATTACTGTGTAGTCCTTAACAGTGCAATTTGCAATGTTTTCACCAAGTGTTTTGCCTGTTACTGTTATTGTATCAAGCTTTAGAAGGTTCTTCTTTGAAAGCTCGTTCATAAGTGCCTGTACACCGCCTGCGGCGTATAGGTCCTGAACGTGATGGTCGCCTGCGGGTGCAAGATGGCAAAGATTTGGTGTTTGGTCGGAAATTTCATTTGCATAGTCAAGAGAGATTGGTGCCTTTGCCTCGTGAGCAATTGCAGGAAGGTGCAGCATAGAGTTTGTGCTGCAGCCAAGTGCCATATCTACTCTTAATGCGTTATATATTGAATTTGGTGTTATAATATCTCTTGGCTTTATACCCTTTTCCAAAAGCTCCATAATCTTCATACCTGCTTGCTTTGCAAGACGTATTCTTTCTGAATATACCGCAGGAATTGTGCCGTTTCCAGGAAGTGCCATACCAAGCACCTCACTTAAGCAGTTCATTGAGTTTGCGGTAAACATACCCGAGCATGAGCCACAGGTTGGACACGCCGCCTCTTCAAGCTCGCATAGCTTTTGCTCGTCTATTGTACCTGCTTTAAACGCACCAACTGCCTCAAAGTTAGTATTTAAATCTCTGTTCTTGCCGTCGTAGTTTATTGAAAGCATAGGACCGCCCGAAACAATAATTGCGGGAATATTCAGTCTTGCTGCTGCAATAAGCATACCCGGTACTATTTTATCACAGTTTGGGATAAGAACAAGTGCATCGAAGGCGTGAGCAATCGCCATTGATTCTATTGAGTCGGCAATAAGCTCTCTTGTTGCAAGAGAATATTTCATTCCTATATGTCCCATTGCTATACCGTCACATACTCCGATTGCAGGGAATTCAAGCGGTGTACCGCCTGCCATTCTTATGCCTGTTTTAACCGCCTCGGCAATTTTATCAAGATGCACGTGGCCGGGGATTATTTCATTCTTTGAAGATACCACACCAATAAACGGTCTTTTAATTTCCTCATCGGTAAAGCCCGAAGCCTTTAATAAGGAACGGTGCGGTGTTTTTTCTATACCCTTTTTTACTACATCACTATACATTTTGTTTTTTCCTCCTTGTGTTAAATGAATAAATTAAGTAATATATTGTTGTTATATAAATATTTAACTTTTACTAATCCTTGTTTGTGATATTCAAAATATTTGATTACCTGGATTATTTTTACCATATGCATACCCGTTTTAATTGGGTCTTCGCTAATAAATCTTCCAATTGTTGGGTCGTAGTATCTTGCTCTTAAGTAGTACAAGCCTGTTGCTTCATCATAGGTTTGTCCGAAGTATGTGAAGTGATTTTCTATTGTTTCTTCTTTTTTAAGAAAATTTCCCCAAACATCATAATCATAACTATTTACCACATTTCCGCTTACATCAACAATTTGCACCACATCGCCATGTCCGTTGTAAAGATAATAGTATTGTTCGTTTGCCAACACATCTGTTTTTACAAGAACTCTATCAGGACCCCATATGTATTGAGTAATCGGGAACATTACAGAAAGCGATGTGCCATCTTCCATTGACAATGTTGTTGCTGCAGCAATAGCCTGTAATCTTCCGTCAGGGTCATAGACATAGTATTCGGGGTTCTTTATTTTTTCACTTTCAGAATATCAAAGATTTCTTTTTCTGTTACATTAAAATCATCATATGATTTTAACATTTCAAATGTTCCTGAGTTTATTAGATCGTTTATATTTGTCATCCCCAAAACATCATCTTGTTCTATCACAACAAAGTATTTAACCTTGTTGTTATTTAAATTAATTGTTGTATATACATCATGCTCCGTAAACTTACCATATATATATATGTTTTGCTCTGTTTTTTTCATTGCGATAATTTCATCTACTATACACTGATGGTACTTGTTGTTTGAAATCCCATTTATATTAATCCCATTTCTTTTGTGGTTAAATATTTGATAAGTTCCATCACCCAACACTTTATGAGTATCTTTCCAAACATTTGTATTGTTTTTACAAGAGCACAACAGCGCTATAATTAACACAAATATAAAACATACGGTTTTCTTCACCTATATCACCTCTTAATAGTTCCTATTATATTTTATAACCACTCCAACATTATCTAATAAACCCCATTTAGTATCAAAGTAGGCAATATCATTAGCTGCCCACAACATTCCCTTTAAAACAGACCCTTGAGTGAAAGGATTTTTGAATTCGGTAAAGTCAAAATCATCAGTGATTGTAACATTTGCATACCAAGAACCATTCTTTCGTCTTGTAGCTTTGACTTGAATATCAACCCAATGTAACGCCGCCCCTAAATCACCATTTCCTAATGGAATTTCATATGATATTTTAGGGGTACTTATATAATTTTTACCTCGACTCGTCCCATAATCCCAAATAATATCGTTGACTTTTTTATTTATTCCAGTATCGTTTTTAGCAAGATTAGAGGCATAACTTCCACTAGTTGCTGTATATGTATTACCACTTCCACTTGCCGCCAACCTTAGCAAATCAGCTGATAATTTCCAACCCACTGCGCTAACACCAAGTGCTATTCCTTTCCAAGCTGCATCTTCGCTCCAATTCCAAGCATTGTAAATCCAATTCTCACCACTTGGATCAACATACATAACAGGATTGTTATTACCATACACATACCAGTTATAACCATCTTTAATTGGGTCTTCGCTAATGAATCTTCCAATTGTTGGGTCGTAGTATCTTGCTCTTAAGTAGTACAAGCCTGTTGCTTCATCATAGGTTTGTCCAAAATATGTGAAGTGATTTTCTATTGTTTCTTCTTTCTCGAGAAAATTGCCCCAAACATCATAATCATAACTATTTACCACATTTCCGCTTACATCAACAATTTGCACCACATCGCCATGTCCGTTGTAAAGATAATAGTATTGTTCATTTGCCAACACATCTGTTTTTACAAGAACTCTATCAGGACCCCATATATATTGTATTACAGGGTACATAACTATTTTTTGTTCTCCTCCTGATGTAATATATACAGGCTCTGCTATTGAGTGTAGTCTGCCATCATTATCATATACATAAAATTCAGGATATGCTGAATTTTCCTGTTTTATATATCTATATCCGTTTGCGGAATAATCAATGCTTGTTGTGTTGTTTCCAACATTAGCATAATATAGCTTGTCTTCTTCATCATATCTGAACTCTGCATTTTCTTCACTGATAAAGTCAATTTGTTCATAATTTACTTTTCTGTTTCCGCACATATCATACTCATAGTATGAATCAGCACCCTTTGAGCCATATACTGATGATATTCTGTTTAGTTTATCATATGTGTAATTCACATTATCCGTCTTTTCACCAACGGTTTGTGTGGTTGTTAAAATGTTTCCGTTATTATCATACGTATATGAATAGCTCGAAATAATATTAGTACCTTTGTAATTTACAAGATTTGATAATCTTGAAAGCCCATCATAAATATATACTGATTTTAATTCTTCTCCATCTGTTAATGTTGGGTATGTAACGGACTTTAACTTGCCATCCTCATAAAATTCATATCTGGCATTTACACTATTATCTGTATTTCTTGTGCTTGAGCCATTTGTTTGTATCTTTGAAATTCTGTTTTTATCATATTCATACAAGGTTGTTGCTCCAAAAGTTATATTATCCTCCTCATACACCACACCATTTGAAGAAGAAACAACATTTCCCTCTGAATCGTAATTGTAACGGAAGGTTGGTATAAATGCCAGGTTTGCTACACCTGTGGGATGTGTATAGATATTCTTTTGGTACATAGGTTTTCCTGTTTTTGAATAGCCATAAGAGGATAGTTCATTTATATATGCAGAATAATTATTGTTTTCTTCGTTATACACTCCCCTTATATCATACACAGTGCCTGCACCATATGGGGTTGTATATGAATAATTTTTTGTTATTACAGACTCCTCTTCTTTAATATGACTTTGCATATCACAAACACTCAACTCATTATATTGGTTATTATGTATTTTTGAGTCTTTATCAACTGTTCTTGTTAATCTGCCCATTGCATCATATGTGTACATATTTGAATTTTGGGCATTATCTCTGTCGGTAATAATTTTACCATCAGGAGTATATGTATGTTGATACAATACACTTTCTTTTCCGTTACTGTCTGTTATTGTTTGCATAGTAACATTACCGAAGACATCATATACATTAGTTATGACCTCATTATTAGCGTTCTTACTTGTAATTAGTCTGTTTAACTTGTCATATGTATTTGTTTGAGTATATCCATCTTCATTTAAGTTGTTATTTGCATCGGTAATTGCTATAACATTATCAACAAAATCATACTCATACTTGCTTTCAACAAACGTGTTGGGATATTCTTCATATACCTTTTCATTCGTCATTCTTTTATGGCGGTCATAAGTGTATTCAGTTATATTTTCTTTGCTTTGTCTGTCGGATGCAGGAACAAAGTATGACATACCATTAAAACCGACACCGATACCACTTATATTATATTCCATAATGTGATAATTGTCAAATTTATCGATTGTTTTAACTTCTCTACCCAATCCGTCGTATTGTACAGTGGTTGAATTGCCTTTTGTGTCAACTTCCTTTACAGTATTATTCGCACTATCATAATAATAATTAACTGTGTTTACAACGTCCGTTCCATTTGCATTTTCAAGCACATTACTCTCTATAAGTTCTCCTGTGCCCAGATAGTACTCTGTCTTTGCAGAATATGCTGTTGCAGGTATTGCAGTAAAATCTAATGTTGTTGGATCTGATACTGTTACATCAGTTACATCATAATAGATTATGTTAAACTCATAAGCAATATACTTGCAAGTACAAAACTGATGATTTTTTTCATATGTCGCTTCCTCTTTGTGTTATTAGTTCATATATACTAATGTATATATGAACATCCAAAATAGATTTAATATTAATCCTGCAACAAATAATATTAATTTTATTTTACCTCTAAATAATAATATTATTGAATAACAGATTGCTAACACAGATAGAACGTGTGCAAGTTTGAAGTCAAAGTACCAATAACAATAATTATGTAAAAAATGAGTTATCGGTGCAATCATCACTCTGTTTTTCTGTGATAACAATGCCCCTGACATATAAAGCAACCATGCTATATTGTTAATAACACCTATTAATATACAATAATACATAACTAGCTCCTTTATCGAACATTACCATAATCAAAATATGGATCCACATCGTATTTCTTATGTTTGTTTGCTTGAGAAGGACCATAATAGTTATACGTTCCCATGTATACATCGCTAAAATTTACATCTACCAAATAATTTTCTTCCTTTTCTATAGATTTTGAACATTTTACACCCATTTAGTTTTTAAAAATATTTAATGTGTTTTTTTCAACTCTTCCTTAATGTTTTCAAGATGCTTGTCGCAAAAGCGTTGAACAGTATCTATGTAAACATTCTTACAAAACTCTATATCTTTATTTTGTAAAATTGCACCAACAAACGCACCCAAAGTCTTTATCACAAATTCTACTTCTTCCTCTGAAATATCTTTAAACAAAAATGGAATATATTTCAAAGGTGTTGAAACTTCCAGTATTTTTAATAATGCATTACTTTTTTTGACATTATCACCATCACCATTAAAAAAAATAACGACTATCATCCCATTATAATCAGCATTATTTTTATTACTTTTTAACATGTCAGAAAAGGCAATATACTTTTGCAAAACATCATATGATTTAAACCTTTTATCGAAGATTGAAATTTTATCTTGCTTATTAGCAATCACCTTTGGTACAACAATTGCCACTATAATTGCTACTATAGAAAGCAAAAGAGGTGCAAACATAGCTAAATAATCATAACAATCTTTCGTTAATCTTTCGGCAATCAATTTTAAAGTTTCTTCCATCTTATTTTCCTTTCACTATTTTTCGACATAATAGTTCGTGTTAAGTTAGAGACAAAATTTTTTGATTCTTTTAAAGGCTTCCCCTTGAGGGGAAGCTGTCACGAAGTGACTGATGAGGTGTTAATATTATCCAGTATATCTTCGCAAACATTCTCAAATCTTTGATTAATATCCAAATTTGAATACCTTAATACTTTAATTCCTAAATCGTTTAGAAAAGCATCTCTCGTTGTATCACTCTCTATACTTTTATCTTCATAATGCTGTGAACCGTCAAGTTCAATAACAAGTTTTGCTGTGGCAATATAGAAGTCAACAATGTAGTTACCAATAACCCTTTGTCTGTTAACAGTTATAGGCAAAGTTTTTAAAAAATCATACCATAGATGCCTTTCTTCTTTTGTCATATTCTTTCTTAAAGCTTTTGCATTACCTGTTAATTTTGAATTATTAGTTTTATTCATTTCCACCTCATCCACCGCAAGCGGTCCCCCTTCCCCTCAAGGGGAAGGCTTTCTTTTATTCGACAACATTCGACATATTCATATTACTAATATCAAGTTTGGACAAAAATTATTGCATATCTTTTTTAGCTTTTAAACATAATATAAGTTTTTTGATAACCCAATAACAACCATAACACATTGCATACATAAGCCAGAAGCAACCAATTATCATATACCAGCACATTAAAACCAGATAATAGAAAAATATTCCTATCAACGCATATGGCGCATTTTTCTTGCCAACCCTTGTGCCTATTCCTATACGAACTCCACCAAATTTTGCAATCGTTTTTGAAAAACTTAAAAACATATGTATTCCTCCTTGTGTTAAATGAATAAATTAAGTAATATATTATTGTTATATAAATATTTAACTATGCTTGAGTCTTGTATTGCATTTGCAACAGCCTCAACTCCCACAACTGCAATTATTGCAAGAACAACCGTTGAAATTATAAATACATTAACCACTCCTATTATTGCACCTGTGATTTTGTTTACCGATGAAATTACAGGTAGCTTTGAAATTGCATTTACTATACCAAACACAACCCCCAACAGCACCCTTATCACCACAATTAATATTATATATGACGAGGCACGTGCTATAATTTCTGCTAAAACCGACACTGTATCCTCGGTTGTGGAGGTTATAAGGCTTTGCGGAATAAATGCAAGATTTTCTGTACCCTGTTGTGAGATTTTTTCAAACATTGCGTCCTTTACCGATAAATACAACGACGTGTTTGATATAAGCTCGGTAACAGGCTCTGCCATCATTTTAACTAATATGATTGTAACTATCCACGCACCTATACCCCATACCGATTTTATAAGCCCCCTTTTTGCACCGTGAGCCGCACCAAGTATTATAAGTGCAAGAAAAATAATATCTGCTATCATTTATTTCACCTCAACAATCTCTATACTGTTTGAATGAACAATTGCAAAGGTCTTGTTGTCTATTATATGCAGTGCCTGTATATCCATTGTGGCAGTGTACACATTAACCTTTGTGGAGCTTCCTTTTCTTAATAAAACATCTCTGCCGCTGTTGTATATAATGTAATTATCCATTATATCCATATGGCTTGAAAGCTCCTCGGTGGTTATTTCATACTTAATTGTGCCTTTTTTATTATATATCTGCAAAATGGGTAAATTATCGCTGTCAAACAAAATTGCCTTGTTGCCGTTATAGTCGTACGCATAGTGGGCAATATTAACCTTGTTGTATCTGCGGTCTATTATAACACGTCCCGAGGACGTCATACAAATCATACTGTTGTCGCCATAGCCTGTTATGGTATCGCCGCTGTAGTCGATGTCGAAAATTATTGTGTCGTCAAAGCGTACTGCCGAGGTAGACTCCTCCTTTGTGATATCAAAGGTACGTATCACCGAATACACCTCGCCGTCTGTGTTTACAAGTCCAACTGCAACACGTCTTGAGGCTGACGAAATATCGGCACACAGAACGTTGTTTTGTCCCGATGACCACACAAACACCTCTTTACCATAGCGGTTATATACATTCACACCGCCCTTGTAGCCGCTTTTATCGACCACAAGCACAACATCGCCGCTCGACGAAACATTTGCACTCACAATCTCCGAATTGCACTTAACATCATACAAAAGCTCTGTACCCTTATAGAGCATAAACTTATTGCCGCCGTTTTCCGCAACTAAAATATATGCTCCTTCACTCTTTATAAGCGGTGATGCAACCGAGGTTTCAACCTCCCATTCAATTTCGCCGTTTTTGTTTATATAACACAGGCTGTTTGCCCTTGCACACACAATACCTTCGTTATATACTGCAAATGTTCCGTCTGATGCACTCTCGAGAGGTACCATTGCAGTTCTTTTTATATCGAAAATATAGCTGTATTCCTCATCTGCACTTAAAGCGTAGTCTATTTCTTTTTTTGTGTGGTTTACCGTAACGTTGGCGTTATCCTCCGAAACAACTCTTGTGTCGTTTGCTATTTCCTCGTCGGAAATTTCCTCTAAAAACAGAGCAGGCATAATTGCCGACAGGTTTCTTTTAAAGTTTTCCTTGTAGTTTTGCATAAACCCAGGGAGAATGCTCGCAAATAACGCACCAAGCACCACCGCAGCCACAAGCACGAGCACAACAACCTTCACTCTTTTTTTTGTGAATATCGGCTTTTTCTCTTTTTGCGGCTCTTCAAGGGTTTTCGACAGCTCGTAGCGGTCGAGCTCTTCTTCCTCTTCCCTTGTTAATCCTGTGTGGATAATGGTTTCCTCCTCTATTGCCTCTACACCTTCAAGCTCTTTAGTATCCTTTTTTTCTTCATTTGGTGTTACTTTATCATCTTCATCAGAGGTATATATTATTAAATCATCATATTCTTTGTCTTCATTCTTCATTATAAAATACCTCCTTCATAAATAGTCCCTGTGGCGGTGCGGTTATTCCTGCACGTGTTCTGTTGCACGATGCTATAATATCTGCCATATCCTCGGCTTTTATTTTTCCTCCGCCCACATACACAAGTGTGCCTGTAATTATTCTTACCATATTATACAAAAATCCATTGCCCGTAATCTCTATGGTTATTATATCGCCCTCTTTTTTTACGTTGAGTGAATAGATTGTTCTTACGGTGGTTTTCGCACTGTGTCCCTGTGCAACGAATGCACCAAAATCGTGCTCACCCACAAAGGCATCTGCCGCCCTTTGCATTTTTTCTATATCCAACGGAAATTTATAGTGCCATGCATAATTTCTTAAAAATGCACCCATAATCTCACCATTGTAGATTTTATAGATATATGTCTTTTTTATTGCACTCTTTTTTGCGTGAAACTGCTCCGATACCTGTTCGGATTTTAAACAACGTATATCTTGTGGTATTTGTGCATTGAGTGCCATAGCATATTTTTGAGGTGCTATTTTTGCATTGGTATGAAAATTGGCACTATATTGAATGGCGTGTACGCCTGCGTCGGTTCTTCCGCAACCCACAACGTGTATATCCTCACCCGTCATTTTTGAAAGTGCCTTTTCTATAACCTCCTGAACGGTGATACCGTTAGGCTGTATCTGGTAGCCGTGATAGCCTGTACCGTCATATTGAATTGTAAGCCTGATATTCACCTTTCTTCACCTCATTGCAAATACAGATTATAATATACCATTTTTTATTGTATCATTTTTTCGCAATTTTTTCAACCCCAAAACACAAAAAAAGCGAAGAAAACTTCGCTTTTTTACCTTAAACCCCGCCATAAACTTCAAACAACTCACTTTGAAGGTTTAAAATCATATCAATTGATATTTGTGTATTATCGCACATTATTATTTTCTGTTTATATGTATCTATTTTTTTTACATTCCCCGTATATTTAATATATGCACCGCCATTCTTTTTTTCGTCGGGCTCAAAATATGTTATTGTAACCTTTGGGTGTGTGTGGATATAATCATTTATAATTAAAAGCTTTTCGTTTAGTCTTTCAATTTCGTATTCGTCAAGCTCCACTCGGTTATGGGTCAATCTTGCAGTTTCTGCTATTGCCTCCTCGTGACCTGTTAGTGCACGAAACGCACCAAACTGTGCCGCACGTGATAAACGCGACATTCTTCTGTGCTTTTTAGGCTCGGGATGAGGCAAGTTTATAATATCATCATAATTTCTCACGCCTTATGCCCTCCTATTTGCGAGTTTCGGTCGATTGAGGTGGCACCCTCTTCAAGATTTATGCCCTTTAAAACGGCATTTTTACCGTATTGGTTTTTTATTTGTATCATAGCCTTTTGCAGACTTCTCTCTTTTTTAAGGTTTTCCTTTTCCTTTTTTTGAGTTCTTTTAACATCCTCATAATCGGTGAAAAAATCAAGCTGGTCAAAGCACGGCTTTTGTGTGACATCGCTCTCATTTATTACATTATTTGCAACAATATTCACCCTACGCACAAGCAACTGCTTTTTTACAATTTTATCGTATAGCTTTAATACTGCGTCCATTATCTGCTTTGTTGATGAGGTGTAGCCGTCTAAATTTGCCGTTCCGTGTGCATGCTTGGGCACTCTTCTGCCATAACGGTCGGTGGTTATTTCACCCTTATATGCGGTGTTACCCTTTAAGTTATCTATGTCATAGCCTATTGTTATAACCATCTGGTTTGTTACAAAGCCCTTTTCCACCAAATCGAGCACCAGAAGCTCGGTCATTTCCTTTAAAATGAGCTTTGCCTTGTCGAAGGTGTACGGACAGTGCAACACCTGTCCCGAGCCAATGCTCTTTGTTTCGGGACGATATGCACGTATATCCTCCATTGTGCACGGCTCGTAGCCCCACGCATGGTCTATTAAAAGCTCGGCATTTACGCCAAACAGCTTATATAGTTTATCCTCGCCCTGCTCGCTTAAAGAAAGCCTTGCAATATCGCCCATTGTGTAAAGTCCGTTCTCTTCAAGCTTTTTTGCATAGCCTGCTCCCACACGCCAGAAATCCTTTAGCGGTCTGTGTTGCCACAATTCCTTGCGGTATTTCATTTCGTCAAGCTCGGCTATTCTTACTCCGTCTTTATCTGCAACACTTTTTTTTGCAACAATATCCATTGCAATTTTTGCAAGGTAAATGTTTGTGCCAATACCTGCCGTGGCGGTAATTCCTGTTTTTTGGAGCACTTCCTTTATAATCGTCATTGCAAGCTCACGGGGCGTTTTGTTATATGTTTTTAAATAGCCTGTTATATCCATAAACTCCTCGTCTATGGAATAGACGTGTATATCCTCGGGAGCAATGTACTTAAGATATATTTCGTGGATAATGGTGCTGTATTTCATATAATATGCCATTCTTGGCGGTGCAACAATATATGATACTGCACACGATGGGTTTTTTCTTATTTCGTTATAGTCGTATGACTCACAATCAAGAGTTTTTAACGGTGCTCTGTTTTTTCGTGCACCATTAACCTCCTTTATTTTTTGTATAACCTCGAAAAGCCTTGGTCTGCCTGGAATACCAAATGATTTTAATGATGGTGAAACGGCAAGGCAAATTGTTTTTGGGGTTCTTCCCTCATCGGCAACAACAAGATTTGTTGTTAAAGGGTCAAGTCCACGCTCTTTGCACTCCACCGAGGCATAAAAGGACTTTAAATCTATACATAAATATGTTCTGTTTTCCATTCCTTTTGCCCCTCTCTTTTTGGATATGCCATGCTTTTTTTAAAGCATTAATTAACGCTTTAGATATATACAGCTTTTTCCTTTATCTTGAATCCTTTGCAACATTTCTTAAAAGCAGCACGCTTGATACAAAGCAAATTACAACAAACACGCACAACACAAGCCACGCCTCGCTCACATTTGAGAATACATATTCATATACCTCCTCTGCCTCGTGGGGCATACCCTGCACTGCCATATCAAGCTCGTTTAAGTTGGCAATTGTACCAAACGAGGATACCGACCATCTGCTCACGGTTATGTATGAAATCTTTTCTGTTGCACCCTTAAGCTCAAATAAAATTCCCGAGAAAAGCAATTGAATTATAAGCAAAAACGGTGCGGTTGTCATTGCCTTGTCGCTGTTTTTTGATACCGATGAAACCACCATTCCTATTGCCGATGATGAGAATATTGTAAGAAGCATTGTTATAAACATCTCAAAGAATGCCCCGTCGAACTTAACACCGCACTCGGGCAGTCCTATTGTTAAACCAAACATTCCCACCAGTATAAGTGATTGTATTGCACTTAATAAAAATTGCACGCAGAATTTTGACAAAACATATGCATCGAGCCGTAAATTTGCCATATACTCTCTCTTTAGGATGCTTCGCTCCTTGCATATTTCCTGTATGGAGTTAAACAAGCCCACCCATATGCCTGCACAAGACATTGCAAACAGGATTGACTTTGTTGAATTATACACATCAAAAACATCGTCGTCTGCAACAAGCATTATTAATATTGCAATCAAAAACGGCTGCAAAAATACCATCATAAGACGTTGTCTGTCGTTTTTAATAAGTGTTATGTATCGTGATGCTAAAATACCGAATTGACGGAAAAACGACGCTTTTTTGGCAGACGGCGTCTTTCCCTTGCTGCTTGCTTTTGTGTTATTTTGCACCGATGCAAATTCTCTTTTATATTGTGATGACCACTTTTCAACCTCGCCGTCTGTTAACACCTTATTATATATTTCGGTAAGATTATCCACTCCAAAGAAATCCATACACTCCTGCGGTGTGCCATAGAAGCATACCTTTCCGCCCTTGCCCATAAAGAGAATTTTATCGCAAAGATGCAGATTTTGTGTGGTGTGTGTTACCATAACAATGGTTTTACCCTTGTTTTTGGAAAGCTTATTTAATGTTTTCATAAGGCTCTCCTCTGTGCCTGGGTCCAGACCCGAGGTTGGCTCATCAAGGAAGAATAAGCCTGGGTCTGCAAGCATTTCAACTGCAATGCTTGCTCTCTTTTTCTGTCCGCCACTTAACGAACGGATATATTTATCCTTATGCTCGCCAAGCTCCACCATCGACAAAACCTCATCCACACGCTTGGCTCTCTCCTGCTCGCTTACATCCTCCGACATACGCATTTTTGCCGAATATTCAAGCATTTTTGAAAGTGTTATATTTTCATATATAATATCCTGTTGCGGAACATAGCCTATTATGTTTTTTAAGACCTGATAGTTTTTATATAAATCCGTTCCATTTACAAGCACCGTTCCCTCTGTTGCCTGTTCAAAACCACTCATTGCGTTCATTACTGTTGACTTACCTGCACCCGAGCCACCGATTATTGCTATAAATTCATTTGGCTCAACTGTTATATTAACATCTTGGAGTATAAATCTCCTTTTGTTTTTAACAGTAACGGTACGTGAGATGTTTTGCATAACAACCCTTGTTCCGCCAATATTAGACTTATACAAAACAACACCCGACGAATAGAACAGGATAGAATTTGCAATTGTTATAATATCCTTTTCATTTAACAGTGTTTTTCCCAAAACTCTTCTTCCGTTAACAAAAACACCGTTTGCACTGTTTAAATCCTCAACAAAAAGACGTCCGCCAACGTTTAGGATAGACGCGTGATGACGTGATACGTTCATACTGTCTAAACATATGTCGCACTCATCGCCTCTGCCTATTGTTATTTTGCTTTTGGAGTTAACCATACATTTTTGCCAGCTGCCCGAGCTTCTTATGGTTGTATATAGCATTAATACACCCATACTATGACTGTTTTTGGGGTCGCCGTTATCTATTCTTATGATGTCGCCGTCATGAAGCTCGTGTACCTCGCCTGCACCCGCCTCGTCGCTTTTATATAGCTTTGAATTTACATAAATTCCGTTTGTGCTGTTGTTGTCGTAGAGATATAGCTTATCGTCGACAAATTCGAGATATCCGTGAATTTTTGAAACAATACCCGATTTTAGAACAATATTGTTTACGCTGTCACGTCCGAAGCTTATTTTGTTTTTTCTTAATGCGTTTATATTTACCTCACGTATTTCCATATCGCAGTCAATAACAATAAGGAAATTTTCACGTCTTGTGCTTTTCAATTTTCTTCCTCCTGTATTTTAGAATATCAGCTGATATTCTGCCTTGCCAAATATGACCATATCTCCGCTTTTTATTTGAGTTTTCTCATTAATTAGTCTGCCGTTTACCAACGTTCCGTTGGAGGAGTTGCAGTCCTCTATATACATTGTGTTGCCCGAAAGTGTTATTCTAGCGTGTCTTGATGAGATTGTGTTATCGCTCAATACCACATTACAAGCTTCACCTCTGCCTATTTCAAGATAATCACGTATTTTGGTTACTGCCTTGCCCTCGCCCGTCATCGACACAAAGGTGAGTGCTGTTGCACCTCTCTCTTCCTTTTTGCTCATTGTGGAATTTACCTTTATTGTTCTGTCGAAGGTTTGATTTTGAAAGCTGTTATTGTTAAAATTATTTACTAGGGGTGTTGGTGGCTGTTGGTTAACTGCTTCTTGATTTTCCTCGGGCTTTGTCCACATATATGCAAGCACAATCACACCCAAAAGAAGCATAATTCCCACAATCACAAAAATTACAATCATCACTGCATCCTTTCCGCTTGCTTCCTCCTCGGCAAAAGCCGTATTTGAAAGAAGAAGCAAAAGAAAAGAGCAAATAAGAGCCAATTTCTTTACCATACAAAACCATCCTCACATAACGGCACAAATATAAACTTCGACTGTCCCATTTCTATTATGTCGCCTCTTACAATTTCTGTTGGCACTAAAACCTCTTCATCATTTAAATACACCATTCCGTGGCTGTCGCCTTGTATAATACGGAATACACTGTTTTTGGGGTTGTAGCTTATAATTGCATGATTTTCTCTTGAAATGCTTAAATCTTTTGTGATTGCAATATCCATTCCCATATCTCTGCCAATGAAATTACGCTCTGCCTTTATTTTAAAATCCTGTCCCTTCATTGGACCATCAACACACACAATCCAGCCAACAACAGGGTCTATACCCTTTTCCTTTTTCATTATGCCAACTGTTTTTTGGTCGTCTGCAGGTGCTGTGCTTTTTGCAACACGTCTTTGTGCCTCCTCGGGAGTGAGAGCAACTGTGCGTGCTTCTCCCTTTTCCTTATTTTGCGGTTTTGGTTGAATTATAGGAACGGTTTTTGGTGTTTCACCGCCCGATATTTTACAATACGGACATTGCGGGTGTTTTGCATCATCATAGAAATGTCCGTTACTACATCTTTTCATTGCCATTTTAATTGTCTCCTTTATTTATGTTTTTTTATGAATTAATTTTATTTGCGGGAGGGCATGTGAACCAATTGCAAAGCAATTGGTAGCGACAAAACCAACGGTTTTGAGAGCGTAACAGGAAACCCTCCCCTACGATTTGCACCGCCCCGAAACAAAGAATACCGAGATGGACAACCCCATCTCTCTTGTTTGTATGTAAAAATTGTTCAGATTGCCTTTTTGCAACGAGGGTGCTGTGCCTTTTGCACCGCCCCGAGTGAAAAAGGGCAAGATGGACAATTTTTACACGAACAGGGCTATTGCACTGTAGTTGTCTGCCTCTATATTTATTGGTGCTTCCTTTTGCCGTTTGTCGACTAACTGCTTAAGCCAGTCGGCAGGGCCTGTACTGTTTTTGAGGGATTTTTCCATAAAATCCTCGTTTACGTATTCCCATAAGCCGTCGGAGCATAGCAAAAATACGGTGTTTGATGAAAGCTTATGCACCTTTGAAATGTCGGGGTTAAACTTTTCACCATTGCTTAATGTTCGGGTTAGCTTGTTCTGGTCGGGACTTTTGCGTATTTCATCGTAGGTTATGTCCCCTGCCTTAAACGATGCAAACGCAACCGAATGGTCCTCTGAAACCTCCTGAATTTTATTCTTTTTAAATCTGTAGATACGGCTGTCGCCGCAGTGTGCCCACACTGCATTTTTACCGTCTGTTACAATTGCTGCAACAGTGGTTGCCATATTCCTCATTTCAGGACTTGCTTCTCTTTCCTCTATTATTGCGTTTTGTGCCGCCTCAAGATATGCATACATTATCTCCTGCGATACCTCGCTTTGTGCTTTAAAGCACTGCAAAATGGTGTCTACTGCAAGCCTTGAAGCAACCTCGCCGCTACTGTGTCCGCCCAAGCCGTCTGCTAAAACTGCACAGTATATACCATCCTGAACAAGACGGCCTATTGCGTCCTCGTTCTTTTCACGTCCGCCTCGGTTGGTTATTTTAGCCTCTCTCATAAAAATCTCCATTCCGCCGCCATACGTCGGCACAAACTGTAATTAAATTTCTCTTATCCGTATGGCAAGGAATGATAAGAGATTTTTCGCCCATGTGCGTTTCTGAACGAATGTGAAGAAATTTTCGCACGGGCAATTAAATCCGCCGGAGGCGATAGCGTGAAAGGAAATTTCACGTTATCCCCTCTTTTTTTTACTTAATCAATATCCATAAGCATTACTGTTATATTATCTTGTGATGATATGTTCTTTTGCAGAGCCTTTTCCACAAGAACATCACACACACTGTCGTTTGCATTTTTTATTATATGAGCCATTTCATCATCCGACAGGGCACGATACAGACCATCGGAGCAAAGCATAACTGAATCGCCCTTAAACAAGGGGAAATTATGTGTGCTTATGTCTGTCTCCTCTAAACTTTCCATACCTATATAGCTTGTGAGTGCATTTCTTTGAGGGTCGTTTAGTGCCTGTTGCAGACTTATTTGCCCGCTTTCTACCATATCGCTTAAAACCTTCTCGTAGTTATGCTCATAATTTAACTGCCTTAATGTGCCGTTTCGGTACAGATAAATTCGGCTGTCGCCAACGCTTACCCAGTGCAAAAGCCAATCCTTTATAACAACTGCACACAGCGTTGTGCCTGCACCGTCAATCCTCTTAACCGCCTCGTTTGCCTCGTTTACTGCATACAAGAGCTGACTTTTAATATCACCAAATTCGTCAACACTGCTTTTATATGCCTCTAAAAAGACTTGTGATGCGGTTTCGCTTGCTCTCTTGCCGTTTTCCATACCGCCCATACCGTCTGCTAAAATAGCAACTGCACCGTACTTCTCTCGCTCGGCACTATCGAAAACATCTGAATATGTGAAGCTGTCTTGTTGCTCTTCTCTTAAGCCTATGTGCTGACCATTATACGGCGAGATGGTTGTGGGTTTTTGCGGCTTTATTGTTGATTTTATTCGTATTTGAGTATCCATATTTAATCCATTATTAATATACTTCAATTTCAGATATTGCAATATCCTGCCATTTTCCGTATATAACATCTAAAACCTGTATTCTTACATATGAGGTATCCACACTCTTATCGAGCTTTACATCCTGCATAACTCTGTAACTGTCGGCGTTAAGCTCCTGAATTTTTTGACCGCCCTCATATTCAACCAATATTTTTGATATTCTGCGGTTGTTGTAATACGTTTCGGTAGACTTACAGTAGCCGTTTGTGATGCGTATTCCCGAAACGTGTTGCTTTGTGGCTGATGATAGCTCAATTGTTGGCTGCAAGCCAAGATTTCTGTTTGGCGTCCACGCAGTTGTGTAGTCTTTATCAAACACATATTCAGGATAATAATTAACACCAACACCCGACGTATAGTCGGTGCTTCGGGTTGACGAGGCAGTTATTGTATCAAACACCGGTGCTGCCATTTGGGTGGGTGCAGCAGTTGCAGATACTTCCTTGTTGTTACCTGAAGACTTATCCCTACTAACCGTTACACCAACTGCCACAAGTGCCGATATTGCAACAATGGCACAAACTGCCACCATAACAAACAAAGGTGTGTTTGATTTTTGCTTTTTGGTTGGCAGAGCAGTTGAATTTGAGTTATATAATGCATCGTATAAAATATCTATGTTTTGTATACGCATATTATGGTTTACTGCCAAACCCTGCATAATTGCCGCTTCCTTTACAGATGAAATTTGCACACCTAATGCGGAAATTGATGCAAGAGTATCGCTATGCATTCTCTCTAAAGACTCCACAGGTGCTATGCCTGTAACTGCTCTGTATATTGTTGCACAAAGAGCATATATATCTGTCCACGGTCCCTGACTGCCGTGGCTTCTGTATTGCTCCTCGGGTGCATAGCCTGGCTTTAGCTGAATTGAAAGGCTTTTGTTGCCGTCTATACTTATATCCCTTGCTGCACCGAAATCTATAAGCTTAACGTAGCCGTCTTGTGTTATCATTATATTATCGGGGCTTATATCTCGGTGAATAAGACCTTGCTTGTGCACCTGTGAAAGTGATTTAACAAGCGGCTCGAGCATAGTAAAAACTGTTTCACACGGCACTCTTCCACCGTTTTGTGACACATATTCCTTTAGTGTTTTTCCCTCTATGTACTCCATAACAATATATGCAGTTCCATTCTCTAAAAAGAAATCCTTAACACTAACAATACCGGGAAGATTATCGAGCTTTGCAAGTGTTTTTGCCTCGTTTATGAATTTCTCTCTGCCTATCTTGTAAAATTCCTCGTTTTCTCCCTCAAACACAGATACCATATCCTCGGTTTGTGTGTTTCTTGTGACTGCACCGTTGGGGAAATATTCCTTTATTGCAACCTTTAATTCAAGGTTAATATCCCAGCCTATATATGTGATACCAAAGCCGCCCTCGCCAAGTGCTTTACCAAGCCAATACTTGCCGTTTAATATTGTGCCCGGCTGAAGATGGTGCTTTGGTGCTTTATATGCACTACTATCAAAGCCGCAATTGCTGCAATGATTTTCACTGTCCCTTTCCTGCATACAAGCAGGACAAAGCATATTTGCGTCTGCCATTATTTCTCTCCTTATCTATTAAACAGGGTCTGTTATATAGTCTACAATTTCATAGCCGTCCGAGTTTTTAATAAGTCTGTAAACCCAGCTGTCTGTTTGAGTTTTTGTGGTGCCCTTTCGGCTTACTGTTCTGTTTTCATCAACCCACACGTAGTATGAGGTACCGTCGTAGCGTGAGTTTATAACGTTAACCCAGTGCAGTGTTTCGTGAACATTAGGGTCGGCGTTTTTGTAGTCGGTCTGCAGCTGATATGCCTTTGAGCCTGGCTTTAGGTATTGGAAAATATCCGAGTCGCCCTCGTTTACATACCTTAAACACTTTTCATCAAAATCTAAAATAACTGCTTTTAACTCCATATATGTTGCATCGTCGGTTAACCACGAATTATGTATATTATCCATTCTCTTGTAGTATGCACTGTAACTGTAGCGGTCTGCACGTGCTATCATCACGGTTGGTGTGGGTGTGGGTGCTTCAGTTGGAGCCACGGTTGGTGTGGCAGTTTCCTCTACCCTTAATTCATCAAAGCCTATATTATTACCCACAAGCACTGCGTTAAAAACAAATAACAACAGCGGTATACACACAACAGCCGCCGCCACAAGCACACCAATAATCACCTTCTGGTCGGTTGCCTTTTTGTTTTGCTTTTGGGGTGCTCTTGCTACAACAGGCTCGTTGTTATAAAATGCGTTGTATAGCTCTTCAACAGTTTGTATTCTGTTTTGGTAGTCTACTGAAAGTCCTGCCATTAGTGTGCTTTCTATGTGCGGAGGAATTTGTACTCCAAGCTTTGATGGAGGCAGTAGCTTATCGTCTCTTACTCTTTCTAAAGCCTCAACAGGCACAACACCTGTTATCATACGGTAAATTGTTGCACAAAGTGCATACACATCTGTCCACGGTCCTTGTTTGCCGTGGCTTCTGTATTGCTCCTCAGGTGCGTAGCCTGGCTTTAGCTGAATTGAAAGACTTTTGTTGCCATCTATGTTTATATCTCTTGCCGCACCGAAATCTATAAGCTTAACTCTGCCGTTTGAATTGATTTTTATATTGTCGGGGCTTATATCTCTGTGTATTAAGCCCTGACGGTGCAGCTGTGAAAGCGACTCTAAAACAGGCTTTATTGTGTTAAGTGCATCGTGAACATTCATTTGTGTGCCTGTTCTTTTTAAGAATGCCTTTAAGTCCTCGCCATCGATATATTCCATAACAATATATGCAGTGCCGTTTTCCAAAAAGAAATCCTTAACACTCACAATACCGTCGGAGGAGTCAAATTGAGCTATAATTTGGGCTTCCTCCATAAACTTATCTCTGCCATGGTTAAAATATTCAAGCTCCTTACCCGAAAAGACAGTTATTGTGTCGCTAACTGATGCATTTCTTGTTACACAGCCTGCGGGGAAAAATTCCTTTATTGCAACACGCATATTCAAATTTATATCAAGACCTATGTATGTGATGCCAAAGCCACCCTCGCCTATTGCCTTACCAAGAATATATTTTCCTGCAAGTATTGTTCCCGTCCGCAGCTGGTGAAGCGGTGCCTTGTATTCCTCTTCGCTAAAACCGCAATTTGAGCAATATGTGCCATTATATGTATGCTTCATACAGCCTTTACAGAGTTTTTGTAAGTCCATCATTTATATTTTTCCTTTCCGTGTATTATTTATTTCTTAAAAGCTCGTCTATTATCTCATCGGGCTTTTTGTTGTAGTAGCCTTCTGTATCTCGCATATCGGTACGTCCGTCGGTATACCATCTGAATTGGTCGTAGTTTGTTAAATAAGACATTGGCTTCACCTGATAGCTGTATTTTGAATACCATTCATCATATGCCTCGCTTAAGTATTTTTTTGAAATTTGTACCGCCTCACTGTTTGGATTACCAAGAGCAGACATAGTTCCCGAGATGGTTACTCCAGGCGGACTTGAATTTAATAGCACAATTGAGCCGTCGTCACATTCGCCAACCACAATCCACACGTGTTCATCACTTTTTGAGCTCATAATATCTCCGGGTTTGTAGTCGGTTATGTTCTCTTTTAATATTTTCTCGCCCAAGCCGAGTGCCGACATCTTATCGGCAAATTCCTGTGCAAGAAAAACATAGCCTGGCTGCATATTTTCGTCCTCAAGCGTGTTATACACTGCCCAACCCACATAGCCCGAGCAATCAAGACCTTTTTCTATGTGGTATCTGTATTTTGAGCTGTCGTATGAGCTGTCCTGATGATGATAAAACGACTGCCACTGCGGTGCAACGCCTATTGTTCGTGCCGTTTCGCCTGCGCCTGTGTCCTCCTTGTTCCAGCCGCCGCCATACACATACATTGTGTTGCCCACAGGCTTTAGGGCATTTTGCAAAAATTCCTTTATTGTGTTAATTTCCTGTGGCTCTGTAACAGGTGTTGGTGTGGCTTGTACCACTTCCTCCTCTTTTTGTTCGTCGTTTGATAAATAGCTTTTATTTACGAAATATATTCCCGTAAACAAAAAAATCAACAGCAATAAAACAATGTTAACTGCTATTAAAATTCTTATAAGCGTCTTATTCTTATCCATATCTTTTCTTCTTTCACGATGTAGTTTTTTTATATTAAATTTAAAAAATTACCCACCCAATATTATATCAAATTTAACTTAATTTGTCGACTGTTTTTGCATAAATTTTCTGTTTTTTGTTACTTTTCAACAGTTTATTTTATTATTTTTGATTATTTTGAAATATAGATATTGAATTATTATTTTAATTATGGTAAAATGAATTATCAATGTAGGGAATGCATTTATGCATTCCGAAACGGAACGGATAAATCCGTTCCCTACAACACCTCACCACCGCCTACGGCGGAGCCTCTCCTCAAGGAGAAGCCTTTGGGAAAAACAAAATTTTATCCCTAACTTGACAAAATCATATAAAGGAAAGACAATTTAGATGCAAAAGAGATTTCCCAGTGTTTAAGCGGGTTTGAGTTGACTTTACGAAGTTGAGAATAGGTATTTAAAAGTAGATGCAAAGGGTATCCTGACCAAGAGGAACAAAAAATCGGAGGTT
>JAZRPB010000002.1:0-1573 GCA_045649025.1 Clostridia bacterium | reverse complement strand
CTAATTGTCTTCCTAAGACCGCTTGGCCTCCGACTTTAACTACTATCCACCAATTTTTTGTCTTTATGCACCCATAGCATAACACACTAAATGCGATTATCATAATTAAGTAAAACCACAATGTTCCGGTAGTCGCATCTTCATTCATTGAAGTCGGATCGTAGCCATGTCGTTCTGTGAGCCAAGGAGTTGTAGCCCCTAATTGTCTTCCAAGACCGCTTGGCCTCCGACTTTACTTAATACCTTTTGTGTTCTTGGCAATGAATGAAGATGCAACTACCGGAACTTTGTGGTTTTACTTAATTATGATAATCGCATTTAGTGTTTTATGCTATGGCTGCATAAAAACAAAAAATTGGTGGATTGTAGTTATCGGCAACATATTAAGTTTTACTTCTTCCTGCATTTTTGCATGGAACTTTCAAACTCCGAAATGGGAATACTACTTTAAGCCTTTTTTACCGAATACTCTTATCATATTTGAAACTATAATCGCATTTCTTATTCAGATTGCATTTGTAGTACATTATGCAAGAAAAAGCAACGGAGGTACTGAAAATGAAGAAGAAAACAATTAGGAATATTATTATAACTATCGTTGGTCTATGCCTTATATGGTCTGCAATGGCTATTACAGATTATATCCGTTGTAAATCTTTCAAAGAACCAATTTTTACAATAGGTACAAACCGTGACCAAAACGGAAACGGATATTACAAGTGCATAGGATATGAAATAAGATCTGTAGCAAGAGAGTTTAACGGAAATAAATTTGTTAAGTACGATATGCAGTTTAGTTTGTTTGGCAGAGGCAGAGGTATAAAGAAAACGATATACGATAATTACCGTCATAATTTAGGACTGCTCGGTTCAGATAAAGAAACCGTATTAAATTACTTGGAAGCTCTCAAATGTGTTACTCCCGATGTATCGGGCAATCAGGAAACATACACCGAATATGTCAATGGAAATGATGTTAAAGTAATGAATATGATTCTTTACAACGGTGTTGTTGCAGGTTTTGAATACGAGTATGATAATCTGCAAGCAGCTTATGATTTTGCAACACATTTAAGAAAGGATTTAGAACTTACCTTTGGTGAAAAATCAACATATCCCGGAATGGTGCAGACTAACAAAGAATATTTCGATAATGTAAAAAATGTGTCAGAACTAAAAAGCCAATATACATACTACGAAGATTGGAAAGCAGCTTTTGATTATCAGAAGAAAGAAAATATAGATAAAATGTTGGATGGCAAAGATTATTCAAGAATAGACATTCATTTTGAATTATCTGTAATTGATGCAAATAATGCAACTGTATCAGTAAGATATATTGCTTTGCCTTAATATAGGAGGTAGCGTAATGAAAAAAATAATATGTTTATTAGGCGTAATAACAATTTTATTTTCAATGTCTATATCAGTCTTTGCAGGTGATGTTCCTGAAGGTTTGCTAAGTAATGATGATGCACAAGTCTTTTTCGGTGAAGTGCTTGCCTATAATGATACTACTGTTACGGTATGCCCTCGTGTTAAAATTAAGGGTGATGTTTTAACCGGAACACAA
>JAZRPB010000001.1:0-51474 GCA_045649025.1 Clostridia bacterium | reverse complement strand
ACAGGAAAGCCTGTTGTCTTTGACGTTTAATATTCCTCGTTAGCTCAGTCGGTAGAGCGCATGACTGTTAATCATGATGTCGTTGGTTCAAGCCCAACACGAGGAGCTTGAAAAGAATACACCCACAGGGTGTATTTTTTTTGCGGACCGTCGGGGTCAACAATTTGCTTTGCAAATTGTAGCGACAAAACCAACGGTTTTGAGAGCGTCACATAAACGCCGAACCCTACAAGATTTTATTAACAAAAAGAAGTATATTTATCAATTTTCAAAAAACAAATTGTTACGATAATTAATAAATCATAATGCATTGACAAACAAAAAATAATAATATATAATGATATTGACAGATGTCGACAAAAATTTATACGAGGTGATAAAATATGAAATATTGTTCAAAATGCGGAAAAGAACTTATGGATGAAGCAGTTGTATGCCCCGGTTGTGGTTGTGCTCAAGAAAACAAGATAATTCAGAATGATGCAAGCAGTTTTGGATGGGCTGTGCTTGGATTTTTCTTCCCGATTGTAGGATTAATTTTATATCTTGTGTGGAAAGATAGTACACCTTTAAAAGCAAAATCAGCAGGTAAGGGAGCATTGGTAAGCGTTATTGTGTCGGTAGTATTATGGATTATTTATGCAGTTATTATTGGTGCATTGGTATCGAGTATGTTATGAATATATCTTAAATAATGAAAGGCACGTCGTTTGAAGTGCCTTTTTAATATGCTTTATAAAGTTTGAAATGTAAGGGAGAAATCGTAGGGAATGCTTTTATGCATTCCGCGGAACGAGCAAGCCCGTTCCCTACAAAAATCATACACAAAAAAATGGGGTGCAATAAGCACCCCCAACATATTTATTATATCATAAGTGCACACCGTTTGTAAAGAAAAAATTTTCAAACGCACAAAAAATCTGTGTTTTTTACAAAAACAAATATTTAACTTTTAATATTTTGCCAATTGAAAATACCCAAAGCATCTGCTATAATGTAATTACAAAAACAAAAGGAGGTACGGTCCAATGAAAATGTAAAAAGTGTCCTTAAAACGAAATATCCAATCAGGTAGGAAAATAGGTTTGTCACGGCGGTGTTACGCTTTATATATAGATTTTATATTGGATATATCAAAGTAAAGGACAAAAACACAAACACCTTTTAAAAAAACATACACATAAACATAAGGCAATTCTCCTTAAAGAAAAAAATAATGGATGTTTAAGAGATGTAATAGAAAAAGTAAAAGGTGAATTTAGGAAAGAGAGGTAAACAAAAGATGTTAGATACAAAGACTGAACAGAAATAACCCTTAATTGCTAGTAAAAAGCAATTAAGGGTTATTTTTTTGTGTAATTATTTCGACAATATTATAATCCGTACTCTTCCGCTTGTGTCTACCTTATCCATATACACCTCCGAGGAATAATCAGAATAGCTGCTTTGTAACTCATCTAAAGTTATCATATCATAGGAGGCGTATGTTTTCTTTATATAAATCTGCACCTTATGAGACAGGGTATAGGTTGAAGTGCCCATTGTGACAGTTGAGCCGTTTATTGATGAAATCTTGCCTGATGGCACTTTACCTAAAGCAAGAATAGACGAAACCTCTCTGCCGTTGCTTATGATTTTAACTGCCTGTGAGGAATGTACACCAAAAACCTTGTTTTGTGTTACAATGCTCTGCTCTGTGCCGTTTGAAATGTAAGCGTAGCTTCCTGAATTGGTGTTGTTATTGCTCTGTGCACTTGTTATAATGCCGTAGGTGTGCATATCGCCTGTAACGTCCTTTAAAATCAATTCATCAATCTCGCCCGAGGCATTCTTTGAAGCATATAAAACACTGCCCGAAGAAAGCCTTTGTGAGTGCAGTCTTTGCGGATATACCGTTGCACACATACCCGTTTCGTTGCTTTGAGTGGTGGAAACCTCAAGAATTTTTACATTATCGGACAGGGGCGTGCCGCCAAGCGATTTTGATGATGTGCTCCACACAAAGCTGCCGTAAAGGTCGTTGTTTTGTGAAAGACGTGAAACTGTTGCAGTACCATTTTTCAAGGTTACCGAAACAACTACATTCTTCATAGAAGAATAATCCTTGCTTGTAATATATTCGCAAACCTCGCCCGAGGGGAGTGTAAGCTCAACATAATTTTTCACAACCTTTGTTCCCGAAACGAGTGTTTCCTTTGTTCCCGCATCGGACAAATAGCCATACATTGTGGTGCTCACCTGTGAGCTTGTTAAAACATCGGCAACGTCGCCATTTTTACCTAAAAGCAGTGTTACAGTATCGCCATAATTAAACACACCGTTTGATGAAAGCTTTAAAAAGGCATTTAACCCCTCTAATTTATAGTTTGTGCCCGAAACAGTAATTGAGGTTGGCGTATCCTTGTTGGGAGAGGCGTCCTCATATATGCCTGTAACCTTTTTGGAGTATACAAGAGCAATATCAAGCTCCTTTAAGTAGTAGGCAATATCATTTGTGCTGACCTCTGCAACAGAAGCTTTAACGCCGTCACGCATAACGGTAACCGATGAGCTTGCACCAAATGAGTTGTACCAGTCTGATGATACAACAGTTTTTGGACCAACCGTTGTGCCCGATGTGCATAAAATAAAGTCTATTTCGCCGTTTTGTGCATAGCTTATTCTTACCACGTCGCCCATTTCAAGCGATGCAAGTGCCGAGGAAGCATCCACCCTTGTTGAGTTTTTATAAAAAACAGTGCCGTTATCTACCTCGACCTGACTAAACGAGCCGTTTTTATAGGTAACAATGCCGCCTCCAAGAACAGAATAAACCATCTGCTTTTCGGTCGGCTTGTTGCGGTTATCGCCAATAAAGGCAACCACAGTATCGTTATTTCTTAACACCACCGACCCACGCAGTCCGATATTTGACAAATCAAGAGAGCTTTCGTAGTTATATGTGCCCGACGAGGTGAAAATCTTGCCCTCTGCAATGGAGGGGTCCTCGTTTGTGGTGGAAATTAAAACAACATCATCCACAATTGTGCGGTTAAAGGTGGAAAGATATACCGATTGTGAATTTTTTTGCTTTGCATTAAGGGTGTTGTAGACAATTGTGGCAACGTCCCGACGTGTGAGAGCATCTCCCACGCCTTTTTCCACATTATCCAGAATACCGATATTTCTTGCAATACCCACCTGACCGTCGGGCCAGCTTGCACCAAAGTCCTCGTTGGTGTAGCCAAGCACCTTTAAAAACATTGTTGCCGCCTCCTCAAACAAAACAGTGTTTGACGGACGGAACGTTGCATCAAGATAGCCTGTGAAAAGTCCGTTTTTAATACCCACTGTAACATACGGTGCTGCCCAGTGAGTATATTTAACATCCTTAAAGGGCGAGGTTTTTGCACCCAAAGCCACTGAATTTCTGTATGATGATGAGGCAACCGCAATTTTTGCACACTCCGCACGTGACACCAAATCGTTGTATCGCATATTGCCGTCGGGGTCGCCCTGCATTATTTTAAGCTCACCAAGCAGGCTTGCAGTGTTGTCGGAATATGTAGGAGCAGCAAGAGAGTGTGTGCCTAAAAGAGCAACAGTAAAAATACTTAAAAGTAAAAGTCTTTTTATCAAAACAATCATCCTTTCATAGCTTATTCAAAACGCAGTGCGTCTATTGGGTTAAGATTTGCAGCGTTCTTTGCGGGTAAAAATCCGAATATGATACCAATTCCCACCGATACACCAAATGCCACCGCCACAGCCACCACCGACGGAACAATGGTGAGTGCCATAATTTTACCCACAAGAAAAGAGAACACAGCACCCAGAATAATGCCAATAACACCGCCTATACCGCTTATAGTACCTGCCTCTATAACAAACTGTTGCATTATATTCTTCTTCCTTGCACCAAGCGATTTTCTTATGCCAATTTCCTTTGTTCTTTCCGTTACCGACACAAGCATTATATTCATAATACCAATACCGCCAACAAGGAGCGAAATACCCGCAATAAGCACCAACGCACCCTTTAGTGTATTCATTATCTTGTTCATTTCATTTAATATTTCCTGTGTGGCAATAATAGTGTAGTAATCACTGCTTCCCAAAACCTCTATAAGCTTTTTTTCGAGCACCTGTTTTGACCTTTCCATATTGTTTGCATCGGTCATATACACAGTGTAGGTGCCAACTGTTGAATTTTTATTAAGTCTTGTTGCGTTTGTGTATGGGATGTATATACATTGGTCCGATGAGCCTTGGGACGAATCGCCGCTTTCCTCTAAAACACCAACTATTGTGTATGGCTCGCCGTTTATTTTTATTATCTGACCAAGTGCCTTTCCTTTTTCGTAATACTCCTGCTCATAATATGTGCCTATAACGCACACCTTAAGCATTTTTGAAATATCCACATACTGCAAAAACCGTCCCTGCTCCGTAACAAGAGAGTCAATTTCATCGTACGTTTCATCAACGCCCGTAACAGAGCCAAAGGAGTTGTCGGAGCTGTTTGGTGATTTTATGCTCGCATTCATACTCACCTTTGGAGAGCAGTATGCAAATAAATCGGGATTTTCGTCTACCAATTCATACATATCCTCGGGGTCTACATAACGTGTACTGCCACGTGAGGTTATTGAAACTGTGATATTATTCATACCAAAGCTTTCAAATGCATCCGACACCTGACCTGTTACGCCGTCCATTATACTAACCAATATAATAACTGCCGCAACACCAATAATAATACCGAGCATTGTAAGAAAAGAACGCATTTTATTTGAAAGAATGCTCGATATTGCCATACCCACTGTTTTTGATAGCTTCATTGTGCACCATCCTCCTTTTTAGTTGCGAGAATGGTAGATTTTATTATTTCGTCGCCCGAGGCATCACCGTCATAAATTATTTTTCCGTCTTGTATACGTATAACTCTTTTTGCACGTGCTGCAATGGAGTTATCGTGAGTAATTAAAATAATGGTGTTACCCTGTTTGTTTAATTCAACAAGAAAATCTATAACCTCTTTACTTGTTCTTGAATCGAGTGCACCTGTTGGCTCGTCGGCTAAAATTACCGAGGGAGAGCCTGCTAAAGCCCTTGCAATAGATGCTCTTTGCTGTTGACCGCCCGAAAGCTGTGAGGGCTTGTGATGTGCTTTATCGTCTATTCCCACACGCTTTAGTGCCTCCATGGCACGTTCGTTTTGCTCGTGCTCTTTTAAGCCCTTATATAAAAGCGGAAGCTTTACATTATCTAAAATATTAAGCCGAGGTAACAGGTTATACTGCTGAAAAATAAAGCCAAGTGTTTTGTTTCGTATATCTGCCTGCTCATCGTCGGTGAGGTTACTAACGTCCTCGCCCTTTAAAAGATATGTGCCCTCGCTTGGAACGTCAAGACAGCCTATAATATTCATACACGTGGATTTTCCGCTGCCCGACTGACCAATTATTGCAACAAATTCATTTTCGTATATAGAAAACGAAACACCGTCTAATGCACGTACTTCACTATCGCCCATTTTATATATTTTATAAATATCACAAAATTCAACCAACGGAGTCAAGGTGTTCATCATCGCATACCTCCGCCTTGCATACCTCCGCCACGTGCACCGCTTGGCATACCGCCTTGCATACCGCCACCACGTGCACCACTTGGCATACCGCCTTGCATACCTTGGCCTTGCATTGCTCCAAACTTCTGCATAGTATCTGCAAGAGTAGATGCCTGTATTTGCGGAACATAAACGGTGTCGCCCTCGTTTAGTCCCGAGGTTATTTCTATAAATTCGTTGTTATACACGCCTGTTTCAACTCTAACGCTCCTGTAACCTTCGGGGGCAAAGTCCTTTTCGTCCTCCTTTTCGCCTTTAACAAACACAATATTGCCACGGTTTATTGCACCCACGGGTACGGCAAGCACGTTTGTTGCAGTTGAGGTTATAATTTCGGCATCTATGTTCATACCAGGAAGAAGAGAATTATCAAAATCGGTAATTTCTATTGTTACGGGATATGTGGTAACTCCGTTTGTGGTTGTGCCGTTAACCGACACATTGGTAACAATACCGTTGTAGCTTTTACCCTCAACTGCATCGCACTTTATAACAACGCTTTGGTTTGTTTTCACATTTTTAATATCTAATTCGTCTACCGATAACTCACATTCCAGACTTGACATATCGTATATAACTGCCATTTCGGCAGACATATTTTTGCTATCTAATTTATCGCCTGCTTTTACATTTTTTGTTACAACCGTTCCTGAAATGGGTGCAGTTATGGTGTAGTCTTCAAGCTTCTTTTGTGCATTCTCACGTGAAAGCTGTGAGGACTGCAGAGAAAGCTGTGAGGATTTTAGAGCATCAGACACAGTGTCGCTCTTTATATGCACCAAATTTGAGCCGTTTGTAACACGAGTACCCTCATAAGCATAGAGAGCATCAATTTCACCGCCCACCTGTGCAGTTATTGTTTTTTCGGACAGGTATTCAAACGTACCCACCGAGGCACACGCAAAATCACCAACTGTTGCCGTTGCCGTTTCGGTGTTGGTTAGAGTTGAGGGGTTTTTAACCTTTATTTTAACAGTTCTTACTAAAGTATTACCCTCTGCGGCATAGCCTGCCGCGTTCACATATGTTACCGTGCCCCAAATTTCCTCGCCGTTTGATGAAATTCTTACAGTGGCACTGTCGCCTGTGTGTATGTACTGTGCATCAGCGTCATTGAAGGTGGTGGTTAAAATAAGATATGAATCATCGTATATATCTGCAATTTTTGAGCCTGTGTTCACCGCATCGCCACATTTAACGTGCATAGCTTTTACCACACCCGAAATGTCGGATTTAACGGTGAGGTCATTGTAATTTTCAAGTGCTCTGTTGTAGTCCATTTGAGAACGCCTATGCGAAATATCTGCATTTTCAATGGAGTTTTGAGCGTCGGAGGCGTCTATTTTGTAAAGCACGTCGCCTTCTTTAACAACATCACCTTGTTCAAAGCTTGCCTCTAACACATCACCCGAAACAAGTGCTGTGATGGAATATTGCTCCTTTGGCATAACCACTGCAGAGCCTGTGATAGACGAGGTAATATTTTGTCTGCCCACAATTGCATCTTCAGAGGCAATATTTGTTTTTTGTTTGTCCTTTTTTTGACCAATCAAAGCAAAAAGCAACACAAGAGAAACAAGTATAATTATTCCAATGGTAATTTTCCTCTTTTTAGAAAGAGGTGTCCTTTTCTTTGGTTTTTTTATGCTTTTTTCCTGGGTGGGCTTTGTAAGGGTTTTTTCGCTCATACTCTTATTCCTTTCGATGTTCTGGTAATTTGAGGATAAATACCTATTATATATTATAATATAAAATTATGAATATTATATTAATTCGAGATTAAATTTAGGTTAAATAACATTTACAACAAAACAAACGGGACGTTCGTGAACGTCCCCTGTAATTTAAAAAAATTAAAAATTATGTATATTTTATATAGACAAATTAAGGAAATTATTATATAATATATAAGATAAGAAACTATTTTAACAAAAAACAAAAGGGAGGCTACCGAATGAAAAAGCAAGATTTGCTCGGCTTAAGAGATTTAAGTGCGCAGGAAATAATGAATATTTTAAACACGGCAAAGGAAATGAAGGAAATAATACAAAGCCCTGTAAAAAAAGCACCCCACCTGCAAGGAAAAACAGTTATAAATCTGTTTTATGAAAACAGCACAAGAACGAGAATGTCGTTTGAATTGGCATCAAAATACCTTGGTGCAAACGCGGCAAATATAACGGCGGGCGGCTCTTCGGTAGAAAAAGGCGAAACCCTTGAGGATACAGTACGAAACCTAAACGCAATGGCGGCGGATATAATAGTTATGCGTCATAGTATGAGCGGTGCACCGCACTTAATTGCACCAATGGTGAGTGCACACATAATAAACGCAGGTGACGGTATGCACGAGCATCCCACACAGGCACTGCTCGATTTATTCACAATGCTCGAAAAGAAAGGCACAATACAAGGCTTAAAGGTTGCAATTGTGGGAGATTTATACCATAGCCGAGTGGTTAGAAGTAACATATACGGACTTTTAAAGCTTGGTGCAGAGGTAACAGTGGGCGGTCCGTCAACGCTAATTCCAAAGGATTTGGAGAAGATGGGCGTTAAGGTATTTAGAACAGTGCACGAGGCAATAGTAGACGCAGACGTTGTTATGGGCTTAAGAATACAGCTTGAACGACAGAAAAAGGGACTTTTCCCAAGTGTGAGAGAATATCACCGCTTCTTCGGTGTAGACGATAAAAGACTAAAGCTTGCAAAGCCCGATGTGCTTGTTATGCATCCAGGCCCCGTAAACCGAGGTGTTGAGCTTTCATCAGCCGTTGTGGATGGCGACCAAAGCGTTATAAACGAACAGGTTACCAATGGCGTTGCAATAAGAATGGCGGTTATGAGCTTGTTAGCGAACAACAACGGCTTTTTCCCTGCGGTTGAGTAATTTTCCGTATCTTGTGCGTTTTCGTTCCTTTGCGTATAAAAATACGCGGTAGTCACGAGAAACACGCAATCTACGAAAAATTCTTTCAACCGTACAAAAAAGAAATAATTGCTCACAAAATCAAACGAAAGGAAATTTAAAATGAAAATTTTAATAAAAAACGGACATATTATCGACCCTGCAAACAACATTGACGATGTTTTGGATATATATATTAATGATGGCAAAATTGAAGATGTCGGCAAAGACATAGCCGCAGAGCTTGAAGGTCTTGATTTACAAATAATTGATGCAACCGATATGGTGGTAGCACCTGGTCTTGTTGATATGCACGTGCATCTTCGTGAACCGGGACAGGAATATAAAGAGGATATTGAAACAGGCACAAGAGCTGCCGTTATGGGCGGTGTAACCTCGGTTGCGTGTATGCCAAACACAAAGCCTGTTACCGATAATCAGGCAGTTATAAGATTTATTCAGCAAAGAGCAAAAGAGGTTGGCTATGCAAACGTATACCCCATTGGAGCAGTATCCAAGAATTTAGAGGGTAAAGAGCTTGCCGAAATAGGCGAAATGAAGTATGCAGGAGCAGTTGCAATATCCGACGACGGAAAGCCCGTATACAGCAGCTCGCTTATGAGAAGAGCAATACAATATGCCGATATGTTTGATATAAAGGTTATTTCTCACTGCGAGGACCAATCGCTTGCCGACGAGGGCGTAATGAATGATGGCTTTATAGCAACAAGACTTGGCTTAAAGGGAATACCAAACACAGCCGAGGACGTGCAGATTGCAAGAGACATCTTAATTGCCGAGGAGCTTGGTATGAGCGTGCATATTGCACACGTGTCCACAAAGGGCGGCGTGGAATTGGTGCGTCAGGCAAAGGCAAGAGGCGTAAAGGTAACGTGCGAAACGTGTCCGCATTATTTCTCGCTTACGGAGGAGGCTTGCGACGGCTTTAACACACTTGCAAAAATGAATCCGCCGTTGCGTACACAAGAGGACGTGGATGCCATAAAGAACGGCTTAAAGGACGGCACAATAGATTGTATTGTAACAGACCACGCACCGCACCACCCCGACGAAAAGATGTGCGAATTTGCAGCGGCACTAAACGGCATTGTAGGGCTTGAAACCTCGCTTGGACTTGCCATAAAATGCCTTGTTAACGAGGGTGTTTTAACAATGAGCGAGCTTATTGAAAAGATGTCGTGTAATCCGTCGAAGATATTGGGCATTGCAAAGGGTACACTTGGCGAGGGTAAGATTGCAGATATAACAATCTTTAACCCCAAAGAAAAATGGACAGTGGATATTACAAAGCTCAACTCAAAAAGCAAAAACTCACCATTTGATGGCTTTGAGCTGTACGGAAAGCCGCAATATGTATTTGTTGGCGGAAAAATAGTTGTTAATCAGGGGGTATTAATATAATGTCGGTAGATTTATTGGTAAAGAAAATAAAAGAAAAGAACAATCCGTCGGTTGCAGGTTTAGACCCTGTTGTTGACTATGTTCCTCAATATATAAGAGAAAAGGCATACAAGGAATACGGAAAAACCCTGAAGGGTGCGTGCGAGGCAATATGGGAATTTAATAAGGCTCTTATCGACGCACTTTATGACGTTGTACCTGCCGTTAAGCCGCAAAGTGCATTCTACGAAATGTATGGTCTTGAGGGCGAGGCGGTTTTGCATAAAACAATCCAATATGCAAAAGATAAAGGACTATATATCATTTTAGATGTTAAAAGAAACGACATAGGCTCAACCGCACAGGCATATTCAAGTGCATATCTGGGCAAAGTAAACATAGATGGCGAGGAATTTTCGCCCTGTGATGTTGACTGTGTAACAGTAAACCCATACCTTGGCACAGACGGCATTGCACCGTTTGTTGATGATTGTAAAAAGTACGATAAATCAATATTTGCACTTGTTAAAACCTCTAATCCGTCATCGGGTGAATTACAAGACTTAATGAACGGCGATAAGCATTTCTATGAAAGAGTTGCCGAATGTGTGAATAAATGGAATGAAGACACAATCGGTGAAAGCGGCTACGGAGCGGTGGGTGCGGTTGTTGGTGCAACCTACCCCGAGCAAGCAGAGGTATTAAGAAAGCTAATGCCAAAATCATATTTCCTTGTGCCAGGCTATGGTGCACAGGGCGGAAAAGCCAAGGATGTTGCCAAGAGCTTTAACAGCGATGGATTAGGTGCAATCGTAAACTCTTCACGAGGCATTATGTGTGCCTATAAAAAGGGCGATTACAAAGAAGAACAGTTTGCCGAGGCGGCAAGGGCAGAGGCAATTAGGATGCGGGAAGAGCTTGTTTCTATAATAAAATAAAAACCCACACCGTAGGGAATGCATTTATGCATTCCGCAATTTTCGGGAGGAGCAAGCCCCTCCCCTATGAGTGTCACTTGTATCGCATTGTAGGGGACGGCGTCCTCGACGTCCCATAATGTCGGGGAATTGTAAAAACAAACACACAAACAAGGTAATCTGTAAAATTTGTGTTGCTCAAACAGACAAATTCTAACGAATTTGAAACTCGCAACACGAAATTGTTACAGACCACCCCGTTTGTGTTCAAACAACCACCGTAGGGGAGGGTCTCTGTGCCCTCCCGCAAAACAGAAAGGAACATTAAAATGAAAAAAACCCACGACTGTAAATTAATTAAAAAGGAAGAAATTACCCAAGGCATTTTCGATTTCACAATAGAATGTGAAGAAATTGCAAAAGAGGTAGAATGTGGTCAATTTTTGCATATCGAATGTGGCGACGCCACTTTTTTAAGACGTCCCATCAGCATATGCGACAGCAACAACAAAGAAATCCGTTTTATTTTTGAGGTAAAGGGCGAGGGTACAGAGGCTCTTTCAAAGAAAAATGTGGGTGAATATATAAATGTTTTAGGTCCTTTAGGACATGGCTTTGATGTAAAGGACGAATACAAAAATGCCGTTATAATCGGCGGCGGAATAGGTGTGTTCCCTCTATACAAGCTTGCAAAGGAAAAAAAGGCAGACGTATTTTTGGGATTTAGAAACAAAGACCGTGTTGTTATGGAGGAGGAATTTAGGAAAAATTCAAAATCTGTAACAGTAGGCACCGACGACGGCAGCTATGGCTACAATGGCTATATAGCACAAAAGCTGGAGGAGTATGTGGACGCTAACCCCTGTGATATAATCTACTGCTGCGGTCCTATGCCAATGCTTAAAGCCGTTAAAAAAATAGCGGAAAGTAGAAATATATTATGTCAGCTATCACTTGAGCAGAGAATGGGCTGCGGAATTGGTGCGTGTCTTGTGTGCACCTGTGAAACCACAAAAAGCGGAACCGAAAAGCAACAAAGAGTATGCCTAAACGGCCCTGTGTTCTATTCTACGGAGGTGACATTGAATGCGTAATTTAAAGGTAAACTATTGCGGAATTGATTTTAAAAACCCGATTGTGACCGCTTCGGGCACCTTTGGCTTCGGCTTGGAATTTGACGAATACACACCGCTTTCAGAATATGGCGGCTTTGGTGCAAAGGGACTTACCCGTCAACCCCGTGAGGGCAACAAAGCACCGCGTATTGCAGAAACTGCAAGCGGTATTTTAAACAGTGTCGGCTTGCAAAATCCTGGTGTGGAGTTCTTTTCAAAATACACAATGCCCTATCTTGCAAATTTCGATACAAATGTGATTGCAAATATGTCGGGCAACACAATAGAGGAATACTGCGAAATGGCACAAATCCTGTCGCAAACAGACGTTAGTGCAATTGAAATGAATATATCGTGTCCGAATGTAAAGCATGGCGGTCTTGCATTTGGAACAGACAAAAACGTGGTAAACACACTAACAAAGGAAGTTAAAAAGCACTGCACAAAGCCATTGATTGTAAAGCTTTCGCCAAATGTAACAGACATTACCGAAATAGCAAAAGCTGCCGAGGACGGCGGTGCAGACGGACTTTCTTTAATTAATACGCTTATGGGTATGAAAATAGACATCAACACCCGAAAGCCGATTTTGGCAAACAACACAGGCGGATTAAGCGGTCCTGCCATAAAGCCTGTTGCAATAAGGATGGTGCATCAGGTGTATAATGCAGTAAAAATTCCGCTTATTGGTATGGGCGGTGTTATGCGTGGCAACGATGTTATTGAGTTTATGATAGCGGGTGCGTCGCTTGTGGCTCTGGGTACAGGACTTTTTACCAAGCCCGATATGATTTTTGATGTAAAAAAAGAAATTTTAGAATATATGGAAAAGCATAACATCGACGATATAAATTCAATTATAGGAACGTTAGAGCTTAATTAATCTTACGCACAATTCAACACTAAAAAGAGAAAACGGTTTTTCGTTTTCTTTTTTTGTTAAAGCATATAATTTACGCACGTGCGTATACGCAATAATGTAAAAAGCTATATAATATTTTTGAGGTGGTAAGGGTGGATATTAAAGATGTTATAGAACAGAGAATATGGGAGCTTTGCAAAGAGAGAAACATAAAAATAAACGAGCTTGCAAACATATCGGGCGTTACGCCGTCTACTGCATACAGTATGATGAGTAAAAAGAGAAGAGATGTATCTGTAAGAACAATAAAAAAGTTTTGCGATGGTCTTGAAATAACTCTTGGTGAATTTTTCTCCACGCCTGAATTTGACGCACTGGAGCAAGAGATTAAATAGGGGTACTTTGGGGTATGTTTAAAATTTTTAATAAAAGGCACATCAACAAAAGTGAAAGCTTTTCAAATCGTGATGTGTTGGTTGGTGTTGTAAAAAACAAAGAGCAATACGATATAAATATAAATAACAATTTTTATCATATTCCAGCAAAACGGCTGTATCTTCTCGATTTGCCAATCAACTATGTTGCGCTTTTTAAGTCGGAAAAGAGCTTTGGTGTGTCAGAGGCAGGAGTTTTTGTATACGGACGTGTTATAAAAATCACAAAGGTAAAAAGATGTGAAATTACCGAAAGTCCGCGTCAAAGCCACGAGGAATACTACCGCATTGATGTGGAGAGCTGGAAAAAATTAAAAACACCCATAAAGTCACAGGAAATTTTACCGATACATATTCTCACCACAAAATATCTTTTGCACAATGCAAAAACTGTTCCCGAATTATATATGCTTTCAAACAACGAGTTAAAGCTATACCGCCGTTTATATGAATTATGTAATACACCACATATAAATACATTTAAAAAGTTCACTCACAGGGGAGTAAAAATCGGATTTTCAAGAGATTTTATAGAAGTAATTTACCCCGACACAGAGCACAGACGGTTTAATCGGCAAAATTTCTATCAAAGACCGTATACACTCTTTACCATTATAAACGGACATTAAGAATATTGTTTTGTTTGTTTGCATAAAATATTCATAGAAAATTAAATGTAAGATTTTTTACAGAAAGGCTATGAATATGTGGAAAAAAATAAAACCCTATGTTATTTCAATACTTATAGCTCTCGGTGTAGGAGGGCTATCTTCTTTTTTAACACGTTCAAATATGAGCATATATGAAGACATCATAAAACCGCCGCTTGCACCGCCAATGCTTCTTTTCCCGATAGTGTGGGGAATTTTATTTGTGCTTATGGGTATTGGCAGTGCAATTGTGTACACAAGAAAGGACGATTTAAATGAGGAGGTTTCATCAGCACTTAAAACCTACGCCCTAAACTTAATAGTAAACTTCTTCTGGAGCATTATTTTCTTTAATATGCAAGCGTTTTTATTTGCATTCATATGGCTTGTAATTTTGTGGATTATAATCCTAATTATGATTTTAAAATTCAAAAAAATAAGCCCCATTGCCGCCTATCTGCAAATTCCCTATCTTGTATGGGTTACATTTGCAGGGTATTTAACGCTCGCTATCTTCATCCTAAACAGATGATTTTAGTGTATCTTGTGCCTTTTTGCTCATTTGCGTATCTACATACGCGGCAATCGCAAAAAGACACAATCTACGCTAAAATTCCTTGTGTTATAGTTTTAGCGGCGGTCACGAGAAACACGAAACCTACGCAAAATTCTCTGCGTCATACACTTGGCGGCGGCTACGAAAAACACAAAGCAACAAAAACCGATTTTAAAACCTTATGGTAAAAATCGGATTTTTTTTGTTATTAAATTGACTTTTTTGAAAAAATATGGTATAATTGAGATAAGAAGTAAGTTTATTTCACAGGTTTTCAAGGAGCGTCAGCTATGTATAAAATAGGCGATACGGTGGTTCACCCTATGCACGGAGCAGGCACCATCGAAGCAATCAGAACAATAGAGGTTCTTGGCAAAAAACAAGACTATTACACCATAAGAATGGCCGTAGGCGGTATGACAACAAGCGTTCCCGTATTAAATGCCCAAAAGGTTGGATTAAGAGATGTTATAAATTCAGCCGAAGCAAAAAAGCTCTTGGAGGCTTTTCGCAAAATTCCGTTGAATGATGATGCTAACTGGAACAAGCGTCAGCGAGAAAATATGGAAAAGCTTAAGTCGGGAAATTTATATCAGGTTTTAGAGGTTTTAAAAGACCTTTTGTATCGTGATAAGAAAAAAGGCTTATCCACAAATGAGCGAAAAACATTAGGCAGTGCAAGACAGATAGTGTTAAGCGAATTGATACTTTCAGACTTTGCCTCGCAAAGCGACATAGAAAGCATTATAGATGATACAATATCCGAATTGCTTTAAGGGACACAAAAAAGACAAAAAAACTCAAGCGAAGAACACCGATTAACAATGCATATTGGTGTTTTTACGCTGTTTTTTTTCTTAAATAAAACATCCGTAGGGGAGGGGATTGCTCCTCCCGCAACCGAGCAATCTCAAAAGAAAGGAGCACCCAAAAATGATAAGCACTATAATTGCCGCAGGAGGCAAAGGCACAAGAATGGGACATAGCGAAAACAAGGTTTTTATAAAGCTGTGCGGCAAAGAAATTATTGCACACACACTAAAAGCCTTTGAAAGCCATCCCGAAATTGACGAAATAATAGTTGTGTGCGGCGAGGGTGAACATCAAAGGGTAGCACAAATAGCACACGAAAACAATATATCAAAATTCCGCATCTCCACAACAGGCGGCACCACAAGACAGGAAAGCGTATGTGCAGGACTTGCCTTTGCACAGGGTGACTATGTGTTAATTCACGATGGTGCACGTGCACTTATTGGTGAGGAGGAAATAACAAGAGTTATAGCAGACGTAAAAAAATACGGTGCAGCAGCACTTGGTGTTGTGTGTAAGGATACCCTAAAGCAAGCAGACGAAAATGGCTTTATTAAGGGGACACTAAACCGAGAAACAACCTATCATATTCAAACACCGCAGGCATTTAAAAAAGAGGAAATAATAAAGGCACACAACAAAGCCATAAGCGAAGGCTTTATGGCAACCGACGATTGTATGATAGCGGAAAATGATAACATAAGCATAAAAATAACACAGGGAAGCTACGAAAACATAAAAATAACCACACCAGAGGATATAGCAGCAGCACAGGGCATTTTAGAAAAAAGGAGAAAGTGAAAATGAGAATAGGACAAGGCTACGACGTTCATAAATTAGTTGAGGGCAGACACTGCATAATCTGCGGTGTAGATATTCCCCACGAAAAAGGTCTTTTAGGCCACTCCGATGCAGACGTTGTCATTCACGCTCTTTGCGATGCAATTCTTGGTGCGGCGGCATTGGGTGATATAGGAAAACATTTTCCCGATACCGACGAAGCCTTTAAGGGTGCAAACAGCCGTGTGCTATTAAGAGAGGTTGTTAAAATGGTAAAGGATAAGGGCTTTGCCATCTCAAATGTCGATATAACCATAATTGCACAAAAGCCTAAAATGTTACCATATATAGAAAAAATGCGAGAAAATGTTTCATCTGATTTGGAAATAAAAACAGACAGAGTAAGTATAAAAGCTACCACCACCGAAAAGCTTGGCTTTGAGGGCAGAGGCGAGGGAATAAGTGCAATGGCAGTGGTGCTTCTGGAGGAAAATGATGCATAACATATACGATTTTGATGAAACAATATATTATAGCGACAGCACAAAGGACTTCTATTTTTATAGCTTAAAAAAGCATCCAAAAATACTTTTTAGTGTCCCTTGTATGGTGTGGGCGTTTTTTATGTATGTTTTGGGAATAAAAACAAAAACACAGTTTAAAGAAAAAATGTACCGCTTTTTAACCTATATTCCCAACATAGACGATGACCTAAAGGATTTTTGGGATAAAAACGAATGTAAAATAAAAGAATGGTACTTAAAAAATCAAAAAGAGGACGATATAATTATTTCTGCATCGCCTGAATTTTTACTGTCCCCCATATGTGAAAGATTAGGTATAAAAAACCTTATTGCATCAAGAGTAGATAAAAAAAGCGGTAAGTATGATGGCGAAAACTGCTGGGGCGAGGAAAAGGTTGTTCGTTTATATAAGGAGTTCCCTGATGTTGAGTGTAATGAATTTTATTCCGACTCCCTTTCCGACACACCCCTTGCAAAAATAGCAAAAAAAGCACAAATAATAAAAGGGGACACACTAATTGACTGGGACAAATACAAGCCGTCGAAAATGAGTATGTTTAAATCACGTGAGTTTTTATCGTTTGTTGCAATTGGAGTAATAAACACATTAAGTAATGTGGTTTTTTCAACAATATATTCTCTTTTTATACAAAGCACCACACTTGCGTTTTTGCCGGGCTACATAAGTGCAAATATTGTATCGTATTTGTTAAATAGCTACGTAACCTTTAAAGAAAAATTAGGAGTAGTAAAATTTATAAAGTTCTTTATATCGTATATCCCAAACTTTATAATTCAAACAGTTATTGTGGGGTTATATGAAAGCTTTGTAAATGGACCTAGCATTATTGCATATATAATAGCCGCCGTAATTGGTGTGCCTGTTACATTTGTGTTTATGAAAATATTTGCATTTGCAAAAAAGAAATGAGATTTTTCATTTTCGTTGCCTTTGTCATTTCTTGTAGGGGACGATGCCCACATCGTCCCGCAAGGCTTTAATATAAATCCCTAACACGAAAAAATCCGCCAATATGGCGGATTTTTAAGGATATGTGTGACAACAAACAGGAGCGAAATTTGCAATTAAAAAGGTGCATTAACAAAAGTCAATGCACCGAAAAATGCATAACTCCCTTACTGCGACGTAATTTTCAATTTTGCCCATACAAGCATGTGAAAACAGAGTATGCATTTTTGCCAAAATGGTAAAAAAATACACACGCTTGCAGGAATAAAATATTAAAAATTACATCGCAAAGGCATTGTATCACATATGCCATAAATTGTCAAGAAAAATCTGTAATAGGTGCTTTTTTATGTATAAAATCTCTATTTTTTACCACAATATATGGTAAAGGAGTGAGAATATGAGAAAATACCTGGAAATTATGGATATTGTTGCACGTGAGGTTTTAGACTCACGCGGCAACCCCACTGTTGAGGTTGAGGTTTTTACCGACCGCTCCGCAGGCAGAGCAATTGTGCCGTCGGGTGCGTCAACAGGTGCATATGAGGCGGTGGAGTTAAGAGATAACAATAAGGATTTTTTTGGCGGTAAGGGTGTAACAAAGGCGGTAGAAAATGTAAACACCATAATTGCCGACGAGCTTATTGGAATGAATGCACTGTGCCAAAGAAAAATAGATGCTGCAATGATAGCACTCGACGGCACAAAAAACAAGGAAAAGCTTGGTGCAAATGCAATTTTGGGAGTATCGCTTGCAGTTGCAAGGGCGAGTGCGTGTGCGTTGGGTATACCGTTGTATAAATATATCGGGGGAGTAAATTCACACGTGTTGCCTGTGCCGATGATGAATATTTTAAATGGCGGAGCACACGCCGACAACAATGTGGATATTCAGGAATTTATGATAATGCCGTTTGGTGCCCATAGCTTTAAGGAGGGCTTAAGATGGTGCTCGGAGGTATATTATGCACTAAAAGCAATTCTAAAGGAGAAAGGGCTCTCAACTGCGGTTGGCGATGAGGGCGGCTTTGCACCAAACCTTGAAAATGACGAGGACGCATTAAAATTAATAGTTGAGGCAATTGGTAAGGCAGGGTACAGTGCAGGCGAGGATTTCTATATTGCAATAGATGCTGCAGCAACCGAATGGGTAGATAAAAATGGCTACACACTGCCCAAAGCACAAGAGGGCAAAAGTACCGATGAAATAATAGAATATTGGAGAGATTTATGCAATAAATATCCCATATTCTCTATTGAGGACCCCTTGGGTGAGGAGGACTGGGACGGCTGGAAAAAGCTTACACAGGTGTTGGGAGATAACGTTCAGCTTGTGGGTGACGATTTGTTTGTTACCAACATAGAGCGTCTTGAAAAGGGAATAGATGAGGAGTGTGCAAACTCAATACTAATAAAGCTAAATCAGATTGGCACACTCACCCAAACGCTCGATGCAATAGAAATGGCACACAAAAACGGATACAGTGCAATAATATCGCACAGAAGCGGCGAGAGCGAGGACACAACAATTGCAGATTTAGCGGTGGCACTCAATACAGGACAAATAAAAACAGGAGCACCGTCACGTACCGACAGAGTGGCAAAATATAACCAGCTCTTAAGGATAGAAGAAGAGCTTGGCGACGAAGCCGTTTTTGGTGAATAACACAAGCCACTCTTTTTATACGAAACGATATAATATTGTATAATGCATAAAGAGCAGCTTGCATTATTTCATTTGCTCAAACAGATAAATCTGCAAACAAGAAAACCAACACAGGTAAGGACAAAGCAGATTTATAACTCGCAAAGAGAAACAACACAAGCCACTCTTTCTATGCATTATACAATATTATGAGCATATAAAGTTTTTCCCAAAAGCCTTGACTATCAAGGCTTTTTGTGTTAATATATTATGAGAAAATATTATACAAAAGGAATGAATAGCAATGGCTAAAAATGATAATAAATTTGTAAAAGACATCACCTCTATGGATGAAGATTTTGCAAAATGGTATACCGATATTGTAAAAAAGGCAGAGCTTGTGGAATATTCATCAGTTAAAGGCTGTATGATAATCCGTCCGTACGGCTATGCAATCTGGGAAAAAATACAAGCCAATCTTGATAAGAGATTTAAGGAGTTAGGTCACGAAAACGTGTATATGCCTATGTTTATTCCCGAATCGCTTTTGCAAAAGGAAAAGGATCACGTTGAAGGCTTTGCACCCGAGGTTGCCTGGGTAACTCACGGCGGAGAAGAAAAGCTACAAGAGCGTCTTTGTGTAAGACCAACCTCCGAAACACTTTTCTGCGAGCATTTTTCAAAGATAGTTCACTCATACAGAGATTTACCAAAGCTATATAACCAATGGTGCTCTGTTGTAAGATGGGAAAAAACAACAAGACCGTTTTTAAGAAGCTCGGAGTTTTTGTGGCAGGAGGGACACACAATCCACGAAACTGCCGAGGAGGCTATTGCAGAAACACGCCAGATGCTTAATGTGTATGCTTCATTTTGCGAAGATACTCTTGCAATCCCCGTTGTAAAGGGACAGAAAACTGACAAAGAAAAATTTGCAGGCGCAGAACAGACCTACACAATAGAAAGCCTGATGCACGACGGTAAGGCACTGCAGTCGGGAACATCACACTACTTTGGCGACGGTTTTGCAAAGGCTTTTGATATTCAGTTTACCGACAAAAACGGTCAGCTTCAATATGTACATGAAACCTCGTGGGGTGTATCAACAAGACTTATCGGTGCAATTATTATGATGCACGGTGATGATAACGGTCTTGTGCTTCCTCCAAACATTGCACCAATTCAGTGCGTGATTGTGCCAATTGCACAGCATAAGGAGGGCGTTTTAGATAAAGCCTACGAATTGTATGAAGGATTAAAGAAGAATTACAGTGTTAAGATAGATGCAAGCGATAAATCACCTGGCTGGAAGTTCTCGGAGTATGAAATGAAGGGTATTCCGTTAAGAATAGAATTAGGTCCAAAGGATATTGAGGCAGGTCAGGCAGTAATTGCAAGACGTGATAACCACGAAAAAATTGTTGTTGCACTAGATGAATTAGAAACAAAAATTGCCGAAATTCTTGAAACAATGCAAGCAGATATGCTCGAAAAAGCAAGACAAATAAGAGAAAGCCACACCGTTAGCGTACAAACACTTGAAGAAATGGCAGACTACTCAAAAGAAAACAACGGCTTTGTAAAGGCTATGTGGTGCGGTGATTTGGAATGTGAAGAAAAAGTTAAAGAAGTAGCAGGTTTAACATCAAGATGTATGCCTTTTGAGCAGGAAAATATAAGCACCAAATGCGTCTGCTGCGGTAAAAAGCCGAAGGCGTTGGTATATTGGGGCAAAGCCTATTAAAAGTCGGGATATTAAAATTGTCCAGAACGCAAAAAGAAACTTTCTTTTTGCTATAAACAAAATTCGCCGCTCGACGTACCCTTGTACGCCTTCGGGTAACCCAAAGCTTACGCTTTGGCTCATTTTGTTCATTCTGAAGCAATTTTTCTAATCCCTTTATAGCAAATTTATAAAACGTAAATTTGGCTATTGTTTGTAGGGGACGGCATACGCGGCAATCGAAAAAAAGCACAACCTACACAAAAATCCCTACGCAAAAGGTTTGATAATTGAAAAGAATACGCGGCGTTCGTTCAAACACGCAACCTACGCAAAATTCTCTACGCCGAGGGGTATGGTGCTTTGCGTATAAGGCATACGCGGCAATCGAAAAAAAGCACAATCTACGCAAAAATCTCTACGCAAAGGAATGGTAGGGAACGCATTTATGCGTTCCGCAATTTGCGGGAGGAGCTGTAGGGGACGGCGTCCTCGACGTCCCGTGTTGGTTCATACCAAAACCAAAAATTATGTAATTCCGTAGGGGAGGGTTTCCACACCCTCCCGTAAAAATTTATTAAAAAATTTGCACCTGTAGTTTAGCTGGATAAAACGTGAGATTCCGATTCTCAAGACCGCAGGTTCAAGTCCTGTCAGGTGTGTAAACGTCGGAGCAAGTTATGCTTGTTCCGATTTTTTTATCTTTTTGTAAATTACATATAATATTGGCAAAAAAAGAATTTTTAAAATAACAATTAAACATTTGTAAAGAAAATTAAAAAAATTAATAAGTAACCGAAATTTTCTTTTATAATATGTTATACGGGCAATTTCAACAACGTGTTTCCATTCTCCGCAGCCTTCACACAAGTCTAAATCCTTGGAAATTATAAAGTCCTTTTCTTTATAATTTATTTCGTCTAATTCACGCAAGCATTCCAAACAAAATTCAGCCATAACAACCCTCTATTATACTACTTTATACTATTATATACCCCTTTATACTATTTGTCAATATAAAGGCGTTTTTTGTAGTATAATATTTATGAGGTGATAAAGATGAGACCGCAAAAACCACTAAAACAAAAGGTGAGCATAACATTAGATGAAGATATTATAGAAAAAACAAAAATTCTGGCAGAAGACAGCGACCGTTCCCTATCGCAATATATAAATTTGCTTTTAAAAAAACATATACAAAAAACAGAACAAAAAAATTAATCTAACACAAAAAGGGGCTTTTTAGCCCCTTTTTGTATTCTTATTTTTCTATAACAAATTTTTCGTCTGCAAAATCTACCGTTATGCTGTCGCCTCTGTTTATTTTTCCATCAATAATTTTTTCCGACAGCATATCCTCAATTTTACTTTGGATAGCCCTTCTTAACGGACGTGCTCCGTAGGTTTTATCAAAACCCTCTTTTGCAATTTGTGAAATTGCATTTTCACTGAAGGTTACCGCAATTTCGTTGTTGGCAAGACGCTTCTTTAAAGCCTCAAGCATAAGCTGTGCAATTTTCTTTGTATCGTCTTCATTAAGACGGTCAAACACAATTATCTCATCAATTCTGTTTAAAAATTCGGGCTTGAAGTTGCGTTTAACCTCCTCCATAACCTTCTTTTCTATTCTTTCCTTTTCGCTTGATGCCTCATCTGCGGTGTCTGTGCCAAAGCCGAGCTTTGAATGTGAGGTACCCAAAATATCCCTTGCACCAAGGTTAGAGGTCATAATAATAACTGTATTTTTAAAATCTATTTTTCTGCCCTGTGCGTCGGTTAACACACCGTCGTCAAGCACCTGTAAAAGAATATTAAACACGTCGGGGTGGGCCTTTTCCACTTCGTCGAAAAGTATTACGGAATACGGATGCTGACGTATCTTCTCGGTAAGCTGACCGCCCTCCTCAAAGCCGACATATCCAGGAGGCGAGCCTATAAATTTAGACACTGCGTGCTTTTCCATATACTCCGACATATCAACTCTTATAAGAGCGTCCTCGCTGTCAAACATTGTTTCGGCAAGTGTTTTTGAAAGCTCGGTTTTACCCACACCTGTGGGACCAAGGAACAAGAACGAGCCTATTGGTCTTTTCGGGTCTTTTAACCCTGCTCTGCCTCGCTTTATTGCCTTTGCAACGGCTGTTACTGCCTTATCCTGACCAATAACCCTGTTGTGTAAAAGCTTTTCAAGATTACGCAGCTTTTCGCTTTCCTCCTCCTTAAGACGTGATGCACTTATGTGTGTCCAGTCGGACAGGATCCCGGCAATATCATCCTCGTCAACAACAAGTCCCGAAGATGTGGCAGAGCCCTTCCAATCGCTTTTTGCATTTTCAATTTCTTCTCGCAGGGCCTTTTCCTCGTCACGTATCTTTGCAGCTTTTTCAAAGTCCTGTGTTGTTATTGCCTCTTCCTTTTCGCCCAACAGTTTTTCAAGCTTTTCCTCTTTTTCCTTTAGATAGGGTGGCTCTGTTTGAGAGCCAAGATGCTTTTTAGAGGAAGCCTCGTCTATTAAGTCTATTGCCTTGTCGGGCAAAAATCTGTCGGTTATATACCTTGCCGAAAGAGTTGCGGCGGCTTTTATTGCCTTATCGGTGATTGTTACGCCGTGATGTGCTTCGTATTTATCACGTATACCCTTTAGTATTTCAATTGTTTCATCGATTGTTGGCTCGCCAACCGTCACAGGCTGAAAACGTCTTTCAAGTGCGGCGTCCTTTTCAATATACTTTTTATACTCCTTTAGTGTTGTTGCACCAATAAGCTGAAGCTCGCCTCTTGCAAGGAATGGCTTTAAGATGTTGGACGCGTCCATTGTGCCCTCGGCGGCACCTGCACCCACAATGGTGTGCAGCTCGTCTATAAACAACACAACGTTATCGTCCTTTAAAACCTCGTCTATTACGCCCTTTAAACGCTCTTCAAACTCGCCACGGTATTTTGCACCTGCAACCATAGACGATAAATCAAGTCCAACCACTCTTTTTTCCTTCAGTGGCTCGGGCACATTTCCCGATGCAATACGTTGCGAAAGACCTTCTGCCACCGCCGTTTTACCAACGCCAGGCTCACCAATAAGACACGGGTTGTTTTTGGTACGTCTTGAAAGAATTTGAATAACTCTGTCAATCTCGTCGTTTCTGCCTATAACAGGGTCAAATTTGCCCTCACGTGCAAGCGAGGTAAAATCACGGCCGAACTTGTCGAGTATGGGGGTTGTGCTTTTCTTATTTGTGTTAGCCTTTTGCGGACTGGCACCTGCCTCGCCCGAGGGGGAGGAGGTGTTAAGGTTTTTTATGATTTCGTTATATATTGCGGCAGTGTTGTAGCCTAAAGCTTCAAGCACACGTGAGCCAACGCCATCGCCGTCACGAATTATTGCCATTAAAATATGCTCTGTGCCTATATAGCTATGACCAAGCCTTTTCGCCTCGGCGGCACTTATTTCCAAAATTCTCTTGCCGCGTGGGGTAAAGGGAATTTGTGCGTCGGGGGAAAGTGTCTTTTGTGTACCAACAAATTGAGTAAGCTTTTCGTATAAGCCGTCGGCAGTTATTCCTATACTCTCTAAAACCTTATAAGCCACGCCGCTGCCTTCACGAAGAAGTCCCATAAGCATATGCTCACTGCCTATATACGGGTGTCCCATTTCTATTGCACATTCTCTTGCTTCGCTTATTGCCGCTTGTGCTCTTTGTGTAAAATTAGAAAACATCATAGTTAATTTCTCCTTTCATTATGTTTTGGTAGTGGGTGGAAAATCAAATGTTTTCCTTTAGATACGCAGCTCTGTTTATGTCCCTTTCAAGCGGTGTGTTGCCGTCTGTTACCGACGGAGCTATCTTAATAAGCATCTCAATCGGGGAAATGTTACCTTTTTCTATTATGCCCAGATTTTGTCCCAGAATAACATCGCTTATTAATTCTCTTGCCTCGCTGCTGTCGATGGTGTGTGCATATTTTAATATGCCATATGAACGCATAACCTTGTTTTTAATGTAATCGCCGTTCTTTTCCATAATTAAAGCACGTGCTTTCTTTTCGGCATCAACAATTTGTGAAACTATATCCTTTAGCTTTTTTAGAATGTCCTTTTCAGAAAGTCCCATAGTAACACGGTTGGAAATCTGATACATATTTCCATATGCCTTTGTGCCCTCGCCGTATAAGCCTCTTACTTCAATTCCCAAGGCAGACGCCTGTGAAATAATGGTGTTTATGTTGTTTGTTTGAGTGAGTGCATTAAGATGCAGCATTAAAGATGCACGCATACCTGTGCCTGTGTTTGAGGGGCACGCAGTAAGATATCCAAACTCCTCGTCAAATGCATATTCAACGCTTTCTTCTATCACATCATCAACACGTGAGGCTTTTTCGTATGCCTCATCAAGCTTTTCGCCCTGTTCTATAATTTGAAGTCTTATGTGGTCCTCCTCCATAAGCATTATGCTCATAGTCTTGTCTTTATTTAAAAGCAAGGCCTGACCCTTACCCTTTTTAATCTGCGGGCTTATAAGGTGCTCCTCTGTTAAAAGGGCAATATCTTTTTCGCTTAAAGCATCCGTATCGTAAAATTCAAAGTCCTTTGAAAGAGTGGAGCAAGAAGAAATAATTGAATTTTTTATCTGCTCTATTGCCTTGCTTTTGTCTTTAAGCATTGCAGGGAACGGAGTATTGGATAAATTTCTTGCAAGACGTATTCTTGTTGATATTATAATATCCGAGTTGTTGTCTTTATACCATACCATTGTTTTTCCCTCCCTTATTCACTCATACCTTTAATCTGCTTGTGGAGTAATGCGGCCTTTTCGTAGTCCTCGGCCTTTACTGCGGCAGAAAGCTCTTTTTTCAGCTCGTCAATTTTACGTTTTTTGCGTAGCTCCTCGCCCGACTTCGACGGTATTTTTCCGCAGTGGGCAGAGGTTGAGTGTATTTGCTTTAGTGCAGTTTGAGCAAACTGCCTGAAGGTGTTATAGCACTCACCGCAACCAAAGCGTCCGCTTTTTCTAAAATCTGAAACAGTGTGTCCACACACCTTGCAGCGTTGCTCTTCTCTTGCTTGCACAGGTGTTGCTATCACATTAAAATCATTCCATATTTCGTTAAAAAATTCTGAAAACAAATCCATTTTTCATCTTCCTTTCTTTATACCAATTCCATTATCATTCCTTTAAAAATATCTGCTCTTAAAGTATCGTTATTTTTTAAAACACGGTCCGACACGGCACCAAGCATTATTCTTGCTTCTTTATCGTCTATTATATTCGCCTTCCTCAACTGCGATACATAAGAAATTGCATCGTTAAAGCTTAAAGAGGAGCCAACAGAAGCTATTAAATTATCAATCACAGTTGCAGCTGTGGAAATACGGCGTATTCTTAAATATCCGCCACCGCCTCTGCGGGATTCAACAACATACCCTCTGTCACGGTTAAAACGTGTGGAAATTACATAGTTAATCTGGCTGGGAACACAGTTAAAAACCTCGGCAAGCTCATTACGCTTTAAATTCAACCAATCGTCCTCGTCCTTTAAAAGCTCTGTTATAAAAGCCTCTATTCTGTCGCTTATACCCATTAAATCACACCCCTTTTTGACTTTGACTATCTTTGACCTTTAATTGTATTATACCATAATTTTAGAAAATGTCAATTAACTATCTGTGTTTTATTTGTGAATAATTTGTGAATTAAAAAAGCAGAATGTACATTCTGCCTTTAAAAGAGTATTTTATATAAAGAGTTTCTTTAATACCGACACTGCAAAATTGCAATCGGCTGTTCCGTAGCATTTGTTAAGACTGTTGTTGTTCTCAAATCGGGGAGCAAGCTCATCTATTTTTTCGTTGGTAAGTGTTACATTTATATTGGGGAGGTTTTGTTTTATAAGTTTTAAAAGCTCCTCCTTGTTGGTATTTAGCGATTTAAAAAATTCGTGAGCCTCTGCAGGAGCAACAGATATGTTGTAGTTAATAAACTCCTCAAGATAAACTGCACAGGCATTTCCGTGGCAGATGTTGTATTGCTCCGACAAAAAGTACCCGAGAGCGTGCGGAAAAGCAGTTCCCGTAATACTTATTGCAAAACCACCGTACAGTGACGCACAATAAAGCTTTTCACGGTCATCAAAAGAAAGAGGAGTTACAAAGCATTGTGCGGTTTTTTTGAGCATTTCAAGCAAGATTTCAACACCTCGCAGGGCAAATGTTTTAGCCAAATCATTTGTTGTGCGGTTAAAATAGCTTTCCAGACAATGACTTAATGCATCAAGTGCGGTAGAACGGGTAAATTCGGGGGATAGCGACATTGTGTAGGTTGCATCTCCAAAAGCAACAGCCGGACATACCGAATATGCACGAAAGCTCTTTTTTTGTCCTTGGGGAGTGGTTATAACAGATACGGGTGTTACCTCGCTGCCGGTACCGGCGGTTGTGCCTACTGCAATAATGGGCAACGGCTTTTTGTCCCAGTTCATAGAATACAGAGTTTGCACAGAGGGATTGGAGCACACAGACAGTACCGCTATTGCCTTTGAGGCGTCAAGAGGTGAGCCGCCGCCTATTCCAACCACAAATTCCGCACCAAATTCCTTTGCCATATCAGATGCCATTTTGCACGAATTGTAGGTGGGGTTTTGTTCTATACCGTCAAATATTGTGTAGGCAATGTTCTCTTTGAGCAGTGCGGCAATAACATCTTCAAGTGCACCCGAGCTCTTTGCTGCGGTTTTGCCGGTTACAATTATACACCTTTTTCCATACTGTGAGAACACAGCTGTGTTTTTGCTTATACATCCCTTGCCTGTAATAATATTAACAGGCATAAAAAAACTCATATTCATTATTTTTTTCTCCTGATATTAAAAAAGTACTTGAAAAAACTCTTATATTATTATATACTATTAACAACTGAAAATCAAGGGGGAGAAAAAGTTATGATAAAAAAATTCAGAGATTTTAAAACACAGGTTCGTGAAAATATGCGTGGCGGAGACGGATCGGTAGTTATAAGTAACTTTGTTAGTGAAGAGGAAATGAACAACAAGGGCAGACTTTTTGGTAAGGTTGTTTTAAAGCCGGGTTGCTCCATAGGTTATCACGTTCACGAAAATGAGAGCGAGCTTTTTTATATAATAAAAGGCAGCGGAGTTCTCGACGATAACGGTACACAAACCAATGTGTACGCAGGCGATGTCACCATTACTTCTTCAGGACAAGGACATTCTGTAAAAAACGAAGGCAACGAAGATTTGGAATTTATTGCACTGATTGTGTATGCGTAAAGTAATAATTCAGGTTAAAATTTAGCCGTCTACTTGGAAGTAGGCGGCTGTTTTTTTTTGCCTTCTCCCGAAAAACAACAAAAACGGGAGGGCATGTGAACCATTTGCATCGCAAATGGTAGCGACAAAACCAACGGTTTTGAGAGCGTAGCAGGAGAAACCCTCCCCTACGATTGATTATAAAATACTTGACATATTCTTAATTTTATGATAATATAAGTGTAGCAAGAGGGAACGACTTTAGTTGTTTCCGCAAAGTTAATAGTTTTTTACGAAACCGTCACTTGTGCAGAAGTGGCGGTTATTTCTTTATGTAAAGGATAATAATCATTACTAATAAAGTAAAAGAAATTATTTCTTCCACATCAAACACCCCCTTTCATAGAGGTGTCGGAAACAACCGCCGCCGTTTCTCTTGCTACGAAGGGTATTGTATCATAAAAAGCAGATTATGTCAAATTTTTCTTGATTTTTTTAGTATATGGTGGTATACTATAATCACCACATGTTACACTTTAATAATGAAAATTTGGATATTTTCATTATATCCTTATTTTATGTTGCCTTTTTGGTTATCATAAAACAAATTTGTGTTTTGTAAAAAACGCAGGCTTTAATATGGTATTTGTTTTATGATATTCATATTTTAGGGTGTAATGTGTGGTAACATGAAATCAAGCTGCGTTTTTGGTGCGTGGTTAAGATTTCTCTTACCACGCATTTTTTAATTTACGGAGGAAAAGCATATGAAAATAGCCATTGTGGGTTCAAGAACAATAAAAGATATAGATATATCGCCATATATACCACAGGAAACAGAATTAATAATATCGGGCGGAGCGCAGGGTGTTGATATGCTGGCAGAGGAATATGCCGACAAACACCGAATATCAAAAATGATATTACGACCAAAATATAATTTATACAGAAAAAATGCACCACTAAAGAGAAATGATGAAATTGTAGAAATGTGTGATAAGGTGATTGTATTTTGGGACGGAAAATCAAAAGGTACAAAACACACAATAGAATATGCAAGAAAAAACAATAAGGAAATAGAGATAATAACATTAGGAATATAACATAGGGGACATAACCATCTTGATATAGTAAAACAAAAGCACCGCAAAACAATTTGTTTGCGGTGCTTTTTATGATTTATCATTTCATTTACCGTAGGTAAATTTCATTGAATAAATAATTTGTAATCAAATTATTTATTCATTGCTTCTTCAATTGCAACTGCAACTGCAACAGTCATACCAACCATTGGGTTGTTACCTGCACCGATAAGTCCCATCATTTCAACGTGAGCGGGAACTGATGAAGAGCCTGCAAATTGAGCATCGCTATGCATTCTGCCCATTGTGTCGGTCATACCATATGAAGCAGGACCTGCAGCCATATTATCGGGGTGAAGTGTACGTCCTGTACCACCGCCCGATGCAACAGAGAAATACTTTTTGCCTTGCTCTATACATTCCTTCTTATATGTGCCAGCAACAGGGTGTTGGAAACGTGTTGGGTTTGTTGAGTTACCTGTGATAGATACGTCAACGCCCTCAAGATGCATAATTGCAACGCCTTCACGAACATCGTCGGCACCGTAGCATCTAACCTTTGCTCTTTCGCCCTCTGAATATGCAGTTTCACTAACAACAGCTACCTTACCTGTGTGGTAATCAAATTGTGTTTGCACATAAGTAAAGCCGTTAATTCTTGAAATAATCTTTGCAGCATCTTTGCCAAGACCGTTAAGTATAACTCTTAATGGTTCCTTACGTGCCTTATTAGCAGACTTTGCAAGACCGATTGCACCCTCTGCAGCAGCAAATGATTCGTGACCTGCAAGGAATGCAAAGCATTTTGTTTCTTCTCTTAAAAGCATAGCGCCAAGGTTACCGTGACCTATACCAACCTTTCTGTCGTCTGCAACAGAACCAGGGATACAGAATGACTGTAAACCAAGACCTATCTTTTCTGCTGCGTCTGCAGCCTTTGTTACGCCGTCTTTGATTGCAATTGCTGCGCCCACAACATAAGCCCAGGCAGCATTTTCAAAGCAGATTGGCTGTATACCTTTTACTATATTATATGCATCAACGCCCTTTTCATCACAAATAGCCTTTGCTTCTTCAATTGATGAAATGCCGTGCTTTGCAAGCTCTGCGTTGATTTGGTCTATTCTTCTTTCATAGCTTTCAAACAATGCCATTACCGTCTACCTCCTTTAATTATTCGTTTCTTGGGTCGATAAGCTTAACAGCATCGTCAACTCTGCCGTACTGACCGCTTGCCTTTGCCAATGCTTCGTTTGCATCCATACCCTTTTTAATCATTTCCATCATCTTACCAAGATGAACGAACTTGTAGCCGATTATCTGGTCGTCTTTATCAATTGCAATCTCTGTTATGTAGCCTTCTGCTAATTCAAGGTATCTTGGACCCTTTGCAAGAGTTGCATAGGTTGTACCAACCTGTGAACGAAGTCCCTTACCCAAGTCCTCAAGACCTGCACCAACAGGCAGACCGTCCTCTGAAAATGCAGTTTGTGTTCTGCCGTATACAATTTGAAGGAATAGCTCTCTCATAGCTGTGTTAATAGCGTCACAAACAAGGTCTGTGTTAAGAGCCTCTAAAATTGTTTTACCAATAAGTATTTCCGATGCCATAGCAGCAGAGTGTGTCATACCGCTGCAACCCACAGTTTCAACAAGAGCCTCCTGAATAACGCCCTCTTTAACATTAAGAGTTAGTTTACAGGTTCCCTGTTGAGGTGCACACCAGCCAATACCGTGTGTTAGGCCTGAAATGTCTTTTACTTCTTTTGCCTGTGTCCATTTTCCTTCCTGTGGAATTGGAGCAGGACCGTGATATGTACCTTTAGCTAAAGGGCACATTTCTTCTACTTCACGTGAATATTTCATAATGATACTCCTTTCGTTAAGTGCGACAATTCGCAAATCTAACATATAGTATATCATAAATTTTCAAATAGTGCAATGATAAAAACTACAAAATTCAATCTTTTTTTGCTAATTTTTCGTTGCATAATACATTAAAGGCGATTTGTGGTAAAATGTGTTGACAATATTTTTCGTTTATGATAAAATTATGATAATGAATTTTTACAAGGTTACACCCCGAGAGATTGTTTTTTCACATCGGGGTATTTTAATTTGAAGGGATAAGAAAATGGCACGTTTTTTATGCAATAATCAATCGGTGAGTGTTCCAGCCGACTTTATAAAAAATAAAATGAAGGATATTAACGGAGCGTTCGTTAAGGTGTATTTGTATGCACTATACCTTGCCAACACCTCTTGCGAATGTGAATTTTCGCAAATTGCCCAAACGCTCGGTCTTTTAGAGAGCGAGGTAATTAAAGCATTTGAAGAGCTTGATAAGGCTGGTGTTTTGCACTTTGACGGAGAAAGAATTGTTTTTTCAAATGATGATGTTAAAGCAGAGGACGATAACGAGGTTATACAAGTATCCGCCGACGTGAAAAAGGTGCTTGTGGAAAACACTGCCCTCTCGGAGCTTTGTGTGATTGCCGAGGCAACGTATGGAAAAACCCTTTCCGATAACGACCTTGAAATCCTTTATTGGATGTACGATGCTCTTGCACTTCCGTCGGAGGTTATTCTGATGGTTATTGAATATTGTATTTCAATCGGCAAAAGCAATATGAAGTATGTGCAGAAGGTGGCAATCACGTGGAAGGAAAACGGCATCGACACCATTGAAAAGGCAGATAGCTATATAAAAAGCGAAAACGAAAAGAAAAGCTGTTTTTATGCAGTAAGAAAGGCTTTTGGTATTTTAGACAGGCCCCTTGCCGAGCTTGAGGCACAGTATCTCACAAAGTGGCATTCGGAGTGGGGAATGAGCGAGGATATGATAGTGCTTGCATATAACTACTGCATAATGCAAACAAATAAGCTTTCATATCAGTATATGGATACCATCATAAAAAACTGGTACGAAAATAAAATTATGACCGTAAACGATGCAAAAGCGGAAAAGGACGGCTTTAAGGCAAGTGCCCCCGATGCATTCGTTTTTGAAAAAAGAGAGCCGTTAAAAACCGATAACGGCGAGTATGATAACCTTGCAGAGCTTACTCAAAAAAATTAGTTATCAAGCATATAAAAAAATGACTTGTCCACGGCAAAAACGTAGGTATTGCTTAAATTTTCCAATTAGTTATCCACTTTTTCCACAAAGTTATCCACTATGCTGTGTAATTTTTGTAAAATCAAAAACCGCATAGGTAAGCCAAAGTTTAACACAGAGGAAATATATGGAAAAGTTATCCACGTTTTTTGTAATTATTTTGTTAATAAGTTGTTAGGAATATACAAAAATCGCGTTATTTCGCAGTTTTTAAAGAATAAAAAGTTATCCACGCACCGTGGATAAATAAAAAAAGGAAGAAAATGATTACTCCAAGATTAAGAAGTATTGTAAATTGTGTAAACACAAATTCGGTAGCCGACATAGGCTGTGACCACGCATACGTGCCGATTGCTCTAATAGAAGAAAATCGGGCAAAGAAGGTTATTGCGTGCGACATAAACGAAGGGCCTGTGAAGATTGCACAGGAAAATATTGAAAAGTATAACAAGCAAGAATTTATAACAACACGAATTGGTGCAGGCTTGTCGCCGATAGAGGACGGCGAGGTTGATACTGTTATTATTGCAGGTATGGGCGGAGAGCTTATTGTGAGCATATTAAGAGATGATTTAATAAAAGCTCACAACGTAACACTTGTGCTCCAGCCAATGAACGACCAGCACACAGTACGTAGGTTTCTTATAGATAACGGCTTTGAAATCATTAGCGAGGACATTGCAACAGAGGGCTTTAAGGTATATAATATAATTGTTGCAAAAAGCGGTGAAATGAAGCCGTTTGCAAAGGAAATACACTATCACATACCGCCGTATTTAAAGGGGCACGAATTTTACAGGGCACTGTATAATAAAAAACATCGTGAGCTTTTAAAGGTAATAACAGGTCTTGAAAAGGCAAACGAGCCAGATGCAGAAAAATTAAACGAATACAGAAATTTGTTTAAGGAATTGGAAGAGGAATAGAAAAAGTAGTAGGAAAAATAGCCTTCCCCTTGATGGGGAAGGTGTCAGCGATAGCTGACGGATGAGGTGAAATTGTAGGGAACAGCCTTTAGGATGTTCCGCAAAAAACAATATTCGGTTCGTCGGAAACCGCCGAACCCTACAACACCTCACCACCGCCTACGGCGGAGCCTCTCCTCAAGGAGAAACCTTTGATGGACGGCATCTAAAATATACAGTCTTTATAGTGTGGATATCGAATAATGTTGTAAAAAGAGAGGGAATTTATGCGAAATATTAGATTTAAAAATATTATTATGCTAACGATAGCGGGACTTGTAAATGCTTTTGGTGTAACGGTGTTTCTCTCACCTGTGAAATTGTACGATAGCGGAATTTCCGGTACAGCAATGCTGCTATCGCAGATTACTCCCGATTGGTGTTCGTTATCAATATTTTTACTGTTGCTTAATATTCCGCTTTTTGTTTTTGGATACAAAAAGCAGGGGAGTTTATTTACCTTATATTCTTTATATACCGTTATGGTATACTCGCTTGGTGCATGGCTTATAACAGATGTATTACCGATTGATGTATCTTTAGCATCTCCTTTGGCAGGTACAGACTTGCTGCTTTGTGCTCTGTTCGGAGGTTTGATTTCAGGTATTGGAAGCGGAATTACAATAAGATACGGAGGAGCAATTGATGGAATAGAGGTTATGTCTGTTATATTTGCAAAGAAAATCGGCATAACGGTGGGCACATTTGTAATGATTTATAATGTATGCCTCTATATTATATGTGGAATTGTCATAAACAGCTGGATATTGCCGTTGTATTCTATAGTGACATACGCTGCAGGACTTAAAACAATTGACTTTATTGTAGAAGGTATTGACCGTTCAAAAGCGGCAATGATTATAACCACAAAGCCGGATGAGATATGTAATATTTTGATGAGTGAATTTGAGTGTGGAACAACAAAAATATCTATAAAGGGCGGTTATTCAAATTCGGATATGACGATGGTATATTCTGTATTAGACCGATTTCAAATTTCAAAAATGCGTGAAATTGTGCATACTGTTGATGAAAAGGCATATATCGCAATATCAGAGGTTGCGGATGTTTTTAAAATGAATATGTAATTGGACGATGAAAAATATTTTTTGCCCCTGTCTTGACACGAGTAAAAATTTTGGCGGAGGTTATATATGGATAATAAAATACAAATATTTGAAGATAAAAGAATAAGAACTGCTTGGAACGAGGAAACAGAAGAATGGTATTTTTCTGTTGTTGACGTATGTGAAGTATTAAGCGGAACGGATAATCCAAGACGATATTGGAGTGATTTAAAACGTAAATTAGCCGCCGAAGGAAGTGAACTGTACGAAAAAATCGTACAGTTGAAAATGAAAGCTACTGATGGCAAAATGCGTTTAACCGATGTTGCTGATACTGAACAGCTTTTACGGATTATTCAATCAATTCCATCACCCAATGCAGAACCGTTTAAGATGTGGTTAGCACAAGTTGGAAAAGAAAGAATTGATGAAACAATCGACCCCGAGCTTGCAATTGACAGGGCAATAGAAACTTATCAAAAGACGATGAGTAACAGAGAAGTTTCTATATGAGCAATGAGGAATGACTTTGAAGAGGAATAGAAAAAGCAATAGCAAAAAAAGCCTTCCCCTTGAGGGGAAGGGGGACCGCTTGCGGTGGATGAGGTGGAAGTGAATACAACAAACAACTCTAAATTAACAGGTAATGCAAAAGCATTAAGAAAGAATATGACAAAAGAAGAGCGACATCTTTGGTATGACTTCTTAAAAACATTATCCCTAACTGTAAACAGGCAAAAGGTGATTGGTAATTATATTGTTGATTTCTATATTGCAGCATCTAAAATTGTAATTGAACTTGATGGTTCACAACACTATGAAGACAGAGGCATAGAGAATGATGCTAAAAGAGATGCATTTTTAAACGATTTGGGAATTAAAGTATTAAGATATTCAAATTTAGATGTTAATCAAAGATTTGAGAGTGTTTGTCAGGACATCTTAAATAATATTAACACCTCATCAGTCACTTCGTGACAGCTTCCCCTCAAGGGGAAGCCTTTGGGAAAAGCAAAATTTTATCCCCAACTCGACAAAATCATACAATGGATGTCAAAATTTTTTAAAAAATGGAAAGGAAAATCCAGATGGTTAATACAAGCAAATCAAGTTCTGTTGAACAACAATATGCTGGGCATGTTATATTTGCAGAGGTTGAAAAGCTCTTAAATATTAAATTGATTGAAAATCCAAAAATCTATTTAGCAGATAACAAATATACATATATGGAGCCGGATTTTTATTCAGAAGAACATTGTATTGTAGGAGAAATTTTTTCTCATATTGGTAAACCTAAAAAAGCGCAAGATAACAAAATTGCGAATGACATATTGAAAATGTTATTGTTAGATAAAGTGAAAGGTAAAAAACATAGAAAACTAATTGTTGTGTGTGATGAGGCAGAGGAAAATAAATTGAATGGATTATCAGTATTGGCAGAAAGTATCAGACAATTTGAGATAGAAGTAATAAAGGTTGATATAGATAGTGATTTAAGAAATCAGATAGCGGATGCACAGAAAAGACAAAAAATGATGAATACATAGAGAAATTTTGTTTTTATATTACTAAGACGATGAATTGGTGTCGAAGGAGATTATTCAATGAGTTCAAATAATTCTTATGATAGATACAGAGAATATAGACAAAACAGACGAAGATATGAAATGAGCGTTGGTGCAATTCCTGCAATATTTTTTCTTGTTATATTTGCTAAAATATTGCCAATATTAAAAGGAATTTTTATATTACTGATTGTTGGAGTAGTGGCTTTTGTAATATATCAATTATACAAAAGCAAACAACCCAAGACCATTAAAGTAGAATTGGATGAATTAGATAAGGATGTTTTTGAGATATATTGTATGAGATTGTTTGAACTAAATGATTTCGTTAATGTCCGTTCAGCCAAGTTGAATATAAATAAAGGAGTAGATATTATTGCAGAAAAAGATGGAGAGTCTTATGCTATAAAATGTATTATTTCTCCGGAAGGAGTAAATGTTGATGCAGATAGCATAAGGAATATTTTAAATGGTTGCAAATATTTTTGTTGTGATAAATCAGCAATAATAACCAATAGACACTTTACATCAAATGCAATTACATTATCTCAAAAAGAGAATGTTATTCTATGGGATAGGCAAGACTTGATTGAATTTTTGAGTAAAGATTCTATAGCATCAGTATATAAAAGTGGCATCTAAACCTTATATCCCTTATAGTAAAGAATGTGGAAAGGAAATGTTAATATGCAAATAAAAGACTTATTAAATAAAATAAATGAATTTGCACCGCTATCCCTTGCGTATGAATGGGACAACTGCGGACTTCTTTGCGGACGTGAGGACGCAATGGTGAGCGGTGTGTGTGTGTGCCTTGATGTATCTAAAGAGGTTATACAAAAGGCGATTGATAACGGTTGTAACACCATTTTATCGCATCATCCGTTTATATTCGCTAAAATAAGTGCGGTTGATACATCGTCATATTTTGGTGAAATGTTTGGTGAGGTTATAAAAAACGACATAAATGTTATAAGTATGCACACAAACATAGATAAAGCCGAAAACGGCATAAATGCACGTCTTGCAAAAATTCTTGACCTTGAAAATGTTGAGGTGCTAGAAAAAGACAGTGTTTATAAAAACGCAGGTCTTGGCAGAATGGGGACACTAAAGGAGCGTATGACGTTTGATAAGCTTTGCACCTTTGTTGGAAAAAGACTTAACACAAGTGTGCGTGCAACGGGAGATAAAAGCAGAAAAATAAAAAAGATTGCCATTGGCGGCGGAAGCTGTTTTGAGCTTGCTCCATTGGCAATTAAAGAGGGCTGTGATGCATTCATTACGGGGGACATAAAATATCATCAGGCAATGGATGCACAACGTGACGGCATTTGCTTAATAGACGCAGGGCATTATGGCACCGAGATTTGTGTTATAGATATTTTTAAAGAGCTTTTATCGGAATTTGATGTAAAGGTGGTAGAAGAAAAAAATACAGATGTGTTTGCAGGACTATGATAAAATGCACACACCGCAAAATTAAAAATTTTGCTACGAACAAACCTCACCACTCGCGGTATCGACATACAGCGTCGGGTTCGGGTTGTCCGTTGTGTGCTATTTTCTCTACGTCCTGTGAGGATATGATAAAATGCACACACACCGCAAAAGTAAAAAAAAAGGGTACTGTTAAAATTTTTAACAGTACCCTTTTTTAGTGTCCCTTTCTTATTAGCACACGCCTGCAACAATTAATACAGTTTGAGTTTCTTCTTCCCAAATAACTGCCGCACCAAACGCCTCAACAACTGCACGAATAGGCAGAAGTGTTCTGTTGTTTATAACGGTGGGTGCCATATCAAGCACAACCTCTTCCTTTGTTACGGTGTTATCAATTGGGTTTGTGGTTTCTTTTATCATAACATTGGAATTTACCTTTAATGTAAGCTTTACCACGTCATCACTCACAACAACTTCCTTTGTTGCATCGTTCCAGTCAACCTTCTTTTCAAGTGTTTCCAAAACAATACGAACAGGCACAAGCACACGGTTATTCATAATAACAGGAGCCTGGTCGGTAAACGGAACCTCGTAGTTTCCGTCTATATTAACCTTAACCTCTTTGCTTTCGTCTATCTTGATTTCTTCCTTTTCCTGTGCACCTGATGTGTCTACACCAAGCTTTGATAAGCCGTAATCAAACATTTTTATTGAGTCGGTAAAGCGTGCCTCGTTTGAATTTGAAGGAAGAGTTACGGTAATAACTCTTTTGCCGTCTATCGAGGCAGTTCCGCACATACAGTAGCCCGAAGCCTCGGTCATACCATTTTTGAAGCCGTCGGCACCCTCATAGTAGAAGTCGGTAAAAAGCTTGTTTAAGTTATAGTAGGTGTTGCCGTGGAATTCAACCGATGCACACTTTGTTCTCTCAAGAACTTCGGAGTAATCCTCTATCATTGCCTTTGTCATAACAGCAATTTCACGCGGCGACATCATATTTTCCTTATCTGTTTCGGGATTTAAGCACACACCTGTTCCATTGTAGAAAACAGAGCCAATGCCAATTTCCTTTGCCTTTTCGTTCATTCGCACAACAAACTCTTTTTCAGTGCCGCAAAGCAGCTCTGCCACAGCCGTCACACACGCAGCAGACGAGAATATAACAATCATATCGAGCATTTCGTCAACGGTGTATTCCTCGTCATATTCAAGGTTAACCATCATCTTATAGTTTTCATTTCGTGACAGATTATACACATTCTCACTTATAGGCACTATTGTATCAAGTGTGATTTCGCCTGCCTTGATGGCATCTAAAACAACGTAAACAGACATCATCTTTGCAATAGATGCACACGCTCTTTGTGTGTCGGCATCAAACTCATAAAGTGTGTTACCTGTGTCGAAGTCCATAATAATGGCACTCTTTGAGGTCAGCTCCTCGCCGTTTGGCAACACAGCCTTTGGCTCTTTAGGGCTAACGGTGAGGTCGGCTCTGTTGTTGTTGTCGCTCCATTTGAGGTCGTAGATTTTTCCCAATTCGTCCACACTTATGCACATATAGCCGTTTACATTAAATATATCCTCTAAATTGTGCTTTTTTTCGCCGTCATTTAAAACAACCTTAACAGTATTATTTTTAACAACCGAAAATGCCTTTGTGTTGTTTTTGTTCTTATAATAGTCTATTGGTATAGGATTAACCTTTTTGTCTTTATTATATGTTAAATAAAGAGTTTTTTCGCCCTCATTCCATGTAATGTTAAAGCCGTAATCCTTTAAGTCCTCGGCAATAACAAGCGATTTTTCTTCTGCACCCTTGTGCACAAAGGTGGGAACCTCGGTGTTGTTTATGAAGGTACTTTTGTTGGTAAAATATATTGTGTTATATTTTGCCTCAACTGCCGCAAAGCCGTAGTCGAGAAGTCGGGCAGTATCAATAAAACGCTGTCCTGTTGATGACGACGACATTGTTACAGTAATAACTCTGTTTCCGTTTCTTACTGCAGTACCGCAAAAGCAATAGCCTGCCGCAGATGTTGTACCTGTTTTTAAGCCGTCGGCACCGCTGTAATAATATGTATCTAAAAGGTGGTTTGTGGTTTTATAGGTATTTCCGTGGAAGGAAACCGATTTCTTTGCAGATCTTTTTAAAATATCGGGATAATCCTTTATAATGTTTCTTGCAAGAGTTGCCATTGCAATTGGTGAAACCTTATTGTTGGCAATACCGCAGCTATCATAATAATATGCATCAATACCCATTTTCTTTGCAGTATCGTTCATTCTTGCAACAAAATTTGCCTCGCTGCCGCCGCCTATAAGCTCTGCCATTGCAACTGCAGCACCGCTTGCCGAGTATACCACAATCACGTCCATCATTTCATTTACTGTGTAGGTTGTGTTATAGTGCAGCGGTAAAACGCTCTGATACACAGAATTTCTCGACTTGTTGTACACGTTCTGACTTATTGGCACTTTTGTGTCGAGTGTGATTTCACCGTTTTTTAAAGCCTCATAAATGCAATACATATTCATTATCTTTGTCATACTTGCAGGCACACGAGGCGTGTTGCCGTTGTATTCATACAACACCTCGCCCGATGCAAAGTCCATAACGCACGCACCTGCCGAGGATATGTACTGACCGTTTTTTAAAGTTGCGGCGTTGGCAACATTTGAAATAAGCATTGTTATTGCCAAGACCATACTCAAAATTGAAACAAATCTTTTCTTCATAATGTAACTCTCCTTACAAATTTTAAGTCTATAAATAATATGATACCATAAAACCTGTAAAAAAACAAGTAAAAATAAAAAAATGAACCGACCTCCTGATTGTTAGATTTTCGTCTAACTTTTGGGGGTCGGTTCATTCAACAATGTGTCTGTTTTTTGATTATTTCTAATCAGTTTAGTTATTTGATTTTGTTTTCGTAATCTTCAATCATTTTCTTAACCATCTGACCGCCTATTGAGCCTGCTTGCTTTGCTGTCAAATCGCCGTTGTAGCCTTGCTTTAGGTTAACACCTACTTCGTTAGCGGCTTCCATCTTGAACTTTTCCATAGCTGCTTTTGCTTCAGGTACTGAAATCTTACTCTTACTCATTGTATTTCCCTCCTCAAAATTTGAATAATATATATATAAAATGTGTCGAATTGTATCGACCACATTCATATTGTGTACACTTCTTTTTTTTATATTCAAATTTTAATTTGGTAATTTTTATTCGTCAACTTAAAAATTTACAATGGTTAATGCCGATGTTGTTTTTTTGTTTAAAGCCTTTAGTCCTCAACCTTATAGCCTGCTTCAAGTATTGTTTTCTTTATTAAATCAACACTAACGTCCTTTGAAAGTGTTATTGCTGCCTGCCCGCCGTTATCTAAAGTAACCTCTGCACTTACGCCGTCAATTGCATTTAATGCCTCTTGTACTCTGCCTGTGCAGTGTGAGCACATCATTCCGTTTATTTTTATAACCATTTTGTTTTCCTCCTCTTTTTTTGTTTGCTTATTTATTTTATTATTAAAAAATCTTAATCGCAGTGCATTAGATACCACAAACACCGAGCTTAAGCTCATAGCAGCAGCGGCTATCATAGGATTTAATTTAACACCCAACGGCAAATACAACAAACCTGCCGCAACGGGAATACCCAAAATGTTATATATAAATGCCCAGAACAGATTTTCCTTTATATTTTTTATTACTGCCTTCGACAGCCCAATTGAGCTTGCAACGGAAGATAAATCGCCGCTCATTAAAACAATATCGGCCGAATCAATTGCAATGTCTGTGCCGCCGCCAATTGCAATACCAACATCAGCTCGCACAAGTGCGGGTGCGTCGTTTATTCCGTCGCCCACCATTGCAACTCTTTTTCCTTCTTGTTGCAATTTTCGTATTTCTTGTTCCTTATCCTGCGGTAAAACCTCGGCAATAACATTGGAAATTCCCACCTCATTGCAAATAGCTTTTGCAGTTTTTTTATTGTCGCCTGTGAGCATAATAACGTCAAGCCCCATTTTAATAAGCTGCAAAATTGCCGTTTTGCTCGATTTTTTTATTGTGTCACGTATTGCGATTATTCCTATAAATTTGTTGTTTTTTGCAAAATACAGCAATGTTTTTCCGTCATCTGCAAGCGAGGGGTTTTGTGCAACACAAATGTTATTTTGCACCATCATTTTATAGTTACCTGCAATAAGAGGCTCTTTGTTAAGACTTCCCTTAATGCCGCCGCCTTCAATTTGCTCAAAATCGGTTACTTCATATAAATTCATACCCTCGGCTTTTTTGCAAATTGCCTTTGATAAGGGGTGTGAGGATTTAATTTCAATAGATGCGGCAATTTTTAAAAGCTCCTCTTGTGAAATGGCATTTGGAATAATATCGGTAACAGACATTTTTCCCTCGGTAACAGTGCCTGTTTTATCGAGAACCACTGTGTTTATTTTATGTGTGTTTTCAAGTGCCTCGGCATTTTTTATTAATATTCCCATACGTGCACCGCTGCCTGTACCAACCATTATGGCAGTTGGTGTGGCAAGTCCCAACGCACACGGACACGATATAACAAGCACCGAAACAGCCATCGACAATGCAAAGCTCAAGACATAGCCAAAACACAGCCACACAATAAGCGTGATTATTGAAACTGAAATAACCACAGGAACAAAAATTCCGCTTACCCTGTCGGCAAGCTTTGCAATGGGTGCTTTTGATGACGATGCTTCCTCCACAAGCTGTATAATTTGAGCAAGTGTTGTATCACTACCTGTTTTTTCCACTTTTATTTTTATATATCCGCTTTGCAAAAGCGTTGCTCCCACAACCTTGCTTTTTACGGTCTTTTCAACACTAACACTTTCGCCTGTGATTGCACTTTCGTCAACCGAGCCGCCACCTTCTACTATTTCGCCGTCAACAGGGATAGTCTGTCCTGCTCTTACAACAACTATATCGCCAACTATCACTTCTTCGGTGGGGATTGTGATTTCTTCGCCGTTTTGCACAACCGTTGCGGTTTTGGGTGTAAGGTCCATAAGCTTTTCAATTGCCTCGGTGGTTTTGCCCTTTGCACGAGCCTCAAAAAATTTACCAAGGGTTATGAGTGTTAAAATCATAGCCGCACCCTCAAAGTAAAGGTTCATCATATATTCGTGTGCAAGGTGTGTGTTGTTATTTGCTAATGCATACAGTATAACATATATTGCACAAACACCATATATAAAGGACGCACCCGAGCCGATTGCTATTAATGTATCCATATTCGGCGAGCCTTTTATAAGCGACTTAAAGCCGTTTGTGAAAAATTTTTTGTTCACAACAAGCACAGGTAAGGTAAGTAAAAGCTGGGTAAGGGCGAAAATGCCTGCATTTTTTACATCGTCAAAAAATGTTAAAAACGGAAAATGCCACATATGCCCCATAGAAATATACATAAGCGGTATTAAAAAGGCAATTGAAACAAAAAGTCTTTTTTTAACCGATGCTTCGTTGGTATCCACAGGTGTTTTTTCTTTTTTTTCACCTGCAACAGAGGCACCGTAGCCGCCGCTCTCTACTGCTTTTATAATTTCATTTTCATTAAGCACAGCTTCGTTATACTCAACAGTCATTGAATTTTTAAGCAAATTCACATTTACGTTTTGTACACCGTTAAGACTTCGTACGCATTTATCCACGTGTGATGAGCACGCCGAGCATGTCATTCCCGTTATATCAAATTTCTTGTTCAAACAACCACCTCCTATGCCAAATTTCAATGTGTTTATTACATATATTGTATCATATCCGAAAAATTTAGTCAACAAAAAGAAAGAGCCTAAATTTTGTTTTTTTGTAAAAGGACTTGAAATTTTTTGGTATTTATAATATAATATAGTATGTATTGGTGTGGCGTGTTGTAACCAAGGGTAAAAACGCCGCACAGACTAAATAGAAAGGCTATGAAAATATGGCAACAGATACTTACGAAAGTCCTTTGAATTCACGTTATGCGTCAAAGGAAATGCAATATATCTTTTCGCCCGACAAAAAGTTCTCCACATGGCGTAAGCTGTGGATAGCACTTGCCGAGAGCGAAAAGGAGCTTGGTCTTGATATATCCGACGAGCAGATTGCACAGATGAAGGAGCACATATACGACATAAACTACGATGTTGCACGTGCAAGAGAAAAGGAAGTGCGTCACGACGTTATGTCGCACGTTTATGCATATGGTGTGCAGTGTCCGAAGGCAAAGGGCATAATTCACCTTGGAGCAACAAGCTGTTATGTGGGCGATAATACCGACATCATAATTATGACCGAGGCAATGAAGCTTATAAAGAAAAAGCTTGTGTGTCTTATAAACGAGGTTGCAAAATTTGCAAAAGAATATAAGAATCTGCCAACTCTTGGCTACACACACTTCCAGAGTGCACAGCCAACAACGGTTGGCAAAAGAGCAACGCTCTGGCTTGAGGATTTGTTGATGGATTTAGAGGATGTAGACCATCAGCTTAAAAAAGCAAAGCTTTTGGGCTGTAAGGGCACAACGGGCACGCAGGCAAGCTTTTTGAAGCTTTTCGACGGCGACCACGAAAAATGCAAGGAGCTCGATAAAAGAATTGCCAAAAAGATGGGCTATGATGAGTGCTTCCCTGTAAGCGGACAAACATATTCAAGAAAATTAGATTCTCAAATGCTTAATGTTTTGAGTCTTATAGCACAAAGTGCATATAAATTCTCAAATGATATACGTCTTCTGCAGCACTTAAAGGAGATAGAGGAGCCGTTTGAAAAATCACAGATTGGCTCATCAGCAATGGCATATAAGCGTAACCCTATGCGTAGCGAAAGAATAGGCTCGCTTGCAAGATATGTTATAGTAGACGCACTAAACCCTGCAATTACTGCCTCAACCCAATGGTTTGAAAGAACACTCGACGACAGTGCAAACAAGAGAATATCAATTCCCGAGGCTTTTCTGGCAGTGGATGCAATTTTAAATTTGTATATAAACGTGGTAGATGGTCTTGTTGTTTACGATAAGGTTATATATCAACACTTTATGAGTGAAATACCGTTTATGGCAACGGAAAATATAATGATGGACGCAGTCAAAAAAGGTGGCGACCGTCAAGAGCTGCACGAAAGAATAAGAGTTCATTCTATGGAGGCAGGTAAAACTGTTAAAATGGAAGGAAAGGCAAACAACCTTGCCTCTCTTATTGCAAACGATGCTTCGTTTGGTTTAACTCTTGAAGAAATAAATGCAGTTTTAAAGCCTGAAAACTTTGTGGGCAGAGCGCCCGAGCAGGTTGATGATTTTATAAACGATTATGTAAACCCTGTGCTTAACGAAAACAAGGAGTTATTGGGTTTGGATGTTGAAATAAATGTATAATTGAAAGGATTGAATAAATATGGTAAGAGCAATTGTTGGTGCAAACTGGGGCGACGAAGGTAAGGGCAAGATAACAGATATGCTTGCCACCACCTCCGACATTGTTATTCGTTTTCAGGGCGGAGCAAATGCAGGACACACAATAATAAATGAATACGGAAAATTTGCACTGCATCTTCTTCCGTCGGGTTCATTTAACCAGAATGTTACAAATATGATAGGCAACGGTGTTGCATTGGATATTCCCCAGCTTATAAAGGAAATAGACGACGTTGTTTCAAAGGGCGTGCCAAAGCCAAACATTGTTGTATCGGAAAGAACACAGGTGTTGATGCCATATCACCGACTTTTTGACCAATACGAAGAGGAAAGATTATCCGACCGTCAGTTTGGTTCAACAAAATCAGGTATAGCACCGTTCTTTAGCGATAAGTTCGCAAAAATCGGTTTTCAGGTATGGGAGCTTTTTGAAGAGGAAACACTAAAGGAAAAGGTTAAAAATGTGCTCGAAATAAAGAACCTTATTTTAGAGCACGTGTATCATAAGCCTTTAATAGATGCCGATGAGTTAATGGAAACTCTAAAAGAATACCGCGATATGATAGCACCGTATGTTGTTGATTCTGTTGCATTTATACACAATGCTCTAAAGGAAGGCAAGAACATATTGTTAGAAGGTCAGCTTGGCTCTTTAAAGGACCCTGATTTTGGTATATATCCGTTTACCACATCTTCATCAACTCTTGCGGGCTACGGTGCAATAGGTGCAGGCATTCCACCATATGAAATAAAGGAAATTATAACAGTTGTTAAGGCATATTCATCAGCAGTTGGTGCAGGTGCATTTGTGTCTGAAATATTTGGTGATGAGGCAGACGAATTAAGACGTCGCGGCGGTGACGGCGGTGAATTTGGTGCAACCACAGGCAGACCACGCCGAATGGGTTGGTTTGACTGCGTTGCTTCAAGATACGGCTGTCGTGTTCAGGGTGCAACACAGGTTGCATTCACTGTTCTTGACGTTTTGGGCTACCTCGATGAAATTCCTGTTTGCGTAGGCTACGAGGTTGACGGCGAAGTCACAAGAGATTTCCCAACCACCAACAAGCTAAACCGTGCAAAGCCTGTTTTAAAGGTGTTACCTGGCTGGAAAGAGGATATAAGAGGCATAACAGAGTACGAAAAGCTGCCTGAAAATTGCCGTAACTATATTGAATTTATTGAAAAAGAGCTTGAAGTTCCAATCACAATAGTTTCAAACGGACCAGGCAGACACGAAATCATAAAAAAGAAATAATATGAAAGCAATAACAAACGGAAAAATCTATACAATGGACTCGTCTGTGATAGATGACGGAATGATTGTATTTGATGACAAAATAATATATGTTGGTGAAAAAACCAACAAATTTGACGCACATATTAAAGAAGTAATAGATGTTGCGGGAATGGTTGTAACACCAGGACTTATAGACGCACACTGTCACGTGGGAATGTTCGAGGACTCTGTTGGCTTTGAGGGCGACGACGGCAACGAGCAAAGCGAGCCTATAATGCCGCATCTTAGGGCAATAGACGCTATAAATCCATTCGACAGAGCCTTTGAAGAGGCAAGAGGTGCAGGTGTAACCTGTGTTGTAACAGGACCTGGCAGTGCAAACCCTGCAGGCGGTCAGTTTGCGGCACTAAAGACAGCGGGAATTTGTGTTGATGATATGATTTTAAAAGCACCGTGTGCATTAAAAATAGCACTTGGTGAAAATCCTAAATCGGTATTTGCCGAAAAGGAAGAAGCACCGCTAACAAGAATGGGCACAATGGCACTTTTAAGAGAGATGTTTATAAAAGCACAAAGATACGCCGAGCAAACAGAGGAATATGAACAAGACAGCGAGGAAAACGATAAGCCCGAGCTTGATATGAAATCGGAGGCACTTTTACCTGTGCTAAAGCGTGAAATCCCTGTAAAAATACACGCACACCGCGCAGATGATATTTGCTCTGCAATACGTCTTGGCAAGGAATTTAATTTAGACATAACCATTGAGCATTGCTCCGACGGTGACAGAGTTGCATCAATTTTGGAGAGAGAAAAAGTGAGCGTTATGCTTGGCCCCACTCTTTCCGACCGTTCAAAGCCCGAGCTTAAGAATTTGAGCTTTAAAACCTACAAAAACCTGTCCCAAAGAGGTATAGACGTTGCAATAATAACAGACCACCCCGAAATACCAATAGAAAACCTGCCGCTTTGTGCAGCTATGGCGGTTAAAAACGGAATGGACAAGGAGCTTGCTCTAAAGGGTATAACCATAACTGCGGCAAAAAATTGCAGAATTAACGACAGAGTTGGTTCAATAACCGTTGGTAAGGATGCAGATTTTGCAGTATTTACCGCACTTCCCACCGACTTTGAAGCAAAATGCGTAATGACGTTTATAAACGGTGAAATAACACACAAGGGTGTTTAAAAAAACAATGTAACCCTAAAAAGTAAGACTTTTTACAGCGTAGTAGTTTAAATGACTGCTACGCTTTTTTTGTGCAACAAATTACATTGTAAACACAAGAGGAGAAGCCCTGCCTAATTTAAAGTCTTTTTTCGACAAAGGTTCTTATTTTTCATCAAAGGGAATGTTTACCTAAAAAGTGTAATATATGTTGCAGATTATTAATTTAACAAAAAAGGAGGAAACAATATGGAAATAGAGCTTATTAATCAGCAAAAAATGGTTGTTGTGAAAGTAACAGGAGAAATAGACCACCATATTTCAAATGAACTGCGTACACAAATCGACAGAACACTTATGAGAAGCGGTGCAATAAATGTTGCATTTGACTTTAGCAAGGTTACATTTATGGATTCATCGGGAATAGGTGTTATTATGGGTAGATACAAAACTGTAAAACCTCTTGGGGGACACATAATAATATTTGGTATGAACAGCAGTGTGGAAAGGCTTTTAGAAATGGCGAATTTAAAAAGCATTGCACATATAGCACAAAAAATAGAAGATGTTATTGAGGAGGTACAAGCATAATGGAAAACAAAATGAAAATAGAATTTTTATCGAAATCGTGTAACGAGGGGTTTGCAAGAATGGTTGTGTCGGCATTTGTGCTGGGATGCGACCCCACAATAGAAGAACTTAACGACATAAAAACAGCCGTGAGCGAGGCGGTAACAAACGCTATAATTCACGGCTATAATCTGGCACAAGATAAAATAATCACAATGGAAGGGGACATAAAAGACAACACAGTAACAATAAAAATTACCGATAACGGCAAAGGCATAAGGGACATAAAAAAAGCAAGAGAGCCAATGTGGAGCGAAAAGCCAAATGACGAACGCTCGGGACTTGGTTTTACAATAATGGAATCGTTTATGGACACTGTTTTGGTGCAAAGCGCAGTTGGTGAGGGAACACAGGTTATTTTAACAAAGCATATAGGTGAAGGACGTGAATAAGAACAGTGCACTTTTAGAAAGAGTACATAATGGCGATAAAGAGGCAAAGGATATACTCATAGAAGAAAATATGGGGCTTGTACACAGCGTAGTAAACAGATACTGCGGCAGAGGCTATGAAAAAGAGGACTTAATACAAATCGGCTCAATTGGTCTTTTAAAAGCGGTACACAAGTTCGACTTTAGTTTTGGTGTGCAGTTTTCTACATATGCAGTGCCTATGATTATGGGTGAAATAAAAAGATTTTTAAGAGATGACGGCATAGTAAAGGTGAGCCGTTCTCTTAAAGAGGCGGCACTAAAGGGGTACAGGTCGCGTGAGGCATTGCAAAAAAAGCTAAACCGCGAGCCTACAATAATTGAGATTTCAAAGGACTGCGATATTGATGAGGGAATTCTTACAGAAGCCTTTGAAGCAGTCACACCGCCTCACTCAATATATGAAAGCGTAAGGAGTGACAACAAGGAAATTGCACTTTTAGACACAATAAAGGGCGAAGATGAGGAGGAAAAAATCACAGACAGGGTTATGATATCAAATATCCTTAATTCCCTAAAGCCAAGAGAGCGGCAAATTCTGATTTTAAGGTACTTTAAAAACAAAACACAAGCAGAGGTTGCAACCGTTGTTGGAGTGTCGCAGGTGCAGATTTCAAGAATAGAAAAAAAGGTAATAGAACAGATACGAAAAAACTGGGAAAATTAATAAAATTTTAGCATATTTTGTTGACTTTAAATTTCATTTGTGCTATTATGGAAGCAAGTATAGATATATGGGGTGAAACAACAATGAAATTTTACAATGCAAGGGTTTTATGTGATGATTTTACATTTAAAAATGCATCATTAACAGTTGAGGACGGTGTTTTTAAAAAGATTAGTGAAGACGATGCCTCGGGAGATATTAACCTTAACGAAAAATACATAATTCCCGGACTTATTGATACCCATATGCACTCTGCTATGGGCAAAACCTTTATAGATTTTGATGATGAAACAAACGATGTTATTTTTGGTGTTGAGGCAAAAATGGGCACAACGTCACTTTGTCCTGCAATATCGGCTGCTCCTACCGCCAAAATGCTTGGATGTATAAAAAATTTAGTAGAATATGAAAGAAAAGACGGCTCTGCAAGATGTATGGGAATTCATCTTGAAGGTCCGTATTTTGCTGTTGAATACAAGGGTGCACATTTGCCTGAAAATATAAGAAAGCCAACGGTTGAGGAAACAAAAAAGCTTATTGAGGCGGGCAAGGGAATGGTTAAAATAATAACAATGGCTCCCGAGCTTGAGGGTGCTAAAGAAAGCATTAAGCTTTTAAGAGAAAATAATGTTGTTGTATCTATTGGTCATACAAATGCAACGTATGAGGAAGCAATAAAGGGCGTTGATATGGGTGCAACACAATCCACCCACACCTTTAATGCAATGACAGGCTTAAACCACAGAAAGCCAGGTGTTGTTGGTGCGGTTTTAAGCGATAATAGAGTTAAATGTGAATTTATTTGCGACTTCTTCCACGTTTCGCCGCACGTTGTAAAAATGGCATATAAGCTTAAGGGCGACGATAATATTAATATGATTACCGACAGTGAGCTTGGTACAGGTTTGGGCGATGGCGAGTATGAGGTAAACGGAAGAAAGATAATTGTTAAAAACGGCGAAACACGCACCGAGGACGGCACAATTGCAGGCGGAACAAGCTTTTTAATAGACGGAGTAAGAAATATGGTATCTATTGGTGTACCGCTTGAAAGTGCAGTTAAGATGGCATCTCTTAACCCTGCAAAAACACTTGGTGCAGACGATAAAATCGGAAGCATTAAGGAGGGCAAGCTTGCCGATTTCATAGTACTCGACAGCGACCTCAACATATGTGATGTTTACATAAACGGAGAAAGAGTAGAAAGATAAAAACTGCAAAAACATATGTTTAGACAGCTCTAAAAAATTAAACGCACCGGAGGTTAATAAATGATAGCAATAATAGATTATGGGGCAGGAAATTTACATAGTGTAAAGAATGCACTCGATTTTCTGGGAGCACAATGTGTTGTTACAGGCAATGCAAATGAAATACTAAAAGCTGATAAGGTAATATTACCAGGTGTGGGTTCTTTTGGCGATGCTCTTTTCTCGCTTCGCAAAAACGGTCTTGATAAGGTGGTAAAAACAGTTGCACAAAATGGAACACCGCTTTTGGGTATTTGTTTGGGATTACAGATGATGTTTGAAGAAAGCGAAGAAAGTCCTGGCGTTGAGGGTCTAGGAATATTTAAGGGCAAGGTGGTAAAAATTCCCGATACAGGTCTTAAAATACCGCATATGGGCTGGAACAACATTACTCTCACAAGAGACAGTGCTTTGCTGGGAAGTAAAAACAATTCCCCGTATGTGTATTTTGTTCATTCGTATTATTTAACAACACCGCAGAAGGATATTGTTTCGGCATATACCGAATATGGCGAAAGGCTTGCTATTGCAGTTGAAAAGGATAATGTTTTTGCAACGCAGTTCCACCCTGAAAAGAGTGGCGATGCGGGAATGGAAATACTGAAGAATTTTATTAATCTGTGAAAGGATAAAAGCAAAAAATATGTATGCTAAAAGAATAATACCCTGTCTTGACGTAAGCAATGGACGAGTTGTAAAGGGAGTTAATTTTGTGAATTTAATAGATGCAGGCGACCCTGTTGAATGTGCTGTCGTTTATAATAGAGCAGGAGCAGACGAGCTTGTGTTTTTGGATATAACCGCTTCTTCGGACGCACGAGAAACAGTTGTGGATATGGTGGAGGCAGTTGCAAAGAGTGTGTTTATACCGTTTACTGTTGGCGGCGGAATAAGAAGTGTTGAGGATTTTAGAAAAATTCTAAATGCAGGAGCAGACAAGGTTTCGGTAAACAGTGCGGCAATAAAACGACCCGAGCTTATAAGCGAGGCGGCACAGAAGTTCGGCTCGCAGTGTGTGGTGTGTGCAATTGATGCAAAACGCCGAGAAAACGGCGAGGGCTGGACAATTTATTTAAATGGCGGCAGAGTAGACACAGGCATAGATGCTCTTTATTGGGCAAAAAAGGTTGAGGAGTTGGGTGCAGGCGAAATACTTTTAACAAGTATGGATTGCGACGGTGTAAAAAACGGCTACGACCTTGAATTGACAAAAACCATTTCAGAAAGTCGGATCGTAGCCAT